>NZ_CAXSTD010000001.1:0-561782 GCF_964240315.1 Blautia sp. Marseille-P2398
GTATCTCCGAAAATAGAATTTAATCCCGCATAAAATCAAGGTGTGTTAGAATGTAGAATTTACTTTTTCATTCAAGCTCAAAAATATAGAATTTCTGCTTATCCTCTCCATCCATCAGGGCCGGGCACAAACGGGTACCTCGCCCGATCATCTGCCAGAATTTCGCCTTACTCATAACCTTTTTGAAAAATACCAGATTCAAAACTTCCGGCACATCAATTCCCGTATCCAGCATATCTACAGAGATTGCTATCTGAGGAAGCTTCTTTGAATCCGAAAACTCATCAATCGCACTCTGTGCATATTTCAGGCGATTATCAATCACCATGGCATATCCTGTCAGATGTGGATATTCTTTTCCGAACACCTCATATATTTTCTCTGCATGACGGTGATTTTTCGCAAAAATAATGGTCTTTCCAATCTTGTTTCCATAATCTATCTTTAATCCGTTCGTCATCAGGATATGTAAAACCTTCTTTATGGTATCCTCATTAAAAAGCCATTCATTTAATGCTGCTGAGCCAATACTGTCCGGCATTTCACCGTTTTCATCCTCAAAGGTATCCTCATAGGCTTCCTTATCTTCCGGAGATAATTCATCATATACTATTCCATGCTCTATAAATTTCAGTGTAGTCTCCACAGACATAAAGTCAACCAGATAACCATCCTTTACTGCCTGCGCAAGCTCATAGCCATAAGTAGGGACACCGTTCTCCAGTTCAAAGATTTCATAGGTATTTTTGTCAATTTCATCTTTTGGAGTAGCTGTCAGCCCAATCAGCGGAGCATCAAAATAATTAAAAATATCCCTGTATTTATTGTAAATGGAACGATGTGCTTCATCACAGATCACCAAATCAAAATGTCCGCAGGTAAACAATTTTCCCTCTTTGTCCTGAATCGTATCTATACAGTTTATCATGGTCTGATAAGTAGAAAAAACACAATGAGCTGCATAGTTATCTTTCTCTTCGCACAAATTTGTAACAGATAAATCCGGCAGCAAATTGACAAAGCTTCGCTTAGCTTGTGTTACCAGTGAATTACGATCTGCCAGGAAAAGAATATTTTTTACCCATCCCTGCTCTGACAATACCTTGCAAAGTGCAATAACTGTACGTGTCTTTCCCGAACCTGTAGCCATAACAAGGAGAGCTTTTCTGCGATTTCTGGTGTCAAAACTGTCACAGACTGCCTTAATCGCAGCCTCCTGATAATATCGTCCTGCTATGTTTTTGTCTATGGAAATCTGTCCCAAACCTGAGCGCATCTGTCTGAGATTAAACAATTTTTCCAGATCCCGTTTGGAATAAATTGCTGCAATTTTTCTCTCCGGATACTGGTTATCACAGATACGGACATCAAAACCATTGGTGAGAAATACTACCGGTCTTCTGCCTTGTTTCTGCTCAATCAGATCAGCATATAACTTCGCCTGCTGCCTGCCCTTTGCCACATCTGCACAGGTTCTCTTGGCTTCTATCACAGCCAGGATCTTACCATCATCACCAAGGAGAACATAATCTGCATATCCGACCTGTGACTTATTTGGCATACCCGGAATCCTGTATTCATTTATCCAGTTCTGTCCCTCAGTCCATCCTGCATCCTGCAGCATAGAATCAATGTAGATCTTTCGGGTTTCATATTCTGAAATATCCAGTGGTTTAGTCACGTATGTCTGCTGCTGTTCTTCACGACGGGCAGTCAGTTCTTCCCTCAGGGCAGCATTTTCCTTTAACAATTGTTCCAGTTTCAGATCAGTTTCTGACTGACCAGCCCGATCGCCGACCGGCTGACTAACTGACTGATCCGCTGTATGAGCAGAATTTTCCTGCAGTAATGTAGAATCATAATTGCTGACAGTGTAATGATCTGCGTAACAATAAGCAACAAAATCCAGAAAAATATATAGATTTTGCAGACACAATTCTGCCTGTTCCTTCTTTACTTTCTGACCGGTATGGGCTGCAAAATTACCTGTTTTGCGTATAAATTCCATACGTTTCAAAAGATCTGCATCTATAATATCCCTGAATTCATCTGTACTCATAAGACTGACCAGTCTGTCATCCCATGGCATGAAAAGAGCACTGTCCACAGAATACATCCATTTGACAGCAAATTCCATTGCCCGTCTGCAGTTAAGCACAGATGCCGCATAATCAAACTGAAAAATCCTTTCCGCAGAGATTGCTACATCTGCAAAATCTTTAAACTTTGGTTCATTTTTCAGGAAATCAAAATTAGTCATACTGACACCTCCCGAATCTTATGTTTTTTCACCCTGGGATACAGGGGAATTGTAGGGTTGAAATTTTATACAATTTAGATTTGTCGACTTGGTCAGCAAACAAATCAAATGATTTCTGAGAATTCATCGGAGGTATGTCCACCTCCAACTCTTTTAACTGAAAAATTTTAAATTCAGCAAAAGTTGATCCTGAACCTAACTTTGGATATTCTGCTTCGGTTCGCAACTTCATGTAAAATTGAAGATATCTTGAATCAAATACTGATCGTTCTGGAGAAATACACAGAACTCGGCCGTCTTTATAGTAAAATGGTTCATCCGTATCAACCATCCAAACTTGTCCTTTATTGCATATTGACGGTAAAAGTAAATCTCCACGCATAGGTTTTGAATCATCACTTGCAATCTTGCGATAATGTTCCATGCTAATTCTATAAGAATCTTCCGGCTGCTGCCCTGATGCCAAAACACCTATCTCCGTGCCTCTATAAAATGGAACTCCTTCAGCAACAAATTCTGTTGTAAATACTCGATGGCTGGATTTAACATCAGCTACTTCGCCTAGCTTGCAAGTTTTAAATTTATCTCCTGGCGTTGCTGGATTTCCAAACATCTCGACAAATCGGGCGTTCACAGCCTCATCTAAATACTGTAATATTAACTCATGTACTTTTGATGAGATGTTTTTACATTGTTCTGATTAACCATTGCATACTGCATAGTTGTGTCAATTTGTGAATGTCCAAGTATTTTTTGCACCTGTTCAATAGGCATTCCTTTATCAATAGCTCTGGTTGCCATAGTCCGTCTGAACTTATGCGGGTGTATTTTTTCCAAATCCAATTTTCTGCCTAACTGACGTAATCTTATTTCTACTCCACTGATTTTCAATCTGTCATATGGCGCATCTAGGGTCACAAATAATGCTTTATTTTCGTCTTTTCGACCTTCAATATATTCTTTCAGATGTACCTTTGCCTTGGCGTCAAAATATACCCTGCGTTCCTTATCACCTTTTCCATATACAATACACTCCCTGCCTTCCAAATCAATATCATCTATATTCAAATTAACCAGTTCTCCAACTCGGATTCCTGTGGAATACAGCAGATCAATAATGGCCAGATCCCTGATTTCCGTACAATGATCTCTCAGTTTCTCGATACTTTCATCGGAAATCGTATTCTTTACCACTGTCTTTGTTTTAATTTTATGTATCCTTCTCATTGGACTTTTCAGAATATAATCTTCTTCCTCAAGCCATGAAAAAAAGCTTGATATATTTCTTCGAATATTATCAATGGTAACATTAGAACAATTGCTGTTTTTCTGATAATCAGCCAGATATGTCCGTATCTCTTCGGTTGTAACTTTTCGCACAGAATTTCCCATTTGGGAAAGTAAATGCTCCACTGTTACCCGATAATACTGCAAGGTTCTTTCTGAACATCCTTCTATTTTCTTGGCATCCAGAAACATTTCCAGAAAATCTTTGTTTGGAATCTCTACTTTATCAGCTTCATTCTCTGCACATACTTTTAGCATTACTTCCTGAAGTTTTTTCATCTGTGCAATAGAAAGGTATTCTGACATCTCATTTAATATTTTTACAACTTTTTCTTCCATGCTGGTATACTCCCTCTTTATACCAGCATCCTTCAACCATTGTTTTTATAACATTTTATTTTCTCTGTAACTTTCATAAATATAAGATGGATTTTCATAGTAAACACTACTGTTATAATCATCTATTTTTTCGCTGATAAAGGAATTATAAACCTTGATCAGTGCATCAACTACCTCTATTTTCTCGCTGGCAGCTACCTGTTTTATCAAGCGTTTATATACTTTTCCAATATCCCAATGAGAGGGAATTGAATATTTGCATTCCTTGACATTATCGAACCTCCCTGTTGGTATGTGCGCCTCTGCAATAAAATCTTCACTAACCTGATCAATATTATCACAATGATACACATCTGCCAGATCATAGATTTTCTCCAGACGTTTCCTGCCTAATTGATTTACTACATCTGCACGAATATTTTTCGTTTTCCGCGAAATATAGTCAATCAGACTGCAAGTGTAAAACAGATCATTATCTTTCTTATCTTCCCGTCCGAGTCCTACCATTAAAGCACCTCACAATCTCTGTATTCAAGACATTTTAATGCATCCTTTGTACAAAATGCATTAGCCCATAAAGTATTTGCATTGCTGATAATATTCCTCAGCTTCTTTCTGCATTAATGAGACAAGCTTGTCTACTTTCTGCTCTTCTCTATATTGTTTAAGTCCATCAATATATTGACTTCGATTCTCATCCAATACAATAAATGGAAGAATATCCGGATTCTTTAGACTTTCCCGAAACATGATCATCCTTCCGGTTCTTCCATTTCCATCCTGGAAAGGATGAATTGCCTCATATTTGGCATGAAATTCCGCAAGGGTTCTCATATTTTTATTCTGTTCTCTATACCACTTTAGTAATTGGTTCATTTCCATCTCAACATCCTGTGGCAACGTTGTTCGATACATCCCTACCATATTTGGACGCTTTTTATAATCACCAATTGCATATCCATTCGCTCTGTCTTCGAATACTCCGGTCTTTAATTCATAATGCAGATGTTTGATTAGTTCCGGTGTCAACTCTTCATCAAGGGTATCAAGCATGTAATTGAACATAAGAAAATGGCCGTTCATTTCTTCAACATCTTTGGCTCTGTAATAGTCATCACTTTGCGGTAATGTTCCACTGTCAAAAAGAGAGGCTGTCTGTTCCGGAGTAAGTGTGCTTCCTTCAATTTTATTGGAATTATATGCCATGGCACGCTGTGTGTAAGCATATACACCAGATCTGTCAAAGCGTTTCCGTTCAATTATAAATCTCTCAACCAACCATTTTTTGTAATCCTGCACAAACTTCCCTCCTATCCGAAATATTCCTGCATTAACGAATCAAATAGCATCTGGGTTTTATCCAATGCTTTTTGAATTGCAACTTTAGATTTGTCGACTTGGTTGACGAAGTCTGCGAATTGTTTCTGAATCTCCATTGGTGGACGATACATCTTTATCTGCGCCATTGCACTAAGCACCAAATCTCTATTCGCAATCCCCTTAGTCAGCCTCTGAGATTGTTCAAAACAATAATCTCCATTCAGCATATTTTCAAAAAAAATTCCATTTAATTTAGACTTATCAAATTTTAACACTGCGACATGGACCCAGTTCGCAAATTCTTCATCAATATCTATCAATTTTGCGATTCCAGTTGTTCCACCTTTGCTATAAAGCATATCACCTTTTTCAGGATGACATTTCTTTATCGCATTAGCATAATCTTCATCAGAAATGTATCTTGCCGTAGAAAAATCTATGTAACCATTGACAATATTTCTAACGGAAATGAATGGATGTCCACCATTTTCTTTTCCAATATCAGGCAACGATTTATGAGGTCCATCTTTTATATAAAAGCATTCATCACCAATAGTTGTTTCGCTCCATCTCATCGGATTAGTTGCCGGATCACCAAACATCTCGACAAATCGGGCTTTAATGAGATCATCTAATGAAGACAATTCTCTTTTCCTTAGAGCAATAATTTCACTTACTTTTTCCAATGTCTCCACTGCTTTTTTTTGATAGACAATATCTGGAAGATTTATCTCAATGTTTGAAACAATTGACTTAGATAATTCCTTGAAGGTCGCACCCCGCCCAAGTGAATTAAGAAAAACCGTATTTCCCTTTAAGAACCAGTATAAATATTTATTATTTATTTTTTTAGAACAAATTAGATTCTTAAATCCTTGGTTACAATACATCTCACAGCCAGCTATAGCCACCTTACCAATAGGTGCTCTTGATGAAAGAATCACTGTTCCCTCTGGAAATGATTTTAATCCTGTTTTTTTAACTGCAAGTTCTGTAATCTTACGTACACTATCAGTAATAATATACGTATCATCATTTAATTCTGCAGGTGTTATCCATTTGATAGTCCCCTCCCAATACTCATCTATATTGGTTTTCGGGGTACTGCCTGATACAATTTCACAAATATCACCAAGCTTATATTTTTCCATCTCTACCATCCCTACAAACCTTAATTTAACCCCAGCAACTCTTCCAAAGCCTGCATTTCTTCGCCAATTTTCATCTCAATTTCATGCAGCTCTGTCATGATTTCCTGTGTTGATGGGTATTCTACTGGTACATATTCGATTTCTTTGTATTTGTTAATGCTCAGGTCATAGCCATTTTCTGCAATTTCTTCTTTTGGTACAAAGAAGCTCTGATCTGTGCGTTTACGGTCAGTCTCTTTATCCAGGTTTCTAAAACGCTCTATGATATCCGGAATGTCATTTTCTTTCGTTTCTGTTCTCTTATCATCAAGGCTAAAACCATCCGCTTTCATATCATAAAACCAGACTTTATCAGTTCCACCATGTCCGGTTTTGGTAAAAATCAAAATAGCTGTGGATACTCCTGCATATGGTTTAAACACGCCGGAGGGCATGGAAATCACTGCTTCCAGACGGTTTTCTTCTACCAGGGCTTTTCTTATGGCTTTATGGGCAGTTGAAGAACCAAACAGCACTCCGTCCGGTACAATACATGCACATCTCCCACCAATTTTCAGCATACGGATAAACAGTGCAAGAAACAGTAATTCTGTCTTCTTTGTTTTACATACTTTCAATAAATCTGCACTTACAATATCGTAATCCAGACTTCCCTTAAATGGCGGATTAGCCAGAATCAGACTGTATTTTTCCTTATCTGTATTCTGATCCGACAGACTGTCTCTGTACTCAATATATGGATTCTCCACACCATGGGTCATCATGTTCATTGCACCGATTCGAAGCATGGTTCTGTCCATATCATAACCATGGAACATGTGATTCATATAATGTTCCTTATTCTGTCTGTCAAAAAGAACCTCCTGCTTTTTTTTATCTCGCAGGTATTCACTTGCGGCAACCAGAAAACCAGACGTACCGCACGCCGGATCACAGATGATTTCATCTGCCTTAGGATCCATCATTTCCACCATCATTCGAATAATGTGCCTCGGTGTACGAAACTGACCATTTACACCTGCCGTAGCAAGTTTAGAAAGCAGGTATTCATATACATCGCCCCGGGTGTCTGCTGACTTAATCTGTTCCATCTGCTCATAAATGGCATCCATAGTCGTCACAATCTTATCCAGCATCAAAGGGGTCGGTACTTTAAAAATGGCATCTCCCATGTATTTGGAATAGGCACTTTCCTTATCTCCATGGAGATTTTTTATAAAAGGAAATACCCACTCCTGCATAGTGCTGTACATTTTTGCAGCAGGAAAATCATGAAAAGTACTCCATTTCAGCTGGCTTCCATCAATTTTCCGGTCTCCGATCTGTATTTCTCCGGCAAATATACTCTTATGTGGCAAACCAAGCATTGCCGCCTCTTTTGCATGGACATTGTCTGCATCATCCAGATCGCGGATAAACATCAGATATGTCATCTGTTCAATTACATCCAGTGGATTAGTCAGTCCTCCTGTCCAGAATATTTCCCATAAATTATCAATTTTACTTTTTAATTCTCCGGTAACCATATCATTCGTTCTCCCTGTTCCAGACATAGGAAGTATATCTTCCTCCGCCTATTTTTATTATCTGATTGTTCTTTAGTAATTCGTTCAACGTTCGCTGTATGGTTGTCTGACTGATTTCCGGACATTGAGCTGCAATTTCCGCTTTCGTAATCCTGCCATAGGAGCTTCTGATAATTTCTCCAATACGATCAGATTTTGAAATTGTTTTGTCCATAAGAATCTCCACCCTGTCCGCAAATTCCCGGTAGGCAGCAACCATAATCCCTAACATATATTTCACAAAAGGGACATAATCATTTCTGCCTTCATGCCATTCCCATGAGCTTTCCTGCAAAGCTTCATAATAATTCTCTTTTGTGTCTGATATCAGTCTTTCAGTACTAATATACTGACCGACATAATATTCCGACTTATACAAAATCAATAAAGTCAGGAGACGGCTCATTCTTCCGTTCCCATCATTAAATGGATGAATGCAAAGAAAATCCAGTATAAACATTGGAAGCAACAGCAGTATATCCATAAACTGCTTATTGACAGCATCCTTAAATGCATTGCATAAATCATTGACTGTTTCTGCTGTTTCCCATGCCGGAACCGGCTGAAATCTTACCCTTTTTGTTCCATCCGGAAGTTCTTCTGCGATTACATTATCCACAGACTTAAAATTCCCTCCGTATCCATTGACACTAAATTTATACAAATCTCTGTGCAGTTGCAGAATCATATTTGAACTGACAGGAATATATTCATAGTTTTCATGAATCGTTGCCAGAACATCCCTGTATCCGGCAATTTCTTTTTCACTCCTTGTCTTTGGCAATGTTTTCTCGCAGACAATTTTCTTCAACCGATCATCTGTTGTTATAATTCCCTCGATTCTGTTAGACGCTTCCGTACTTTGTATTCTGGCAATCTCCAGCAGTTCTGACAGTAATTCCTTTTGTACATTGTCTGCGGAATACCGGCCTCTATATTCATGAATCTGAGCAATATATGATACAATATCAGGAGTAAGCAATTTGCTGTATTCTTTCTCAAAATCAAAACTTCTCATCAATTATCCTCTCAGCGTGTAATGTCATTGTCTTGCTCCCATTTTATCATTAATTTAGTCATAGCGCAATTCAATTTAGTCATTTTGTGTACAAATGACTAAATTGAATTGCATATGGTGTAATTAAGATTTATCTATCTCACTCCCTCATAAATAAGCACCTTGTTCAGATTATTGCCCTATTATCCTGTTCAAAAATCCTTCGTCCGGATACTCTGGAATTTCAAAGAATATATCTATTTTTCCAGGTTCTGCAGAACGTTCTTCAAAGGCCGGGAAAATAAAGCCGCATTTTGGAGTTCCGGCATTGTAATCTTTATCTACCGGAGACACCACACAGATCAGGAAACTGTATATTTCTTCTGACTCCCACTGTTCACTATGGTCTGAGCCTTTCTTTGGGATATCATATATTCCATGATAAATATAAATTCCAAACTCCTGTCCCTGCAGACGGTTTATTTTATCCGAAGAATCTTTTGTATCACAGATTCCCTCTGCAAGCTGTTCACAGAGAGTCTGAACCAGAAGATCATCTTTTAATCCGTATTGTGATAATGCCATCAGCAGTTTGTGGATGCTGTCATATGCCATATCCCCTTCAGGGAATTTATAACACTTTAACTGTTCATTTGTTTTTGAAAAAGGAATGGTTTTCGCAAGATCCAGATTTACCTGCTGATCATGTTTGCTCATATTTTTGAAGCTTACATTGAAGGTATTATCTATGTATCCCTCATCATCTATATATGCTCCTGCTGCACGCACAAAGCAGTTTCTGGATAATGTCATTCTGCGGGTTAATTCCAGCATATCATTTCGGTTGATCTTTGTATCTTTTTTATTCATCAAAATGGTTCCATCCTCCAAAAATACCTTTATCGCTATGTCCTGTCTTATGCCCATTTTCATTATAATGATTCATATTTCCAAAACAATCGGGTCGGCTTTCACCTATTTTGTTTCCATTAGCATCATAATTTTCCATACTTCCAAGCCAGCCTGGACGACTTTCACCAGTCTTATTTCCATTGGCATCATAATTCTCCATGCTGCCAAGCCATCCTGGACGGCTCTCTCCTATAAAGTTTCCGTCCGCGTCATAATGCTTCATAGTTCCAAATAATCCGGGACGACTATAACCTTTTTTACTCATATATATATGTACCTCATTTCTATCAGAAATAAATTTTCAGCAAAGTCCGAAAAACAGGGATTGCATTAACAGATACTGATTCAGTTAAGATCTGGCAGATCAATCTTTATCTAATTCATCAATAATCCTCTTGTTCATAGAATCATAGGAATTCCAGTTTTCTTTTCTGGTGTTTATTTTTACCTGTTCACAGACGTATTTCAGAATCCAGAAAATATCATCAACGCTTTTTCCTGTGCGTTCTTTGATCCATTCAGGAGTAACAGATACTATGTTATGCGCTGCTACATTTCTCACATTCTGCTCTATATTTACCAGTTCCTGTATTCTCTGCACCATTAACGTATCTGTACATTTCTTCTGGATAATTTCCAGTA
Organism: Blautia sp. Marseille-P2398; assembly: GCF_964240315.1. NCBI lineage: Bacteria > Bacillati > Bacillota > Clostridia > Lachnospirales > Lachnospiraceae > Blautia > Blautia sp. Marseille-P2398. The sequence continues at coordinate 10,474 of NZ_CAXSTD010000001.1, forward strand.
GATGAGCAGAATATACCGGCCCATATCTGAATGGATAAAATTTTTGATTTAAAATATCCAGTATTTCACCGACAAGTCTGTTTTTGTCCCAGATTCTTTGATTATTTCGCTTATAATATCTGGTAATGTCAATATCACATGACTGTTCCAATACTATTTCAAGCAAATCTACACCTAACGGAGTAATCGCCCTGATAAAGTCAGCATATTCTCCCCGTTTTACCTTTAAATCCAGAGCCAGCATATATTCAAACAGGACTTTCTTTTCATTTTCTCCGCGTACTGCAGTAATAATCCCATTATTTTCCGGCAAAACCCTGTTCATCCTTGTCCAGTCCAGAAGCGAACGGGCATCTGCAGTTTCCAGCCACTGATATGCAACAGGACTTAAATCTTCTTTTATTTCTTTTCCCACAGCTAAAGCAGCATGATAATCATAGGCAAGTAAATGCTTCTTTATCATATCAATTTTCAAAAGACGCATTAAATTCAGACATTTTACTTCCTGGCATCTGTTTTCTGCGGTTTCTTCATTGTCCATATTTAATTCCCAGTTGGCATCAACATCATACTCGTCCCGTTCTTCATGTTCTAAATTACTTTTCTTTTGTGGCGTTGAGACCTGAATTGGTAAAAATCTGTACTCAGACAGCGTTGCCATAACCAGCAATGCGCTCTTCATTGCAGGAGTTCCGGAAGCCATATTTACCAGCAGAATATCTTCCGAGTCCTTTTGTTCTTCTATTTCTGCAATAATCCGATGAAACTCATTATAAAATATATCATACTGCTGAACATCTATCATATCTGAGTTCTCAATAATGTGAATCTCAAATTTGTGATGCAGAAACTCTCCAAGCAGCTCCAGGGTTTTTACATAACGGTTGTCCTTTTTATGATTCTCCATCATTTCCTTAGACAGATAAAGATATACAACATCCGGCTGATAATATCTGCATATGTGTATCATAGAGCCATCATATAAATATTTAATAGGATCTGTATTTCCAATTGGTGAAAATAAATATTTCCTTGCCATTTTTCTCCTCCGTTTTATCTATACATTTTTTAGTTAGATCAGAACAATCTCTTCATCAAATTCTGGCACTTCACCCCATAAAGTTACCTTGCCTTTTCCTGTTATTTTATATATTCGGACATTGTCCTCTGTTTTGTCAATATATCTCGGAATTTCTTCTATCAGTTTGTTATATCTCTGTGTTGTCAGCATTGCCTCAAAAGCTGACTTCTGAACACGTTTTCCATAACCGGACAAAAGTTTGGCAAGTTTTACCCTCTTACGATTATCTACAATATCGTAAATAATCAAAACAAATTCCTTATCTGATTCCAATTCATCAGATATCTGGAAATAATAATCTTCATCATCGTATGATAATTGGCTCATAAAGGCTTGCGTCTCCCTCCTCAATTGCTTTCGCCAGATGTTCCATCTGAAGAAAAATACCACGACGAAAGCTTACCGCGTAGTCTACATATTTTAAATATCTGACTTCTGTCTGAAATTTCCTCTCCAATTTATTTAAATACAGCTTTAAGCCATCCTTTGTTATATAGCATCCCGGTTCATCCATATTAAAATAGAAGTGATCTTTCAGGATTTCATGTCCATTAATCATACTCATCGCCGTAGCATCCACGATAATTGCCCGCCATTCTTCTATCATATCGCTGGCAAGAGTAGGATGCTTTTCCGCATCCCTGTGTATAAAACCAAAATATGGATTTAAGCCTTTCATTTCTATCTTGCAATAGACCTCATTCATCAATATTGAATATCCAAGGCTTATCATAGAATTAAATTCATCTCTTGGCGGACGGCGGTTTCTTCCCTGAAAAGTAAAATTTTCATCTATGCAGGCTGACAATCCTTTGAAATAATACTTTGCAGCCTGCCCTTCAAAACCAATCATCTCTTCTATTCTATCACAGGTCAATACTTTGTTTCTGCAGATAGCTAACATTTTTTGTTCTTCTTCCAGATTTAAACCTTTACTTTTCTCATACCTGTGCAGCACTACGCTTTGATTTTTAATTTTTGCACTTAAAATTTTCATAGCAAGTTCTACAGCAAAACCCGTATCATAGAGTGCACATTGTTTTCTCTGACGTTCTACATTGACGTGACCTGTTGAGATTAATCTGCCAAAATATTTACCCCCTTTTGAAAAGTAACTTACAGGAATTCCTCTCTGCATACATTCTTCTGCACACTGTGTCGTCATCTGGGATTGCCCCATAATTGTAATTCCATCCAGCGATTCTATAGGAAGCATTCGTTTCGAACCATCTTTTTGTTTTACAGTACAGCAGTTACCTTCTATTCCTATTGTTGCACCACTGTCATTTACATATAAAAGACTCATGATATCACCTCTGTTTCTCTAGTAACAATCCACTTTATTGCCAAATGTAACTGTTTCTAAATTTGAATACGAATTTCCATCCCCTATCGGGGAGCTACATTTCTCAATTACTGAAAAAATGACACTGAACTATGTTGACGTAAAGTTTCCGTCCCCTATCGGGGAGCTACATTTCTCAATATGAATAATAATTTTGAATTTAAAGACTGGTCTGGTTTCCGTCCCCTATCGGGGAGCTACATTTCTCAATCTGAGGAGGCTGCGCTCAGATACAAACTGATCAAAGGTTTCCGTCCCCTATCGGGGAGCTACATTTCTCAATTGGGACATTTGTTTATTGGTGCAGAAATGGGTGGAGGTTTCCGTCCCCTATCGGGGAGCTACATTTCTCAATGAGGAACATCTCCGGCTCAGAGAGCGGCTATCATTAAGTTTCCGTCCCCTATCGGGGAGCTACATTTCTCAATCATTTCTTTTTTCTCCTTTCATTTCTCAGTTATGTGAGTGTTTCCGTCCCCTATCGGGGAGCTACATTTCTCAATCACGTAAACAGGTTTTAAAGAACGTTGAGACAATCGTTTCCGTCCCCTATCGGGGAGCTACATTTCTCAATTCTCTTAAGTAGTACCATGGATTTACCTTGCACTTGTTTCCGTCCCCTATCGGGGAGCTACATTTCTCAATTAAACCTCCTCTCACAACCAGCGACGCTGTTAAATGTTTCCGTCCCCTATCGGGGAGCTACATTTCTCAATGACAATAGTACCATTCAGGGATTGATGGATACCTCGTTTCCGTCCCCTATCGGGGAGCTACATTTCTCAATATAAGCTTAAAAGGAGGAATGTAAAAGGGCTTGCACATCGTTTCCGTCCCCTATCGGGGAGCTACATTTCTCAATAAAAAGACACAAGTTAAAAAGTGGAGGGAAAACATAGTTTCCGTCCCCTATCGGGGAGCTACATTTCTCAATGCGTTTATAACCCATATAGCAATTATGATGATGGTTTCCGTCCCCTATCGGGGAGCTACATTTCTCAATTGCGGAATGAATGCTACTATAATATATTATAACGGGTTTCCGTCCCCTATCGGGGAGCTACATTTCTCAATTGAATTTGGAATTATGGATGAATGGATTCGTTATGTTTCCGTCCCCTATCGGGGAGCTACATTTCTCAATATTAGCGCCTACGCTGTCAAGATTTGCAAGTATAGTTTCCGTCCCCTATCGGGGAGCTACATTTCTCAATTGAAAAATGCCTGATTGACGGTAAAGATGAAAATGGTTTCCGTCCCCTATCGGGGAGCTACATTTCTCAATTATTTTTCTGCACACATAAAGAGTCGAAAGACTGTTTCCGTCCCCTATCGGGGAGCTACATTTCTCAATGAACAATCGTACGAACAGCTGTAGCCGCATCCGGGTTTCCGTCCCCTATCGGGGAGCTACATTTCTCAATCATGTACATCGTACCAATGGAAAGAAGAATAGCGTTTCCGTCCCCTATCGGGGAGCTACATTTCTCAATAACAGCTTGATGCGCCTGCCTGCGGGTGGGCGCAAGTTTCCGTCCCCTATCGGGGAGCTACATTTCTCAATTTTGTCGAAAAGGCACTTGCATGGAAATTTCTATGTTTCCGTCCCCTATCGGGGAGCTACATTTCTCAATACCATCCCCGCAACCCCATGTTCTGTCTGGGACAGATAGGGGGATTGCGGGGGAAAAGTAATTTTATTGAAATGCAGCCGTTTTGGAAAGTAAAAAATTCTCACAAATCCAGTATTTAAGCCATGCGCGGCAAAATACAGAATTTCGCGCATTTAAGAACAAAATGCTCAAATAATATTTAATTCACATTCCCCCATCATATATTCTTTTCCCTGATATCTTGTGCATTTTAAAATATGAGGGGATACTCCTATACGAGTATCTTTATAATGTTGATGGGTTTTAGGCACATTTGTTCTGTCAAAAATATTTTTTACAGTTTCAATGCCCTCTTTTTCTCCGAATAACGGGTAAATCACTGTCTTGGAAACGAAACCGCTTCCACCTCCCAGAAATACTGTATTCGGTTTTCTCCTGTCACTTCGCGGAAATTTCTTCTGGAAATTCTGATAATACTGTTCATAGAATAACTGTACTGCTTCCAAAATGTCTTTCTTTTTTATATTACAAAGCGTTTCATCAATTGTCAATGTACTTTTAATGACAGTTCCCGGTTTTATGCACTCTCGCAGAAGATTCAATGTTTTGTATGTACCATCTGTGTGCTGTTCCCATTTCTGGCACAAAATAATATCTTCTCTGGACAAGGGTTCGCTGTCTCCAACGATAATGCCTGACATAATATCGAAATCAACAGTTTCTTTCCCTGAAGATCTTACTGAATTGAATGCATTTTTCTCAATTTTTACAATATTATTATTTAAGATTCTTCTGTTAATCCTGTTAACTTCCAAATCACTCCTGATCTGTCTGGTATCAGTTCTATATTTCTCGCGGTGTTGTAAAATATCTCTACCCAGAAGAATTGTTCGTAGCATTCCCTTCAGAGAACTTCCGGGTATATAGGGATTCCCATATGGATCTGTAATGCAGGTCATTACCTGAAGCTTTCCTTTTTCTTCTGATCTGTCACCCACATTCTCTACATATTTCATACAGTTTTTTAAATCATTTTGAGATACATGGTTTCTGAAACACCAATGTTTCAAGTCTTCTCTTGTATCATCAATCATGAAACGTTCAAAATCATTCTGAAGATGAAGTTTTTTAGCCAACATATAGAACTTTGAGCCATCTATTACCCCTATGGTATTTCTATTCAGAAACATATATTCTTTTTTCTGTATTTCGTTTCCATCACCTACGAATACCGGTCCATTGACTTTCAGATGTATCTTATATGTTTTTAATTTTCGTTCCATATTATACCCCCATGAAGAAAGCTTTTGCATATCGAAATACCGGATGTTTTCCACCATTTCTTTCTTCAATGATTCTTCCTCTGAATGTATGCGCAAAACATGAACCAGATGAAAAAACATAAAGATCTCTTTTTCGCATTTGCTGCAATGCATATTCTGATGAATCTACAAATCCTGATCTTTTTATTAAAAGATATGAGGAATCTTTTATAACCTGTTCCAATTCTTCATCTTCAGGAAGCGCAGTGGAAAGCAAAATGTTTTTTTCTGATTTTTTCTTTAAATATCCCATCATATCTTCCGGAACTTTACAGACCTTGTATATAAATCTTCCCAGTCCGGAACTTTTCTTTCCACCTATACCAGTATATTGCAGACTTTCAAACAGTTCGTCTAACAATTCCCTGTCACATTCATTCTCATATCCTGCCAGCACATACAAACCTGTTCCTGTATTAAAGTTCCATGTATTAACCCGAAAAGGTTCCGGCTCCTCCATCCCATGGATTCCTACTGAAACTTTCATATCATAAAGTCCCAGATATTTCATATCCTCCATATGTTCTTCCGGAAAAGTTCCATTCACAAAATCTGCGAGCGTACTTACTGAGATGTATTTCAAATTTTTAAATTTCTTTTTCTGACGGGAATCTCCCTGTTTGCTTTCATCCTCCGTCTGAACAGCAATCATTGGCTTCGGAATATAGTAATTTTTTCCTATGTATGGGAATGCATCAGAGAATATGATTTTTCCATCTGACACCTGTTTCAGAAATCTATCCTGTTTTTTCATTTTCAGTGCTTCCTGAAACAAAGCTGAAAACAGAGTATCTGCATGAAAAGTGATTTCTGAACTATCTAGATTTCCCCTGCCAAAATGGACTCCATTTATAAACTCCAAACAGTATAATGTATAATTCAAAGTATCCTTCCTTTCACCGACTACTCTTTCACAGCCTCATTCAGAATCGAATTGCATTTTTCCAGCAATGTATTATCAACATGGCCAACAACTGCATCTGTATAAATATCCTGAAATTGGATTTTTCCATATCCTCTGGATCCATTTCCTCCAAGATAATCGTACTGCAATAATTTCATTGCTTCTGCGAGAGTGTCCATATCCTCCAAAAATTCCTGTTCTTCTTCTAATTCATATATCAAATCCAGTTTAAAAACAGAACCTCTGACGGCTCGTTCAATCTGTCTGGGATTTGCTACAGCAGTAGCTCTGGAAATAGAATTTTCAAATTTTACTTCTGTCATACTTTGAAGTCCGGCATCTCGTAATTCTTCTTCGTTTTTTAAAACCATATCAGAAAACAGTAATCGGCTTCTTTTTATATTTCCCTTTTTTGAAGAGCCAAACAGTCGTGTAATACGTTCATGATCTTCATTTGGCTCTACTACACGCTCATTGAATTCTTTTGCCAGAAGACTTCTCATTTTCCCCTTCAGAGAACTTCCGGGAATCATCGGTAGATTTGTTCTGGCGTCCCTTATGATTGGTGAGTCCACAGCCCCAATTGCAGCAAATGCGCCACTTCCACCAATATGCATTCCTGTTTTTACTAAAATATTTCCTGAAATCCTGATTTTTCCATACATAAATCTTTCCTCCTACTGTTCTTTGCCACCATAATATTTGTGAAATGCAATCAAAGCTTCCATATATTTGCTGAACAACAGATAATTCTTTTTACTCTGTCTGATTTCTTTAAGAATCTCCAGAATTTCTGCCTGTTTTACAAATGCTTTTACTTTTGGCTCCCGACCACATTCATATATAAAACGAATTCTGAGATACTCAATTCTTCCACAAATTTCATCATCCAATTTTTCTGATGTATATGTAAGAACCTGATTATAAATATCCGCAGTCATTGCCAGAAGATTCCGTATTTTAGATGTAGTTACAATATTTACTTTTCCTCTGCATTTTTGCTTTGACTCCTCAACCAGACTCTTAATCGCCTCTTCAGCTTTATCTACATAGTTATTCTCATTAATTCTCATCCCTGTGTTCCCCCTTTTTGCGATGAATGTATGCGTAAAGATTAATTGCTGTTTTCAATTGTCTGCAATCCTGATCCGACTGAATCCACCTGTACATTTTCCGAGACAACTGTCTGTATTTTTCTTTTTTCGGTCCTTCCTCTGTCGGCTCCAGCCTGGAAAGAAGATACATCATTCTTGCAAAATTGATCTTCTCCTCATGTCCTCTTACCAACTCCATCATACGGTATAAGAAGGACATTCCTCTGGTTTCGTCAATACCTTCAAAAAAATCACATAATGCCCTGTATTTTTCCTGAACAACTCCTTCTTCCAATTCTTTCCATGAATAGGTTCCATCGCTGATCTCTTTTTCTTCATCCCCGTCATCCACCAGATGAATCTCTCCATCCTGAAGTAATGTCACTGCATTTTTTTCCGGCATTCTCTTTGACTCTGATTCCATCATACCGGTTTCTTCTGCAATGGCAGCAATCGGATAAGAAAAATCATAAATACCGATGCCTGCTGAAATGCTTAATGTCCCCTGAGTATATTGTTCAAATTTTCTTCTCAGATCTACAGACAATTCAATAATATCATTCCATGCACCTACAATAAATACATCATCTCCTCCGGAATATACAATTGTAGCCTGTCTTTTCTTTCCACCATTTTTTCCTTCCAGTGAATATTCTCCATTTTCCAGGATGAATCGAATATGATACTTGAAGAATAAGGATAACTGTCTGGATAAAGTAGCTGTTCTGGATAATGTCATATATCTGTCTCCATTTTTTGAATTACAGAATCCTGACACAATAGCCTGTCCAAGATTATCCACATCTGCTCTCAATACCCCGATTCTGCTGATGCCTTCAGCTTCCCGGGCAAATTCTTCAAAAGTACTTCCTGTTGAATAATCTCCTACCCACAGCTTCGTAGCAATATGTTTTCCTGTATAAAGCTTATTTTTAGAATAGGCTCGTACAAAATAATCGTCATTTTCCATTCGTCTGCACAGTTTTTTTTCATCGTCTGCAACCAGACAATATCCTCCCGGCAGTGGCATGGCATCTTCTCTTTCATCTGGATTTTCCAGTACAACGGAGAAAAAATCTGCATACAATACATTTTTTGAAAGCTTCTCTATTTTTCTGCACAGAGCGCAAACTCCCTCTTCATCTACATATCCGATTTTTTTGCAAACCTTACATTCTCTGGAATAATCCTGCTCTTTTCGATTATTTAACCGAATTATTTCTCTCGCCGTATATCTGTGCTGTTTTTGCAACGACAGCATTTTACTCATTTTCCTGAATAACTCTGTATAACTACCCTCCGGAACGTTTCTGAATGCATTCCCTGTACATTGCACATATCCAAAAGCAACAAAAAGATCTGTCTGGAACTGTTTCAATAACCATTCCTTCAATTCTTCCTGAAATTTTTGAATCTGTATAACAGTTTTCGTTGTATTTGCAAGAAGCAGATAACAATGTCCGCCTCCGGAGTATAAAAGATTTGCCCTTGACAGTTGCAGTCTGTCTAAAAGAAGATCTATGATATGCTCCATCATAATTTCCAGGTAAAAAGACCTTGCACGCAAAGTTTTCAATGCATTTTTAGAGCTTATTGTATATATGAAACTCTGTATTCCTGAAATATCCATAGAACATAAGAGAAATGCGTTCCTGTCATAAAAATCCTTCTTATCAAATAATTCCGTCTTATAACTCAAATGATTTTCGTTTAGATAATCATATATGCAGCTAGAAATTGCCGCAGTCAATTTTACATGATCAAACAGAGAAATATCACTTAATTCTTCATTTGAAGTGGAGGATGGCATATAAGAAAGATTTGCTTCCATAACGGCCAGTAAGGAGTTCAGATATTCTTCACTCCAATTCATACCTCTGAAATTATCTAACATTCTCTGACAGATTTTCATATAGAATTCTCTGGAAAATGGCTTTTTCTCAGAAGCAGGATAATTAATCTTCCCCTGATTATCCATATCACCTGGCTGATAATAAAAACTTTGGTTATTTCCATTCAATACATTAAACACGCTCTGAAGCGGGACTGACAGATCAAAACCCTTTTCTTCAGTGTCTTCCTTTTTTCTCCTGTCTGCAAAGGCAGCTATATTATCTGCCAGATAAACGATGTACGCCAGATTATCCTCTTTCAGACGTGCACTTTTGATTTCTGAAAAGTGATGGTATCTTACACAGTCAAGAATCTCTTTATCCTCTATTTTTCCCTCTTCTTTAAGAAAATCATATCCTGATACACTATGATTTCTTCTGTCACTACCTTCCCGGTAAACTACTTTTCCTATGTCATGAAGCAGACTTCCTGTAATCAACTTAATTTTCTGGTCAATCATCTTCATTCCTCCTGACGTATTTCATTGCTCCCATTCCCATGCCTGTCTTAATTCCCACTCCGGCAAATTCTCCGAATTTAAATAACATTCTCAGATATCTTGCCATTGTTTCTGGTCCTCTAATATGAATACAGATACTTCCTGTAAAACCTGTGATCTGAACTTTCTCCAATGGAAATGGTACTGTCTGCAAACGGTACCGCACGATTTCACTCTGTTCAACAAGTGCCCCCAGTGTTTCCTCATCAAACATATCAAAAGCTTCTGAAACAGCACTGTATTTTCTCATAAGACTGGCATATATTAAGCCCAAATCCGGATATATTACATATTTTCCGTCACTTTTAAAAGCTGTGGGTGTCTGAAACTTTATCTCCAAATATTTCGGACATTTCTTCTCATAAAACTCTGTGATAAGTTCATTATCATTTTTCAAGTGCATCCTTTTATTACATACAGAAATTGATAATCCCTTTTTTCTCAAAAAAATATCTGTACATTCAGACAACGGCATAATTATATTTTCATATGCTTCTTCATTCAAAGTCTTTATTGTCCAGATGGTGTTGTTATTTTCCCTCGTGATACATTGACTATAAGGATTTAACTGGTTTCCATGTAGTCTGGCTGCATATTCTGGAGAAATATTTTCCATAATAACTCCCTGTAAATTTGATGACTGCCTGTAATTTATTTCTTTTGTTTCCAGTTCCATTTGTAATTCTGCATACATTGAAGCACCTCTACAGTAAGTATTTTTGTGTATTTTGTACTTTTTTTATATATTTTATGTCAAATCATTGTACATTATATCACTTTTCATATATAACGTCAATTTGTTTTACCATGAAGGTTACTATGAAACTTACTATGCAGCCAGACAAAAACAGCCGGATAATCAGATAAACTATCTTAATTATCCGGCTATTTTTCCTGCTTCTTTTCTTACATTTACGTCTGCTTTTGTATAAAGTTTTGTCTCTGTATCATCATCCTCGCATTCCGGAGTTTTGAAATCAAATCTCCTGATCATAAATGCAAAGATCACATAATTAAAACTTTCTACAAATGATTATTCCACGTTTCACTACAAAATACATCAAAAAGCTCCTGGAGCTTCAGATTTTTCTAAAGTTCCAGGAGCCATTTTACGTTTGGACACTCTCATGCTCGCGCATGAATCTATATTTTATGCTAATTATGCATTCTTCTCAGCGATAGCTGCCTGTGCTGCTGCAAGACGAGCGATCGGTACACGGAATGGTGAGCAGGATACATAGTTAAGACCGATCTTGTGGCAGAATTCTACAGAAGACGGATCTCCACCATGCTCGCCGCAGATACCTACGTGAAGGTTCGGGTTAACCGGTTTGCCGAGTTCGATAGCCATCTTCATCAGCTTGCCAACGCCAACCTGATCCAGTTTTGCAAATGGATCGTTCTCGAAGATCTTAGCGTCATAGTATGCGTTGAGGAATTTACCTGCATCATCACGGGAGAAGCCATATGTCATCTGAGTAAGGTCGTTTGTACCGAAGCAGAAGAAGTCTGCTTCTTTAGCGATCTCATCAGCTGTAAGAGCTGCTCTCGGGATCTCAATCATTGTACCAACTTCATACTGAAGGTCAGAACCAGCGGCTTTGATCTCAGCATCAGCTGTCTCAACTACGAATTTCTTAACATATTTAAGCTCTTTTACATCGCCAACAAGTGGGATCATGATTTCCGGTTTGATTGTCCAGTCCGGATGAGCTTTCTTAACTTCGATTGCTGCGCGGATAACTGCTGTTGTCTGCATCTTAGCGATTTCAGGATAAGTAACAGCAAGACGGCATCCACGATGTCCCATCATCGGGTTGAACTCATGAAGAGAAGCGATGATAGTCTTGATCTGCTCTACAGTTTTGCCCTGAGCATCTGCAAGTTTCTTGATGTCAGCTTCATCTGTAGGAACGAACTCATGAAGAGGCGGATCCAGGAAACGGATAGTAACAGGGTTACCTTCCAGAGCTTCAAAGAGACCTTTGAAGTCATCCTGCTGATATGGAAGAACTTTTTCAAGTGCTTTCTCTCTCTCTTCTGCTGTTTCGGAGCAGATCATTTCACGGAATGCATCGATACGTCCCTCACCGAAGAACATATGCTCTGTACGGCAAAGACCGATACCTTCTGCACCAAGCTCTACAGCTTTCTTAGCATCTGCAGGAGTATCTGCGTTTGTACGAACTTTCATTGTTCTGTACTTGTCAGCCCATGCCATGATGCGTCCGAACTCACCAGCGATTGTAGCGTCTACAGTCGGGATGATTCCGTCGTAGATGTTACCGGTTGTACCATCGATGGAAATGAAGTCTCCCTCGTGGAATTCTTTACCAGCAAGTGTGAATTTCTTGTTTTCTTCGTCCATAGCGATATCACCGCATCCGGATACACAGCACTCACCCATACCACGGGCAACAACTGCTGCGTGAGATGTCATACCACCACGAACTGTCAGGATACCCTGAGCAGATTTCATACCTGTGATGTCTTCCGGAGATGTCTCAAGACGTACAAGTACGACTTTTTCTCCTCTTTCAGCCCATTCAACAGCGTCATCAGCTGTGAATACGATCTTACCGCAAGCAGCTCCAGGAGAAGCGCCAAGGCCTTTACCCATTGGTGTAGCAGCTTTCAGAGCAGCAGCATCAAACTGTGGGTGAAGAAGAGTATCAAGGTTACGTGGGTCGATCATAGCTACAGCTTCTTCTTCTGTTCTCATTCCCTCATCAACAAGGTCACAAGCGATCTTTAAAGCAGCCTGAGCTGTTCTCTTACCGTTACGTGTCTGAAGCATATACAGTTTACCATGCTCTACAGTAAACTCCATATCCTGCATGTCTCTGTAGTGTTTTTCAAGTGTTTCGCAAACCTGTTTGAACTGTACGAATGCTTCCGGGAATTTCTGTTCCATTTCGGAGATGTGCATAGGTGTACGAACACCGGCAACAACGTCTTCACCCTGAGCATTTGTAAGGAATTCACCAAACAGACCGTTAGCTCCTGTAGCAGGGTCACGTGTGAAGGCAACACCTGTACCACAGTCATCACCCATGTTACCGAATGCCATCATCTGTACGTTAACAGCTGTACCCCAGGAATACGGGATATCGTTGTCACGACGATATACGTTCGCACGTGGGTTGTCCCAGGAACGGAATACGGCTTTGATAGCACCCATTAACTGTTCCTTAGGATCAGTTGGGAAATCAGCACCGATTTTTGCTTTATATTCAGCTTTGAACTGTTCAGCTAATTCATGAAGGTCTTCTGCAGTAAGTTCAACATCCTGCTTAACACCTCTTTTAGCTTTCATCTCATCGATAAGTTCTTCGAAATATTTCTTTCCGACTTCCATAACTACATCAGAGTACATCTGGATGAATCTTCTGTAGCAGTCCCATGCCCAACGAGCATTGCCGGATTTTTCAGCAAGTACGTTAACAACGTCTTCATTTAAACCAAGGTTCAGGATAGTATCCATCATACCTGGCATAGAAGCTCTCGCACCAGAACGAACGGAAACAAGCAGAGGATTTTCTTTGTCACCGAATTTCTTTCCGGTAACTCCTTCCATTTTGGTGATTGCTTCCATGATCTGAGCCATGATCTCATCATTGATCTGTCTTCCGTCTTCATAGTACTGAGTACAAGCTTCTGTTGTGATTGTGAAGCCCTGAGGTACAGGAAGACCAAGGTTTGTCATTTCAGCAAGGTTGGCACCTTTACCACCCAGAAGGTTTCTCATATTAGCGTTACCTTCTGTAAACATGTAAACCCATTTTGCCATTTTACATTTTCCTCCTAAATTATTGTTCTTTTGTAACTATTCAGCATTCTGTTGTGAAGTAACTGAACAGCCACACCTTTCGCACATAAGTAAATATATGTTTCTTATACGCACATAATTATTTTATAGAATTTGTGTCATTTCGTCAAGGTTATTCTGCTAAAATTAGCTAAAATTTTTATACATTCTGCATAAAGTGATTTATTTTATTATTCTTATTATTGTTAAGGTTTTCTCAGTCCTTTATTCTGGTCTTTATCTATATTTTTCTTTCACATCTCATTATAACAGGAAAAAACGGGAAGCAAAACAGATAAGTTGATCTGCCCGGCTGCCCGTTTATAATTTTCATCAATTATTTCTTTCTGCCTTTTTTCATGTTCAGTACCAGATGTCTCGGCATACCATTTACCATAATAGGCTGATAATCTCCCTGGATCAGAGGTTTAATATAGTCTACAAAATCCTTAGTTACGTTTGTAGCATCTTTATTCATCCATTCTCTCGGAACAAGTTTCTCCTCATTTGCGATTCTGTGTACATCGTAGATACCTGTAGCTGCCATGTAGGGATCATCGGAAACACGGTCGATAACAACCATCTTACCTGTGTCACCTTCATCTGCAGCTTTAACTGCAGCACCACCTACCATGAATGCTTCATCAATATCCACTCTGGATGCCATATGGGAAGCACTTCTCTGTAATGTGGAAAGTTCAACAGCTCTTGTCTTGCATCCGCACTCCGCTGCCAGGAAGTTTGCCAGATAAGTGGCTGTTCCCTGAAGCTGTTTGTGTCCAAATGCATCCACATAGTCTCCCACGCTTCCAAGCTCACATACATATCTTCCGTCTGCCAGCTTGATTCCCTCGGAAACTGCGATTACAATAGATGCTTTTTTATTCAGAAGATCTTTTACTTTTGCAAGGAATTTCTCAACATCAAAAGGCACTTCCGGCAGATAGATCAAATCCGGTCCGTCGCAGTCCTCAGATTTTGCCAGTGCTGTGGCACCTGTAAGCCATCCGGCATTACGTCCCATAATCTCCATGATCGTAATCATATTTTTCTTATAAGTAAGTCCCAGTGCATCGCGGATCACTTCTTTTGTGGATGCGCCGATATATTTTGCAGCACTTCCGAATCCGGGTGTATGGTCTGTCAGCGCCAGGTCATTGTCGATTGTTTTCGGAACACCAAGGAACTTCTGAGTCTGTCCTGTGAGAATCGCATAATCAGACAGTTTCTTGATCGTATCCATGGAATCATTTCCGCCAATGTAGATAAACGCATAGATATCCAGTTTATTTAAGATCTCAAAAATTTTCTCATAAATTGCTTTATCTTCGTGAATCTCAGGAAGCTTGTAACGACAGGAACCTAAAAATGCAGATGGTGTTCTCTTGAGTAATTCGATATCCAGTTCTGAATGAATCTGTGTTGACAGATCAATATACTGTTCATCCAACAGTCCCTGAATGCCGTGAAGCATTCCGTATACTTTGTCAAATCCTCGTTCAATGGCATTCTTATAAACTCCGGCAAGACTGGAATTGATTACTGCAGTAGGTCCTCCTGATTGTCCAACAATGATATTTCTTTTTTTCGCCATAGCAATGACCTCCTTGTTTTCACGTTTTGTTCATTATGTCTTAGAGTGTGTCTGAAAAATGCTTTACGCAAGATGTGCGTCACAATTTTTCAGACACGCTCTGGTCCCGCAGGACTCGTTGAGGTAAATTGTAACAAATATTTTTTTATTCGTCAATCATTTATTGTGGTTTTTACACATATGATTTCTGTATTTCGTCACTATATCAGTGTATTTTTCAATTTACCACGACATTTCAGATCTATTTTTGTATATTTATAACTATAATTAATCCGGCCCATGTGTTATACTTATAGACAGATTGATTCCGGCATCAACTTATAGCAATCAAAACCTTTTTAAAAATTGCCGGACATCAATGTCCGTGACTATTCGGTACCTTCGCAGTTACGAACCAAAATGCATTTCAAATCACCTTCGGTGATTTGCAGAATACTGCCAGCTGAACAGTTACACAATATTTATCGATCAAGGAGGATTCATTTATGATCCATACAATTGAAAACGACTATCTTAGAGTATCTGTAGACGATCATGGTGCTGAGCTTTGCAGCATTTTTGATAAAGTACATAACAGAGAAGTGATCTGGCAGGCAGATCCGGCTTACTGGAAACGCCACGCACCGGTTCTTTTCCCTAATGTGGGACGTCATTTTGAGGATCACTATCGTATTAATGGAGTCGAATATCCCTCCAGTCAGCATGGGTTTGCCAGGGACAGCGAATTTACCTGCGTGGATATGACTGCTGATTCCATCACCCATAGGCTGAAATCTTCTGATGCCACAAGAGAAAATTATCCATATGATTTTGAGCTGAAGATCAAGCATGTTCTGGAAAAGAACCAGGTCAGTGTATGCTGGGAAGTGATCAGCCTTAATGATGAAACCATGTATTTTACAATTGGCGGCCATCCTGCATTCAATGTACCTGCCGGAGGAATTGGCTCCCAGGAGCAATATCATCTTACTTTCGACGACCGGGATTCCCTCTCCTATCTGCTGATCGACATGTCATCAGGCACCGCGGTTGCAGATAAAGCTTATACACTGGAGCTTGAGAATGGTTCCTGCCTTATTGATGCTCACATGTTTGACAAAGATGCCCTTATTTTTGATGACCAGATTGAAAAGGCCGGCATCGCTTTCCCTGACGGAACTCCTTATGTGGAACTGATCTGTCATGGATTTCCAAGCTTTGGCATCTGGTCCGTCCCGGGTTCTCCTTTTGTATGTCTTGAACCATGGATGGGACGCTGTGATGATTTTGGATTTAAGGGCGAGCTTCCGGAAAAGAAATATATCAACACTCTGGACAAGGATGAAATTTTTACTGCATCATATGAAATAAAAATTTATTAATTTTCTCCATTTATCCTGAAAGCTGTGCTATAATGTCACAGTATATGAAAGTCATCCTGTCCGGTATCCACGAATTTACCCATGCAGACATGACTGATTCATGGCAGCCACTCAGGACTTTCATAGAAAAACACAGGAGGAAATTTCCATGACTAGAGAAGAATTTCAGAAGCTGACACAGGATGTTGTACTGCTCGACGGTGCTACCGGTTCCAATCTTATGGCCGCCGGAATGCCAAGAGGAATCTGTACAGAAGCATGGATCATGGAGCACAAAGAAGTTCTGCAGAATCTGCAAAAGGCTTATGTTGAAGCAGGAAGCCAGATCGTATACGCACCTACTTTCGGCGGAAACCGTTACAGTCTCGGACTTCACGGACTGCAGGATAAGCTTGCGGAAATGAACCATGCACTTGTAAATATTTCCAGAGAGGCAGTAGGACATAAGGTCTATGTTGCCGGTGATATTACCACAACCGGAAAGATGATGGAGCCTGCCGGTGATCTCACCTATGAGATGGCATATGAAACATACTGTGAACAGATTAAGGTTCTTGAAGATGCAGGTGTTGATCTGATTGCTGCGGAAACCATGATCAATATCGAGGAAACACTTGCTGCACTGGATGCTGCTGCATCCGTAAGTTCTCTTCCTGTAATGTGTACAATGACCGTAGAAGCTGACGGAAGCATTTTCAGCGGAGGAAATGCTGTGGAGGCTGCGATCGCCCTTGAGGGTGCAGGTGCTGTGGCAGTTGGGATCAACTGTTCTGTAGGACCTGACCAGCTGGTATCCGTTGTCCGCAATATCAAAGAGAACGTATCCATTCCTGTCATCGCCAAACCTAATGCCGGTATGCCGACGATTGATGATCAGGGAAATGCCATTTACAGTATGGACGCCAAAAGCTTTGCAGAACATATGAAGGTTCTGATCGAAAATGGTGCGTCTGTTGTCGGAGGATGCTGTGGTACTACTCCGGAATTCATCCGCGAGATAAGCAGAAGCCTCGGAAGATAGATTTTGTATCTTCGACAGCCATAGTCAGACGAATAACGAATATTCGCAGCCAAAGCAGGGAACTTTCCTGATTCGGTTAAAGAGGGATATGACTCAAAAAAGCACATAACTTAGGATAGAATCTGTCTCAATCCGAGATATTCTCATCCTCTGTTATGTGCTTTTTGGTAATTGTCCGGCTTTCCTCTGTCCTGATCCTGCGAAAATACCATGGCAATTCTATAAACAGTTGCGCTTTTTATTATCTGCTTTTCATCTACTTCACTTTGATTGCTTTTTTCGGGCACATCTCCTGGCAGCAGAAACAGCGGATACACTTTCTGTAATCATATACCGGCGGCTTTCCTTTGCCTTTTCTGAAATCCACAGCTTTCCCCGGAACCGGACAGCTCTGCACACAGATCCCGCAGCGGACACATTTATCAGCTTCTATATATGGTTTTTTCTGAAAAATGTTTAACGCTCCCGCCATTCTTGTCCAGATATTCTTTCGCACTTCTGTGCGGTCTACATTAAAAGCCGGATTTCCGTATTTTTTCACTGCCTCTGCCATGGAAATCTCCCCGTCTGGTGTCAGAAGGGTAATCTCCTCTTCTTTCCATGTACCAAGTCCCATTTTCTCGCCATGATAGTTCGTCGGAACCATCTCCGGTTTCAGATAAACCAGACGGCTGAATACACTGTCCAGTGCAACCGGATCTGTGGACATCAGCAGTACATTCATAGGAACCGGATCTCCCGAACCCGGTCCGTTGCCCTCCATGGCCACGATCCCATCCATCACATACAGCTTCGGTGCCACACATTTATTCAGATCAATAAGCATTCTGGCAAAGCTGTCTGCACTCGGGTACTGCGTGTGCCCCTTCGCTTTATGGAATCCATATACAAACCCATAGCTGTTCTTAACCGCACCGGTGATACGTTCTAATGCATGTGTTTTCATCTTGCTCAGGGAAATCACACAGTCCTGCTCCAACAGTTCTTTTGGCAGGATAAATTCCTTTGCCTGGACTCCCTGCGGATAAGCAGTTTTCACGCCCTCAGAATAATCAACAGCCGGAATATGATATTTCTCCAGATAAGTATCCATTCCTGTTCCGCGAATCACTGCCTGAGTGGTTCCATGACCGCAGGAATCTGCAAGCACAATATTCTCATACCCACTTTCACGCAGGATTCCCGCAAAAACTCCTACTACAACCGGATGTGTGATCACTGCTTTCTCTACCTCTGCTTTTTTCAGCAGATTCGGCTTCAGCAGGATCTTCGCATCCTTTGGAATCAGAGTCTCCACTCCACCCAGAAAATCCAGCCCCTGTTTCAGCAGCATATAGATTTTTTCTTCATCATATTCCCGGCAGGGAAGTAATACCACTTTACTTTTCACCAAATTCACGCACCTTTATCATCTCCGGACAGATCCACCTGTCTCAGTGCTTTTCTTACCGGCAAAATACATGCCGGCACTACAGAGAGACAGTCCACACCCATCCTCAGAAATTCTTCTGTCAGGGCAGTGTCTGCTGCAAGTTCCCCGCAGATACAGACACGTCTATTTTCTGCATGTCCCGCTTCGATCACCATTTGAATCATACGCAGCACTGCCGGGTGATGGTCATTATATTTCTTGCGCAGAAGCGGATTCTGTCTGTCCATCGCCAGTGTATACTGACTCAGGTCATTGGTTCCAAGACTCAGGAAATCCACTCTTCTGGCAAGCTCCCGGCTGATCATGACTGCTGCCGGAGTCTCGATCATGATTCCTGTCTTAATATGTTTATACGGAATTCCTTTTTCATCCAGCCCGATCTTTACTTCCCGGATAATTTCTTCAATCTCATCCATTTCCTCTTCTGAGCTGATCATCGGATACATCAGCGCCAGATTTCCATATGCACTCGCCCTGAAAATTGCCCGAAGCTGTGCCTTGAACATTCTTTTTCTGTCAAGGCAGAGACGGATTCCTCTGTTCCCCATGATCGGATTTGTCTCGTCCGGGATATTCAGATATTCTGCCTGCTTGTCTGCTCCGAGATCTGCCGTACGGATCACAGTGAGCTTTTCTCCCATGGTCTCCGCAATCTTTTTGTATGCAAGAAACAGCTCATTTTCACGAGGATAATTTTCTCTTCCAAGATACTGGAATTCACTGCGCAGAAGACCAATCCCGGCAGCTCCGTAATACAGCACACTGTTCAGGTCGTCCATATTTCCGATATTGGCATAGATTTCAATTTTTCTGCCATCTTTTGTGATATCCGGTTCTCTCCTTAATTTCAGAAGCTCTTCTCTTTCTTCTTTATCAGCCTGCCTGCGGATCTCATATTCTTTTTTTACCTCTTCATCCGGATCAATATACAAAGTTCCGGTATATCCGTCCACAATAGCCTGCCGTCCGTCCCACTCCGAATCTGTGTCAATTTCCAGCAGAGCCGGTATATTCATTGTTTTTGCCATAATGGCAGCATGAGACATGTCGGAACCATGATGGGTAACAATAGCCATCAGTTTATCCTTATCCATCTCCATCAGTTCTGTTGGCGTAATACTCTCCGTCACAACGATCACAGGCTCATCCCCAAGATCTATCCTGGGAGAGATACCTCCCAGTTCACCGATCAGGCGGTCGGAAATCTCCCGCATATTATCCAGCCGTTCTTTAATCGCAGGCTCTTCCAGAGTTCTGAAAGTCTTAAGCATCTCATCCCTTGTAGTCATTACCGCATAGGCAGAATTTACTTTTTCACT
This sequence comes from Blautia sp. Marseille-P2398, assembly GCF_964240315.1. Taxonomy (NCBI): domain Bacteria; kingdom Bacillati; phylum Bacillota; class Clostridia; order Lachnospirales; family Lachnospiraceae; genus Blautia; species Blautia sp. Marseille-P2398. The sequence continues at coordinate 30,760 of NZ_CAXSTD010000001.1, forward strand.
CTGTATGACACTCTCAATGGCACGTTGAAAGCTTTTTCCCTCCAGCAGATTCTTTTGTCTGAGAAAAATCTCTGCCTGGGTTCCCTGAATTATGCAGTTTTTTTCATATAAATCCTCCAGCTGTTCCATGACTCTGGTGCGCGCCTGCCGGAAAATATTCAGCTCTGTTTTCACATCTGTGATTTCGTACTGGCGCATCTGATATTCGCTTTTATGATAATACAGTATCTTACCGATGGCAATTCCGGAAAAGGCACCGGTTCCCTTGTAAACATCCATATTAACTCCTTAGTTGATTAACCCCTTAGTCGCAGGCAGCCTTAAATTCAGTCCAGTTCTTCTGATACTGTGCGTCTGCGTCCTGGCTTACATTCTGGACGATCTCGCCCTTTGTAACGTCATCCGGAACTACCAGATCCGGATTTACCAGCTCATCTGCTGCTTTATTTGTGCTGTAATAGCCGATATAGTCTGTGCATTTCGCTGCAACCTCCGGCTGCATGATGTAATCCATGAAAGAATATGCCGCATCTTTATCCGGCGCTTCACTTGGAATAAACATACCCATAATACCAAATCCAAGTCCTTCTTCCGGATATACCACCTTCAGATCAGGATTCTCAGCCAGAGCAGCTGTTACCTGAGAGGTATAAAGAAATGCAACACTTGCTTCTCCGTTGAGAAGTGCATTCTGTGTATTGTCATCCTGGATCAGACGTACATTCGGAGCAAGTTCCAGAAGCTTCTCTCCTGTCTTCTTGATCACGTCAACGTCCTCTTCATTCATGCTCTCGCCCATGGAAAGCTGGGTGATACCATTGATCACACGATAGTTTGCAGTCAGTGCAATGCTGTCCTCAAGAGACGGATCCCAGAGGTCTTTATATCCTTTGATATCAATATCCACCTGTTCCGGATCATAAACGATCAGCGGGATGCCTGCTCCGTAAGGAACTGTGTATTCATCGTCTGGATCATAGAACTGTCCCTGATATAATGGGTTGATATTTCCGATATTCTCCAGAGAATCCTTGTCAAGCTTCTCTGCAAGTCCTTCCTGGATCGCAGTTTCCAAAATATAGTCATCTGCGATCACGATATCATAGTCACCGCCCTTTGCCATGGAAAGCTTCTCAAGCATGGTTTCATCTGTATCGAAGTTTGAATAAACAACCTTAACTCCTGTCTCTTTTTCAAAATCATCCAGAACTTCCTGCGGGAACATTCCCTCCCATGTAAAAAGTACAAGTTCTTTATCATCTCCTGCATCCTTGAATCCGGTGAATGCTGTTCCTGCCATTAATGCACACATCACTACTGCAAGTACTCTTTTTTTCATAAATGATCTCCCTTCTTATGCTCTGCATTGTTGTCTATATCAGTCACTGTCCGCCTTCCACCGTATCGGCAGACAGCGGCTATCCTTTTTTACTTTGCTTTTACTTTTGTCCAGAGTTCCGCAAATTTCTGCTTGATCTTTGGCTGCTGATAAGCAAAGATTTCGTTATTCGGGTTGGTTGTATCCGGAATATAAGAACTGATCCCGGCATAGTCCCCCTCCTTCATGGTTTCAAAAGCACTCTTCACTGTAGAAGTATACCCTACTTCTTCCGTATTGGAAAGAGCAGATTTATCACTGATCATAAAATCAATAAATTCATGGGCAAGCTGTACTTCGCTGCAGTCCTTTGTGATAACCATTGCATCATACCATCTGTTGGTTCCCTGTTCCGGTGTGAAGTAGTCCAGATTCGGATTTTCACTGATAATGTAAGATGCATCTCCGGAGTACACAACTGCCAGCGCTTTGTTTCCTGAAATCATGTTGTCGATCACATCATCGCCTGCATAGATCGGATCCATAGTGTCACGCTGATCGATCAGCCACTGATAAGCCTCCTCGATCTCAGACTCATTTGTAGTATTCATGGAATACCCAAGTGCTTTTAATGCTATCATAAAGGAATCTCTCTCAGAATCATACATGTAAATATTTCCTTTATATTTCGGATTACACAGAAGATTCCAGCCATCTTTCAGATCAGCCTCATCTACTACTGTCTTATCATAAAGGATTCCTACTGTTCCCCAGAAATACGGACAGGAATAACGGTTGCCCGGATCATAGCTCTGGTTCATGACATCATTCAGCAGATTTTTCTTATTCGGAATTTCTTTCCAGTCAAGTGCCTGCAGATATTCTTCTTTGATCAGTCTCTCAATCATGTAATCAGACGGGATCAGCACATCATAAGTCTCACCGCTTGAAAGCTTGGTGTACATCATCTCATTTGACTCAAAAGTCTCGTATACGATGGTACAATCATATTCTTTTTCGAAATCCTCAAGAAGAGAAAGATCCATGTACTCTCCTGCATTGTAAACTTTCAGCACATGAGTGGACTGCGCCACGAATCCCCATTTGATCAGCCCTGCCGTAACGGCAACAACCAGAACTACAGAGACAATTTTTACTGCTTTCCTGTTCAGCTTTCTGGCTTTATTCTTAAACTTCGGAAGCAGATTGGACAAAAGCAGTACCACGATGATGACTACGATCACGATGGTTGACAAAGCATTGATCGTCGGATTGATACGCTTTGTCATATTATATACAACAATAGAGATATTCTTTACACCATTTCCTGATACGAAATAGGAAATAACGAAATCATCAAATGACATGGTAAATGCAAGCAGCGCGCCTGCGAAAATACCCTCTTTGATCATCGGCACGATAACCTTTGTCAGAGCCTGAAAAGGTGTTGCCCCAAGGTCCATGGCAGCATTTGCCATATTCGGATCCAGAGCCCTTACCTTCGGATAAACGCTGGTAATTACATACGGGGTACAGAATGCAATATGTGCCAGCAGCATAGTCAGATACCCTTTTCGAAATCCCAGAGAAGAGAACAACAGCATCAGGCTGATGGCAGTTACGATCTCAGGATTCAGGATCGGGATATTATTAATATTCAAAAGCAGTTCCTTGATTACCTTCTTTGATTTGGATAAACCGATCGCTGTAATGGTTCCAAGTATTGTAGAAACAATGGTCGCAATGATCGCAATGGTAACAGATACATAAACTGCCTTAATTACTTCCCCGTTACCGAGAAGTTCCTGATACCAGCGCAGGGAAAAGCCTGTAAATCTGGTCAGTGACTTGGATGAGTTAAAGGAAAAGATCATCGTCACCAGGATCGGCAGGTAAAAGAAAGCAAGGCAGAGTACTACATATAACATTGAGAAAAATTTATTATTACGTTTCATGCCGTCCTCCCTTATTCATCTTTATCCATCTTCTTCATCAGGCTCATAAATATCAGAATGAGCATAGCCAGAATCAGAGAAATCGCACTTCCGAAGTTCCAGTCACCAACTGAGATAAACTGAGACTCGATCAGGTTACCGATCAGCATGTACTGTCCGCCTCCGAGAAGTTTCGGAATAACGAATGTGGAAATAGACAGCAGGAATACCATCATGATTCCATTGAGCACGCCGGGGATGGACAATTTCCAGATAACCTTTGTGAAGGTCTGGAATTTATTTGCCCCCAGGTCATAGGCAGCCTCGATAAAGGATTTATCCATTTTGCTCAGGGATGTATGGATCGGGATGATCATAAACGGCATAAAGTTACAGACCAGACCAACCACTACGGAAAAGTCTGTATACATCATTGTCACCGGGGAAATCCCCAGTAATCCAAGCAAATGGTTGATGATACCATTGTCTGACAGCAGGTTCATCCATGCATAGGTACGCAGAAGCATATTGATCCATTCCGGAATAGTTACCAGCAGGATCAGAAGACTCTGGGATTTCTCCGGACATTTGGAAATAATATATGCCAGCGGATAGCCAAGTCCCAGACAGATGACCGTCGTCAGGATTCCAAGCTTAAAGGACTTGAAAATAACGCTCATATACGTTGCTTCCAGGAATTTGCGGAAATTCTCCAGGGTAAAGGAGAACGTCAGCACCTCGTTTCCATCTTCTGTAAATGCATATAATGCGATCAGTATCAGCGGGATGACAATGACCACAAATGCCCACACAAGATATGGTTTGATAAGATTTCTGTACTGTTTCATCAGTAGCTTCCCATCTTACACATAACATGGATGTCTTCAGGCCCGAATTTCAGTCCCACTTCCCTTCCGACTTCCGCATAATCTGTGGTATGAACCATATAAGTACGAAGTTCTGTCTCGATCAGGATCTCATAATGCACGCCCTTGAAGGTAATATTGCGCACAATCCCCCTGATCTTTGCCTGACCGGGATCTACGATATCCAGATCCTCAGGTCTTAACACAACTTCGATCTCTTCATTATCCTCAAATCCCTTATCCACACATTCAAACTCAAATCCGTCAAAAGTAACCAGATAATCGCGGATCATGGTTCCCTCGATAATATTGGATTCACCGATAAAGCCTGCAACAAAACGGTTTTCCGGCTCATTGTAGATATCTGTAGGAGAGCCGATCTGCTGAATCTCACCGTTATTCATAACAACAACCGTATCTGACATGGACAGGGCTTCTTCCTGGTCATGGGTAACATAAATGAAAGTGATGCCGACTTCCTGCTGAATCTTCTTTAATTCTACCTGCATCTGTTTACGGATCTTTGCATCCAGTGCACCCAGGGGCTCATCTAAAAGCAGAACCTTCGGCTCATTTACCAGGGCTCTGGCAATGGCCACTCGTTGCTGCTGTCCACCGGAGAGCAGAGTTACATCTCTTTTCCCAAAGCCTTCCAGACCAACCATCTTCAGCATACGCTCCACCTTCTGGGCGATGACAGTTTTATCGACTTTCTTCAGGTTCAGCCCGAAACCGATGTTCTCCGCCACATTTAAATGAGGAAAAAGAGCATACTTCTGAAACACAGTATTAACCTCTCTCTTGTACGGGGGAAGCTTGGAAATCTCAATCCCGTTAAACAGTACTTCTCCGTCACTTGGTTCTTCAAAGCCTGCAATGATTCGAAGGGTGGTTGTCTTTCCGCATCCGCTGGGTCCCAAAAGCGTCAGGAATTCCTTTTCGTAAATATCCAGATTGATGCCGCGCAAAACCTGCTGATCATCAAAATTCTTGGTCAGATTTTTTAACTCAATCAGTTTGTTCATCATCTTTTCCTTCCTCTGAATGTATTTTTCTCTGTTTTTTATAATCCGGCTGTTCCAAAAGCATTGACCGGCTGTTCAGAATGTTCCTAAAAGCTATATCATTTATTTTTTCTTCTTTGTTATCAGTGAATAAACAATAAAAATAATCAGTGTAGCTGCCAGCAGAATGGTACACAACGCATTGATCTCCGGCGTCACTCCTGTTTTCAGCTGTGTGTACACCTTGATCGGCAGCGTAGACAGACGCGGTCCGTTTACAAAAATACTTATTACCACATCATCCATAGACATGGCAAACGCAAGCAGCGAACCTGAAATTACCGCCGGCATAATTAAGGGCAGCGTAATATCCCGGAAAGCCCTGAACGGTCCTGCCCCCAGATCTCTGGCTGCCTCTTCCAGTGCCGGATCCATGCCTGCCAGTCTTGCCTTCACTTCCATCAGAATATAGGGCACACAGAATACCGTATGGCCTATTAACAGTGTCAGCATGCCAAAGGGCAGGTTCAGCATATAAAAGAATGCCATCAGCACCATACCAAGGATGATCTCCGGTATCATTAACGGCAATATGGAAATGTATTCCAGCGCCCCTTTTGACTTCCAGTGAATCCTTGATAACCCAACTGCACCCAGAGTACCGATCACTGCACTAACCAGACAGCTTAATACCCCAAGGATCAGACTGTTCACCAGTGCTTCCAACATTGCTCTGTCATGGAAAAGTTCCTGATACCATTTCAGGGAAAAACCTGTAAATTTCACCGGCAGTTTGGATTCATTAAATGAGAAAACGATCACTACTGCAATAGGGAGATACATCAGGAAGAAAATCAGCCCCATATAAAATCCGGCAAATCTTGAATTCTTTTTCATCCGATTCCCTCCAGTTCTCTGGCATTTGTCACTTTCCTGTAAATCATGATCAGTACAGTTGTAAGTACCATCATCACCACAGCAAGTGCTGCTGCAAAGGGCCAGTTACTTCCTCTGGTCATCTGATCCTGTATTAGACTTCCCACAAGTACCACTTTATTTCCGCCCAGGATATCTGCAATAAAAAACAGTCCCATGGATGGCACAAAAGTCAGGATCACACCCGAAAGCAGCCCGGGCAGTGTAAGTTTCAGTGTTATAGTAAAAAATGCCTGCAGTCTGGATGCCCCAAGGTCTCTGGCAGCCTCCACATAAGACCAGTCCAGCTTCTCTGCGCTGGAGTATACAGACATGATCATAAACGGGAGAAGCACATAAATCATACCGATCACAATTGCCGGATAGCTATACAGGATGGACAACGGTTTCTCAATGATCCCGAGTTTCATCAATACAAAGTTCAAAAGTCCTTTTTTCTGCAGAATAATGATCCAGCCATACAGACGGATCAGGGAATTTACCCAGAACGGCGTAGACAACAGAAGCTGTGCCTTTTTCTTTCTGTGCTCCGGCAGCCTCGCCATGAAATACCCGAACGGATAGCCGATCAAAGCGATCACTATCGTACTGGTAAATGCCAGTTTCAGTGATTCCACAAATGTATTCAGGTATACAGGTTCCAGAATATTTCTGTAATTGTCCAGCGTAAATTTCCAGGTCACCCCAAATCCTCTGGACGGAGTAGCAAAACTCAGCGCCACCATATAGATAAGGGGGCATACTACAAACACAATAGTAAAAATGTACAGTGGAAGTGCCATCCATGCAGAACTGTCAGAACGGTTTCTACGCTTCTTCATGAATGTCCTCCCTGTCTACCAGTACTGCATCTGTCGGCAGAAAACTGCATCTCACTGTCTGGCCTTCTGCGACGGATGCGTCGATTCCGTATCTGCTGGCGATCAACTGTGTACCATCACTCAGCTTCAGAGTTACACGAAGCTGACCTCCTGCGAAATTCTTCTCTGTAACAGTCGCCTGTAAACCTGATACACTATTCTTATTATGTGCATCCAGACTTCCGTCTGCCACACTTATATCAACAGCGTCTCTGTAATCTGTACCGGTATCACCGATTACAGCAGTTTCCTGTAACAATATATTTTCGCTTCTCACAGCCAGAGTTACTTTTTCTCCGGCTGACAGGTATTGTTTTCCCCCTGTATCCTGCTGACTTGTTTCAAGCTTTACAATTACCCTGTCATTTCCAATTTTTACGATTGCATTCTCTCCCTGAATACTCTCTGCAACTCCATGCAGGATATTGGCATTTCCTACAAATGTTGCTACATAACTGGTCTTTGGATGATTATAGATCTCATCCGGTGTTCCGATCTGCTCAATACGTCCGTCCCTCATCACCGCGATCCTGTCAGACATATTGATAGCTTCTTCCTGATCATGAGTGATATAGATAAATGTAATTCCCAGCTTCTTCTGCAGATGCTTCAGTTCTATCTGCATCGCACGGCGAAGCTGCAGATCCAGTGCTCCCAGCGGCTCATCCAGAAGCAGTACTTTGGGATTATTCACCAGTGCTCTCGCAATGGCAACTCTCTGTTTCTGACCGCCCGAGAGTTCGGAAGGCTTTCTTTTTTCATATCCTTCAAGCTGCACCAGTTCCAGCATCTGAGAAACTTTTTTCCTGATCTCACTCTTAGGAACTTTTTTCAGCTTCAGACCATAGCCAATATTCTCCGCAACATTCATATGCGGAAAGAGGGCATAATTCTGAAATACCGTATTCACATCCCTCTGGTTCGGCTCCAGACCTGTCACTTCCCTGCCGTCCAGCCAGACACTTCCTGCATCGGGCTGTTCCAGACCGGCAATGATTCGCAATGTTGTCGTCTTGCCGCATCCCGAAGATCCCAGCAAAGTAATAAACTCTCCTTTACTGATCTCAAGACTGATATTATCCAGAACTGCTTCGCCTTCTGTAAAACTTTTCTTTATCTCCTTCAGTTCAAGTGAAACCTCTGCCAACTATACTCAGCTCCTTTCATGTAAAAAAGATACCTCTTTATACTAAAAAAGATACGAAACCACGCGTAAAAGCTCTCGCCCCTACATCGGTTTATGCCAATGCTGACGCCTGTTACAGTGCCAGTCTCTGCATGGTTTCGCATCTGTATATGTCCATTTTTCCAATTATAGATATATCCGGTCCGTCCTGTTCCATCCAGTCTGCGTGCACTCCTGACCATGATGTCCACATAAGAAAACCGGAAATCAACCATTCTTCTTGATAGATTCCCGGTCATTATTTATTTGGTATAATCCAAAAGTTATATTAAAGGATAGGCCCGAGATTGTCAAGTAAATTTGTTACTGTTCACTCCGTTCACAGTAACTTAGCCAAAATTCATTCCAGATTGCCTGCGGCAATGGAATTTTGGCTTGTATGTCTCGGGATTTTTGCATATTCATGCCAAAACACCTCGCGGGATAGTGGCGTGTGGACAGTAACGTAAATTTCTCTTTACAATCATTTCAATTCCTACCGGCAATTTTAAGGTACTCACCATACGAACCTCCATAAAAACATAAAAAATCCACTATACTCTGCTTTTCAGTATAGCGGATTTTCTATAAAATTACAATTGCCCAATATCTTTCAAGCTGAAAATGAGACTCGAACTCACGACCCCTTCATTACGAGTGAAGTGCTCTACCGACTGAGCTATTTCAGCTTATGCTGTAATCTGTCAGAAATTGATAATTCTGACAGCCACAGCATTTAGTTTATAATATTATTTCTTCTCTGTCAAGTCCTTTTTGACCGGTATTTTCTCCTCCGTTTTATTCACTATTTGGGGTGCTTCTTTTGTCACCTTTTTCGTCACCGGTTTCACTGCGGTTTTTACAGCTGCTTTTGTTTTCCCGGCAGCCTTTCGTACAGTTCTTGTCTTGGTGATGGATTTCTTGATCTGGCTGTGCCCGGCAGCAGGCTTTTTCTCAGTTTCTTCCGGAGTGCAGGTAAAGACTGCCACGCCAAGTGCCGGAAGCTTCAATGTGATGGAATACTCTCTCTCATCACACTCAGCCTTCTTCGCTGCTTTAACTCTCGTATTTACTACACCATTACCACCGTACTTTTTATCATCACTGTTAAAGATTTCTTTATATTTGCCGGCAAAAGGAACTCCCACATTGTAGTTTTCATATGGGATTGCCGCGAAATTGCAGACAGCCAGAATAGTTTCTTCCGGTTTCTCTGTCTTTCTCATGAATGCGATCACATTCTCCTCATACTTCATCAGCTGAACCCATTCAAATCCATCATATTCATCATCCAGCTGATAAAGTGCAGGATGAGCAAGATACATATTATTGAGGTCTTTGACAAATACTTCCAGTTCCTTTGGCATATCTTTATCCGGTGCCATCATCTTGCATCCCGGATGGAGCATCATATAAGCATAAGCCTCTCTGATCTGCGCATTCTTCTGTTCTTCACTTCCAGGCAGCTTATCCGCGAAATCCTTCAATGTACCAACATCCCTGCTGCCAAGCGTCAGAATATAATGTTCGCAGTATGCATAGAGCATGGACATAGTCAGCTGATCATGGTAATTCTTTCTCTCAATAGGATCCTTGCTCAGATATTCAAGCAGATCTTTTGTCCATCCGCCACTCCACTTATAGTCAAATCCCAGATGATCATTCTCCACACTGTCTGTCAGCTCCGGCCAGAGTCCGTTCTCCTGAGCAACTAAAAGCAATCCGGGATTTCTCTCCTTTATCACAGAATTCAGATGCTTCAGAAATTCCAGAGCATCCAGATTTTCATTGGTTCCGTAAATATTAGGTGTCCACTCTCCCGGATTTCTGCCATAATCCAGATACAGCATGGCATCCACATCGTCCATACGCAGACCGTCAGCATGGTAGACCTCAGCCCAGAAGCAGGCATTGGAAATCAGGAAGTCCTTCACCATCGGGCTTCCGTAATTATAGAGCAATGTTCCCCAGAACGGATGAATGGCCTCTGCCGGATTCTGTCTCTCATAAAGAGGTGTTCCGTCAAATTTCTCCAGACCGGAGGCATAACGCGGGAACTGTGCAGGTGTCCAGTCCAGGATCACACCGATTCCTGCCTGATGCAGTTCATCTACCAGCTTCTGAAAATCCGCCACGCTTCCAAATCTGGAAGTAGGTGCATAATATGCATATGTAGAATAACCACCTGTAATATCATCCAGGTATTCCATCACAGGATGGAGTTCCACATGGGTAAAATCTTCCTCTGCCAGAAATTCCACCAGCTCCTCAGCGGATTTCCATTCCTCCAGAGATGTTTCGTATATAGAAACCGGCTGTTTCCTGTCATCAAATCTGTGACGCTCTTTCATCCAGTCTCCGTCATTCCACTGAAAAGCACTTACATCTGCTACCACAGATGCTCCCTCAGGATCATGGTCTGCACTGTTCCCATAAGGATCAGCCTTTAACAGAACTTCGCCGCCTTTGACTTTAATCTCATATTTATAATGTATCCCTGCCTCTACCCCGGGTACAAACAGCTCAAAGATACCGGACATAGGCATACGATGCATAATAGTCGCACGTCCGATCCATCCATTAAAATCACCTGCGATATTTACACTCACTGCGTTCGGAGCCCAGACAGCAAAAAGAGTACCTTTCACTCCTTTAATCTCCACAGGATGAGCGCCCAGCTTCTTATATGCCTCATAATAAACACCTGCGCAGAAAGCCTTCTCCTCTTCCTCTGTGATCTGGCATGGAAAAGCATAGGGATCATAACATTCTGTCTCTGTCTCTCCCATTTTTATAAGAAATCTGTATTCCGGCACCTTGCGTACAGGAAGCAATACTGCAAAATATCCGGCCTCGTCCTCTTTCTCGCAGACATAGGTTTTCTTTCCGCTGATCACACTTACTTCCTCTGCATCAGGAAAAAATCCCTGAATAAGAACTCCGTCCTGTGTGATCCTTGGTCCCATCACATCTCTGGGAGCAGTTTCCTCTCCATACACAATAGCTTCAATCCTCGGCCAGTCCATATAGCCGTATACTTTTTCGTCCATAGCTGTGCTACCTCCCCGATTGTCAGAAATACGATGATCGGTTACTCTTACCGGCAGCGTATTTATGGTACATTAAACGTCACCTGTAAACAATAACAAATCAAGTTATGTTTATTTTAGCATCTTTGCACAAAAAAATAAAGAAAATTGTTTGACAAATTCCCTTTCCTGCGCTAAATTTATGTTATTAACTATGGAAAGAATCTTGTTCCGGATACTATGCTTCTTTCCATCACAACAAGGAGGATACAAAATGGGAAACAAAGCCTTTGACGTAACCGCATTAGGCGAATTATTGATTGACTTTACTGAAAACGGAAACAGCGCACAGGGAAATCCAATGCTGGAAGCCAATCCGGGCGGTGCTCCATGCAACGTGCTTGCAATGCTTGAGAAGCTTGGCAAAAAAACTGCATTCATCGGCAAAGTCGGAAACGACATGTTCGGAACCCAGCTTAAGAATGCCGTAGAGGAAGTAGGGATCGACACCCGCAACCTTGTGATCGACAACGAGGTACACACAACACTTGCCTTTGTACATACTTATCCTGACGGAGACAGAGATTTCTCCTTCTACCGTAACCCGGGTGCAGATATGATGCTTACCAAAGACGAAATCCAGGAAGACCTGATCAGAGATTCCAGAATCTTCCACTTTGGAACACTTTCTTCCACTCACGAAGGAGTACGCGAGGCAACCCGCTATGCCATCGACGTTGCAAAAGAAGCCGGATGTATCATCAGCTTCGACCCGAACCTTCGCCCGCCATTATGGAAATCTCTGGATGACGCAAAGGCAGAGATCGAATACGGTCTTGGCAAATGCGATATTCTGAAAATCTCAGATAACGAAGTTGAATTCCTGTTCGGAACTACAGACTATGACAAGGGTGCCGCACTTCTGAAAGAGAAATATAACATTCCTCTTATCCTTATCACACTTGGAAAAGACGGAAGCCGCGCTTACTACAAAGACATGAAAGTAGAGGCTGCTCCTTTCCTTCAGGAAAAGACTATCGAGACAACAGGTGCAGGCGATACCTTCTGCGCAAGTTCCTTAAACTATGTTCTGGAACATGGTCTGGACAATCTGACAGAAGAGAACTTAAAAGAACTGCTCACATTCGCAAATGCGGCAGCTTCTCTGATCACCACACGCAAGGGTGCTCTTCGCGTTATGTCCACCAAAGAAGAGGTTCTTGACTTTATGAAATCAAGAGGATGCTGATTTAACATCATAATTTTTTAAGGAAGCCCTCTGGCACCGCCAGACTGGGCTTCCTTTTTTTATCATAAAAATCAAAAAATATCTCCTGGCGATTGAAAATCTCAATCAGACAGGAGATATTTTAAATATATAAATCTCTATTACAAATCAACAGTCAGTCATTATAAAAATACTAAACCGTTAACTTGTATCTTACTATTTTACCACACGTACTCTGGAAACACCTTCAATTGCTTTCAGTTCATCCAGTGCTTCTCTGGATGCTGCGCTTTCCAGATCAATGAGAGTATAAGCATATTCGCCTTTACTCTTGTTTGTCATATCTGCGATGTTCAGGCCTTCTGCACCAAGGATCTTGGTGAACTGGCTGATCATGTTCGGGATGTTTTTGTGGCAGATGGCAATACGTCCTACTGCCACGCAGGTTCCCATATCACAGTTGGGGAAGTTTACAGAGTTTTTGATATTTCCGTTCTCAAGGAAATCTCTCACTTCTTTCACTGCCATTACTGCACAGTTTTCTTCGGATTCCTCTGTGGATGCTCCAAGGTGTGGAGTTACCAAGATTCCCTTATGTCCTGCTACTGTATGGTTTGCAAAGTCTGTCACATATTTCTTTACTTTTCCGCTGTCTAATGCTTCGATCAGAGCATCCTCATCAACCAGAAGATCCCGGGCAAAGTTCAGAAGTACTACGCCGTCTTTCATCTTGTCTAACGCTTCTTTGTTGATCATCTGTTTTGTGCTGTCAAGAAGAGGTACATGGATGGTGATGTAATCACACTGGGAATAAATCTCATCTAGGCTCTTGATATGTTTGATGGTGCGGGAAAGATTCCATGCAGCATCAATAGAGATGTATGGATCATATCCGTATACTTCCATTCCAAGTGCAGAAGCAGCGTTTGCCACCATTGCTCCGATGGCACCAAGACCGATGATACCCAGCTTCTTACCCATGATCTCGCATCCTGCAAACTGTTTTTTCTGTTTCTCAGCAAGTTTATCGATGTCTTCCTGGTCTTTCTCTTTGGCAACCCATTCGATACCACCTACGATATCACGGGAAGCAAGGAGCATACCTGCAAGTACAAGCTCCTTCACACCGTTTGCATTGGCGCCCGGTGTGTTAAATACTACCACACCTTTTTCTGCACAGTCCTTTACCGGAATATTGTTGACACCTGCACCTGCACGTGCGATTACTTTTACGCTCTCAGGAAGCTCCATGTCATGCATCTTTGCACTTCTTACAAGGACTGCATCACACTCCTGCAGATCTTCGCTTTTCTTATATTCTTCATCAAATAATCCCAGACCTTTTTCTGCAATGGGATTCAGGCAATGATACTGAAACATTATGCATTTTCCTCCTCAAACTTCTTCATGAAAGCAACCAGTGCTTCCACACCTTCTTTTGGCATAGCGTTGTAGATACTTGCACGCATACCGCCCACTGTACGGTGTCCCTTTAAGTTTACAAGTCCTGCCTCTTTTGCTTCTTTTACAAATTTGGCATCCATGTCCTTGTCACCCGTTACGAATGGTACATTCATAAGAGAACGGTCTTCCGGTACAACAGTTCCTTTGAACAGCTTGCTCTGATCAAGGAAATCATAGAGGATTTTCGCTTTCTCAATGTTACGTCTCTGCATTTCTTCCAGGCCGCCCATTTTCTTCAGCCATTTGAAGACCTTACCGCATACATAGATGCAGTAACAGTTTGGAGTATTGTAAAGAGAACCTGCATCTGCCTGTGTTTTGAATTTCAGCATAGTAGGTGTTCCTTCCAGAACATCATCTGTGATCAGATCTTCGCGGATGATGGAGATTACCATACCTGCTGGTCCGATATTCTTCTGTACACCGCCATAGATGATTCCATATTTGGATACATCAACAGGCTCAGATAAGAAGCAGGAGGAAACATCTGCTACCAGAGTTTTTCCTTTTGTGTTGGGAAGTTTCTTGAATTTTGTTCCGTAAATTGTGTTGTTTTCACAAATGTATACATAGTCTGCATCCGGGCTGATCGGAAGGTCACTGCAGTCAGGAATATAGGAGAAAGTCTTATCCTCGGAAGAAGCAATCTTGTTTGCTTTTCCATATTTCTGTGCTTCCTGGTATGCTTTCTTTGCCCACTGTCCTGTTACAATGTAATCAGCTACCTTGTTCTTCATAAGGTTCATAGGGATTGCTGCAAACTGCTGGGAAGCTCCGCCCTGAAGGAATAATACCTTATAATTATCCGGAATCTTCATCAGATCACGAAGATCCTGCTCTGCCTCGTCAATGATCTTCTGGAAATCAGCACTTCTGTGGCTCATTTCCATTACAGACATACCAGTTCCCTGATAGTCCATCATCTCCTCTGCAACTTCTTTCAGTACCTCTTCCGGCAGTACAGCCGGTCCTGCGGAAAAATTATACACTCTGCTCATTTTTTCATATCCTCCTCATCAAAAATATCATCAATGCTTGCGCCTGCCGGTACCATCGGGAATACGCTGAGATCCTGATCGATCATACAGTCAAGTACGATAGGTCCCGGACATGCCAGAGCCTCTTTTAATGCAGGCTCTACCTCTTCCATCTTTGTGATACGGATTGCTTTTGCTCCCATGGCTTCTGCCAGCTTCACAAAATCTACTGCATCATTTAAAATTGTATGGGAATATCTGTGGTCATAGAACAAGGTCTGCCACTGACGTACCATTCCCAGTACATGATTGTTCAATACGATTTCTATTAAAGGTCTGCCACAGCGGACTGCTGTTGCGATCTCATTCATATTCATACGGAAACATCCGTCACCTGCGATGTTTACTACAGTTTTGTCCGGTCTTCCCATCTTGGCACCGATTGCTGCACCAAGTCCATATCCCATAGTTCCCAGGCCACCGGAAGAAAGGAAAGTTCTTGGCTCTTTGTATTTGAAATACTGAGCTGCCCACATCTGGTTCTGTCCAACCTCTGTTGTGATGATGGCATCTCCTTTTGTCAGTTCGTACAGCTTTTCAATAATGTATGGGCCTGTAAGCTGGGAATGATCATATCTTAACGGATATTTTTCCTTCAGTTCACTGATATGTGCAGTCCATTCCGGATGTCTCATTTCCGGAACCTCTGCCAGAATATGTTTGAGAACTTCTTTCTCATCTCCTACCACACTTGCATCTACTACGATATTTTTGTTAATTTCTGCAGCATCTACGTCAATCTGGAGAATCTTCGCATTCTTTGCAAAGGTCTTCGTGTTTCCTGTGACACGGTCACTGAATCTGGCTCCCAGCACGATCAGGAGATCGCAGCCTGAGACACCGAGATTGGAAGTTTTGGTCCCATGCATTCCAAGCATTCCTGTGTACAGAGGATCTTCTCCGGAAAATCCCCCCTTACCCATAAGACTGTCACATACAGGAGCGTCGATTCTGTGAGCAAGTTCTGTCACTTCTCTGGATGCCTCTGAGATAATCGTGCCACCGCCTGTAAAAATAAATGGTCTCTTCGCTTCTTTGATCATCTGTACTGCAGTTGCAATGTCTTCGTCTTTGATGGTGTCTGTTTTCGGTGTGATCTCAGCAGGAGCGCAGGCAGTATATTCATATTTCGCACCTGTCACATCCTTGGTCACATCTACAAGCACAGGACCGGGACGTCCGCTCTTTGCAATATAGAATGCTCTGCGTACAGTGTCTGCCAGAGTAGTAATGTCTTTTACGATAAAGCTGTGCTTTGTAATAGGCATTACAATTCCGGTAATATCAACCTCCTGGAAAGAATCCTTTCCGAGCAGCGGTGTTCCCACGTTACATGTGATTGCCACCATTGGTACGGAATCCATGTATGCGGTAGCGATTCCTGTTACCAGATTGGTAGCTCCGGGACCAGAAGTTGCAAGACACACACCGACTTTACCGGTTGCTCTTGCGTATCCGTCTGCTGCATGGGATGCTCCCTGCTCATGAGAAGTCAGTACATGTGTGATCTGGTCTTTATATTCATAGAGGGCGTCATATACATTCAGGATGGCACCGCCCGGATATCCGAATACAGTGTCAACGCCCTGTTCTTTTAAACATTCAACGATGATTTCAGCACCTGTAAGCTGCATCTTTACGTATCCTCCTAACTTTTCAGGCAGGAATCACAGGTTATGCTGCAATTCCCGCCGGGTACTTGTTCATCTTTATTTTGCTTTTGGTACCTCAAGGATCGCTCCTCTGTTTCCGGAAGTTACCATAGCAGCATATCTTGCAAGATATCCTGTTGTTACCTTTGGCTCACGAGGCTGCCATTTTGCTTTTCTTGCCTGCATTTCTTCATCAGAAACCTTGATCTCCAGTTTCAGTTCCGGAATGTTGATGCTGATGATATCGCCCTCTTCAACAAGTGCGATCGGTCCGCCGACTGCTGCTTCCGGTGATACGTGTCCGATGGATGCTCCTCTGGATGCACCGCTGAAACGTCCGTCTGTGATCAGGGCTACGGAAGATCCCAGTCCCATACCTGCGATTGCAGATGTAGGATTCAGCATTTCTCTCATACCAGGGCCGCCTTTCGGTCCTTCGTAACGGATAACTACTACGTCACCCTCTACGATCTTGCCACCTTTGATAGCTGCGATTGCGTCTTCCTCGCAGTCAAAGACTCTTGCAGGTCCTTCATGGACCATCATCTCTTCTACAACTGCAGAACGTTTTACAACACCGCCGTCCGGTGCAAGGTTACCCTTGAGAACTGCAAGTCCGCCTGTCTGGCTGTATGGATTGTCAATCGGTCTGATAACTTCAGGATTTAAGTTTACACAATCTTTGATGTTCTCGCCTACTGTCTTGCCTGTAACTGTCATGCACTCAGTATGAAGAAGTCCCTTCTTATTCAGTTCGTTCATAACTGCGTATACACCGCCTGCTTCGTTCAGGTCTTCTATGTATGTAGGGCCTGCAGGTGCAAGGTGACAGAGGTTTGGAGTCTTTGCGCTAATCTCGTTTGCAAAGCTGATATCAAAGTCCATTCCAATCTCATGAGCAATAGCCGGAAGGTGAAGCATACTGTTTGTGGAGCATCCGAGTGCCATGTCTACTGTCAGGGCATTGAGGATTGCCTCTTTTGTCATGATATCTCTTGGACGGATGTTCTTTCTGTACATTTCCATAACCTGCATACCTGCATGTTTTGCAAGACGGATACGCTCGGAATATACAGCAGGGATGGTTCCGTTTCCTTTCAGACCCATACCAAGAACCTCTGTCAGACAGTTCATGGAATTTGCTGTGTACATACCGGAACAGGATCCGCATGTAGGACATGTTTTCATTTCACATTCTGTCAGTCCGTCTTCATCAAGCTTACCTGCTGCATAAGCACCTACTGCCTCGAACATACTGGAAAGGCTTGTCTTGTGTCCGTTCAGATGTCCGGCAAGCATTGGACCGCCGCTTACGAATACAGTAGGAACATTCAGTCTGGCTGCTGCCATCAGAAGTCCGGGTACGTTCTTGTCACAGTTTGGAATCATTACCAGTGCATCAAACTGATGTGCCATTGCCATGGCTTCTGTGGAATCTGCGATCAGGTCTCTGGTAACCAGAGAGTATTTCATTCCAACGTGTCCCATTGCAATACCGTCACATACTGCGATTGCCGGGAACATAACAGGTGTACCGCCTGCCATTGCCACACCAAGCTTAACTGCCTGTGTGATCTTGTCAAGGTTCATATGACCCGGTACGATTTCATTGTAAGAACTTACAATACCTACCAGAGGTCTTTCCATTTCTTCTTTTGTCATTCCAAGAGCATTAAACAGGGAACGGTGAGGTGCCTGCTGTGTGCCTGTTTTTACTGCATCACTTCTCATTGTTTTATTTCCTCTTTTCTTACTGTTTTATTTATTTTTAATGATTCAACCGAAATTCCTGACTCCGTAATCTGCCTGCGCCGGCTGAATCCTCTTAATATCAATTCTTACAGAGCTGCTGCGATCAGATCGCCCATTTCCTTTGTTCCTACAAGCTTGCATCCCTCTGACATGATATCACCTGTGCGGTATCCCTCTGTCAGAACTTTCTGCACTGCTGCTTCCACTGCATCTGCCTCCTTGTCCATATCAAGGGAGAAACGAAGCATCATTGCTGCGGAAAGGATAGTTGCGATAGGGTTTGCCTTATCCTGTCCTGCAATATCAGGTGCAGAACCATGGCTTGGCTCATAGAGACCGAATTTTGTCTCATTTAAGCTTGCAGATGAAAGCATTCCGATGGAGCCTGTTACCATACTTGCCTCGTCTGAAAGGATATCTCCGAACATATTCTCTGTCAGGATAACATCGAACTGTTTTGGATCACGTACAAGCTGCATTGCGCAGTTGTCAACCAGCATATGCTCTAAGGTAACATCCGGATAGTCTTTGGCAACTTCCTCTACCACTTTTCTCCAGAGTCTGGAAGAATCCAGAACATTTGCCTTATCTACGCTTGTTACTTTATTTCTTCTCTTACGTGCGATCTCAAATGCTTTGATGGCAATACGGAGGATTTCGTTTTCATTATAGGAAAGTGTATCAATTGCTTTCTTCACACCATTCTCTTCAATAGTCTGACGTTCTCCGAAATACAGACCGCCTGTAAGCTCACGTACAATGATCATGTCAAATCCGTCTCCGATGATCTCATCGCGGAGAGGGCAGGCTTTTCTCAGCTCATTGTAAAGGTAAGCCGGTCTTAAGTTTGCAAAAAGATTTAATGCCTTACGGATTGCAAGAAGTCCTGCTTCCGGGCGTTTGGACGGCTCAAGCTTATACCATGGAGAAGTTTTTGCATCTCCGCCAATAGAGCCCATCAGTACGGCGTCTGATGATTTGGCAGTGGCAATTGCCTCATCAGTAAGGGGTACGCCGTGTACATCAATGGATGCGCCGCCTAACAGAACTTCTGAATAGGAAAAGCTGTGTCCATATTTCTCGCATACCTTGTCCAGTACTTTCTTTGCTTCTCTTACGATTTCCGGTCCGATTCCGTCGCCGGGGATCAATGCAATCTTATAATCCATAATAATTTCCTCCAAAAATACTCTAATTGCGTAATTGTTATTATAATAACGCACTTTCCGACAGATTTCAACCTATTAAAGTGAAAAAATACAAAAGTGCTGTTTTCCGGAGATTTTACTGTAAAAATAAAAAAAACAGAACCACAGCCATCACTGACTATAGGTTCCGCTTTTTTCATATCTCTTTCATTATTCGGCAGCGCTTCCGGCTTTCTCAACTTCAGCGATTGCCTGTTTTCTCATAGGAATACGGCAGTTTTTGTTATTACCGAATTCTACGATCACGTCTTCTTCTGTCATATCAATGACAACGCCATAAAAGCCGCCGGTAGTAACAATGCTGTCGCCAACCTCCATGTCATTTAACATTGCCTGAAGTCTCTTCTGCTCTTTTTTCTGAGGGCGAAGCATTAAGAAGTACATAATTCCGAACAGTACTACCATCCAGACAATAGCGCCAACCATACCCATTCCGCTTGATGCGTTCATTTTGATTCCTCCTGTAACTTTTCCTGTTATTCTGCATATTTGCAGTCCATCATGTATTCACAGACCGTCCTGACGGCTGCTCATACTGAAGAGCTGCTTTGCGATCCACTTATAATCTCCGTTACCTTCTGTATGAAATCTTGTTTTCATGCAGAACAATCTGATTAAAGCGTCACTACACATCATACACAAAAAACCGCTTTACTTCAAGAGTTTTTGGCATATTTAATAATTATTTTATATACAGATTATCTTTTCGAGTTTATTTTGCCCTCTTCAAAGCCTTCCAGCCGCATTTTCTTATATTCTGCGAAGTTTCCTGCATCAAGAGCATCTCGGATCTCTTCCATCATATGATTATAGAAATACAGATTGTGAAGTACACAGAGACGCATTCCCAGCATTTCCTTCGCTTTCAGAAGATGACGGATATAGGCTCTGCTGTAATGCTGGCATGCAGGACACTGACAGCCTTCTTCGATAGGACGTGTGTCCAGTTCATATTTTGCATTGAACAGATTCATCTTTCCATGATTGGTATATACATGTCCATGGCGGCCGTTACGGCTTGGATATACGCAGTCAAAGAAATCAATTCCTCTCTCAACACCTTCCAGAATATTTGCCGGTGTTCCCACACCCATCAGGTAAGTAGGTTTATTCTGAGGAAGATAGGGGACTACCGCATCCAGGATCCTGTACATCTCTTCATGGGTTTCTCCAACTGCCAGACCGCCGACAGCATAGCCATCCAGATCCATTTCAGAGATCGCTTTGGCATGCTCAATACGGATATCTTCATAAACAGCACCCTGGTTGATTCCAAACAGAAGCTGTTCTTTGTTAATGGTATCCGGCAGACTGTTCAGTCTCGCCATTTCTGCTTTACAGCGGGCAAGCCATCTTGTGGTCCTGTCTACAGATTTCTGCACATAATCCCTGTCAGCCACACTGCTGGGACATTCATCAAATGCCATGGCAATGGTGGAGGCAAGATTGGACTGGATCTGCATACTCTCTTCCGGTCCCATAAAGATCTTATGCCCGTCAATATGGGAATTAAAATAAACTCCCTCTTCTTTGATCTTTCTCAGCTTTGCAAGGGAAAACACCTGGAATCCGCCTGAGTCTGTAAGGATCGGTTTGTCCCATACCATAAATTTATGAAGACCGCCTAACTGCTTTACTATTTTATCACCCGGACGCACATGAAGATGATAAGTATTTGATAATTCTACCTGTGTTCCAATCTGCTGTAAATCCATGGTGGATACAGCGCCTTTAATCGCACCGATCGTTCCCACATTCATAAAAACAGGAGTCTGGATCGTACCATGCACTGTATGAAACTCCGCACGCTTGGCACGGCCTTCTGTTTTAAGAAGTTTATATTCTGCCATTTTTTCTCTCCTCTTGATAAAAATCACTTTTTCTATTATATCCCGAAATAGCTGAATTTTCAACTGCAAATAAGGTAATCATTGGTAAAGTTTCATATTGTCTTTTTCAGACCATTAGCGTATAATATTACGGAATATTCCATATCTGGAAACAGATATTTAATAGGAAAGAACAGGATAGATTTTTACTGTTTACTTCGTGTCCGGCAACACGCTTTGCATGATATCAGCAGCAAACAGTAAGGAAAATGTTACTGTTCACTCCGTTCTCAGTAACGTAGCCAAAATTCATTCCAGATTGCCTGCGGCAATGGAATTTTGGCTTGTATGTCTCGGGATTTTGGCATATTCATGCCAAAACACTTCGCGGGATAGTGGTGTGTGAACAGTAACAGGAAAATTTCAATTTTGTTTATATACAATACGAGGAGGCTTGAATTTACTTTATGAATTACAAAACACTTGGAATTGACATTGGTTCCACTACTGTAAAGATCGCGATCTTAGATGAGAATGAAAATCTCATTTTCGCAGATTACAAGCGTCATTTTGCGAACATTCAGGAAACCCTTGCAGACCTTCTTCAGGAGGCCTTTGACCAGTATGGCGAGATGACTCTCCATCCTGTGATCACAGGTTCCGGCGGTCTGACCCTTGCCAACCATCTGGGCGTTCCTTTTACCCAGGAGGTTATTGCAGTTTCTACTTCTCTGCAGAAGCTGGCACCAAAGACAGATGTTGCCATCGAGCTTGGCGGTGAGGATGCCAAGATCATTTATTTCGAAAACGGAAACGTAGAACAGCGTATGAACGGTATCTGTGCAGGCGGTACCGGTTCTTTCATCGACCAGATGGCTTCTCTTCTCCAGACAGATGCCACAGGTCTGAATGAATATGCCAAAGATTACAAAGCGCTCTACCCGATTGCTGCACGCTGCGGTGTTTTCGCCAAAACGGATATCCAGCCGCTGATCAATGACGGTGCAACCAAACCGGATCTGTCAGCTTCTATTTTCCAGGCAGTTGTAAACCAGACCATCTCCGGTCTTGCCTGTGGAAAACCCATCCGTGGACATGTTGCATTCCTGGGTGGTCCGCTTCACTTCCTGTCCGAACTGAGAGAATCCTTTATCCGTACTTTGAAGCTGGATGAGGAACACACCATCATTCCGGAGAACTCCCATCTTTTTGCAGCCATCGGTTCTGCATTAAATGCAAAAGAAGACAACTCCATTTCCCTGACAGAAATGAAAGACAGACTCCGCAATTCCATTAAGCTGGATTTTGAAGTAGAACGTATGGAACCACTTTTCGCTTCTCAGGAAGAATACGATGCATTTGCAAAACGTCAGAGTTCCTACAAAGTAAAAACAGGAGATCTGGCTACATATAAAGGAAACTGCTATCTGGGTATTGATGCAGGTTCCACCACAACCAAAACTGCACTGGTAGGCGAAGATGGAACACTTCTTTATTCCTTTTACAGCAGCAACAACGGAAACCCGTTAAAAACTACCATCCGTTCTATTAAAGAAATCTATGAACTGCTTCCCAAAGACGCAAAGATCGCTTATTCCTGTTCTACAGGTTACGGCGAGGCTCTGATCAAAGCGGCCCTGCTCCTGGATGAGGGCGAGGTTGAGACCGTATCCCATTACTATGCAGCTGCATTCTTTGACCCAGAGGTAGACTGTATCCTGGATATCGGCGGACAGGATATGAAATGTATCAAGATCCGCAACAAGACCGTTGACAGCGTACAGTTAAATGAAGCATGCTCCTCCGGATGCGGTTCCTTTATTGAAACCTTTGCCAAATCCCTGAATTATACAGTACAGGATTTCGCAAAAGCTGCTGTTTTTGCACAGCATCCTATAGATCTTGGTACCAGATGTACTGTTTTCATGAATTCCAAGGTAAAGCAGGCACAGAAAGAAGGAGCTGAGGTATCCGATATTTCCGCAGGTCTTGCTTACTCTGTTATCAAAAATGCTCTGTATAAGGTTATCAAGGTTTCTGATGCTTCCGAACTTGGCAGACACATCGTTGTACAGGGTGGTACTTTCTACAATGATGCGGTTCTTCGAAGCTTCGAAAAGATTGCAGGCTGCGAAGCCATTCGTCCGGATATTGCCGGAATCATGGGTGCCTTCGGTGCCGCACTAATTGCCCGTGAACGCCATCAGGAAGGCGCAGAAACGACTATGCTCTCCATTGATAAGATTAACGAGCTGAAATATACAACTTCTATGGCAAACTGTCGTGGATGTACCAATAACTGCCGTCTGACTATCAACAAATTCTCCGGAGGCCGCCAGTATGTAAGCGGTAACCGCTGTGAACGCGGTATCGGTAAGGAAAAGAACAAAGATCATATTCCGAATCTTTATGAATACAAATATAAGCGTATTTTCTCCTACACACCGCTTACTGCTGATAAGGCAACGCGAGGTAAAGTAGGTATCCCCCGTGTTCTGAACATGTTTGAGAATTATCCTTTCTGGTATACTTTCTTTACAGAACTGAAGTATGAGGTTGTGCTCTCTCCTACTTCCACCAGAAAGATTTATGAGCTGGGTATTGAGTCCATTCCAAGTGAATCTGAATGCTATCCTGCCAAACTTGCCCATGGCCATGTAACCTGGCTGATCCGCAATGGCGTGAAATTTATTTTCTACCCATGTATCCCATATGAACGTAACGAGTTCCCGGATGCAGTCAATCACTATAACTGCCCGATCGTTACCTCATATGCCGAAAATATCAAGAATAACGTAGACGAATTAAATGATCCGTCCATTACCTTCCGCAATCCGTTCCTTGCATTTACTTCTGAGGAAATTCTGGCAAATCGTCTGGTAGAGGAATTTAAGGATATCCCGGCAGGAGAAGTCAAAGCTGCTGTGCATAAGGGCTGGGAGGAAATGGCTGCTGCACGCCGCGATGTACAGAAAAAAGGGGAAGAAACCCTGAAATATCTGGAAGATACAGGACGCCATGGTATTGTCCTTGCAGGACGCCCATACCATATTGACCCGGAAATCCATCATGGTATCCCGGATCTGATCAACAGCTATGGTATTGCCGTACTTACTGAGGATTCCATCTCTCATCTGGCACCTGTGGAACGCCCGATTCGCGTCAATGACCAGTGGATGTACCACTCCAGACTGTATGCTGCTGCAAACTATGTAAAGACACGCGATGACCTGGATCTGATCCAGCTCAACTCTTTTGGATGTGGTCTGGATGCAGTTACTACTGACGAGGTTTATGAAATCCTTGACGGAAGTGACAAAATCTATACCTGCTTAAAGATTGACGAGGTAAATAACCTTGGTGCTGCAAGAATCCGTATCCGTTCCCTGATCGCAGCGATCCGCGCGAAGAAAGCACAGGGACAGAAACGTACTGTCAAACCTGCTTCTATTGATAAAGTATCCTTTACAAAGGAAATGAGAAAGGACTATACCATCCTCTGCCCGCAGATGTCACCGTTCCATTTCAGCCTCCTGCAGGCAGCATTCAATTCCTGCGGATACAACCTGGAGGTGCTTCCGAATGACAATAAGCATGCAGTGGATGTTGGTCTGAAGTATGTAAACAATGACGCCTGCTATCCGTCTCTGATCGTTGTGGGACAGATCATGGATGCTCTGCTTTCCGGTAAATATGACCTGAACAAAACGGCCGTTGTCATGTCACAGACAGGTGGCGGATGTCGTGCTTCCAACTATATCGCATTTATACGACGCGCATTAAAGAAAGCCGGTATGGAACAGATTCCGGTTATCTCTGTTAACTTAAGCGGTCTGGAAAGCAATCCCGGATTCAAACTTACGCTTCCATTAGTGAAGAAAGTTGCTTACGGTGCCGTATTCGGAGATATCCTGATGAAATGCGTATATCGTATGCGTCCTTATGAACTGGAAGAGGGAATCGTAAACAGGAAACATAAAATCTGGGAACAGCGTGTGATCTCTTTCTTAAGCGGAAGCAGTATCAGCCACAGCCAGTTTAAAAAAATGTGCCGCGAAATGGTTCATGAATTTGATACCATTCCCATCAGTGATGTGAAGAAGCCGCGTGTCGGCATCGTAGGTGAGATCCTTGTCAAGTTCCTGCCTGCTGCAAATAATCATCTGGCAGAGCTTCTGGAATCTGAAGGCGCTGAGGCAGTTGTACCGGATCTGATCGATTTCATGTGCTACTGCTTCTATAATCAGAACTTTAAGGTAGAAAATCTTGGATTCAAGAAGTCCAAGGCAACCATGGCAAACTGGGGAATCAAAGCAATCGAATGGGTGAGAAAGCCTGCAAGCGAAGCTCTTGCACAGAGCCGCCATTTTGCACCGCCTGCTGATATCAGAGATCTGGCAAAAATGGCATCTCCGATCGTTTCCACCGGAAACCAGACAGGTGAGGGATGGTTCCTGACAGGTGAGATGATGGAACTGATCCATGGAGATGTTCCGAATATTGTTTGTATCCAGCCTTTCGGATGTCTGCCGAACCACATTGTAGGTAAGGGTGTTATCAAAGAGATCCGCAGAGAATATCCGACAGCCAATATTGTAGCCATCGACTATGATCCGGGTGCAAGTGAAGTCAATCAGCTCAACCGAATCAAACTGATGCTCTCCACAGCTCAGAAAAACCTGAAAAAAGTAGAAGAAAAAAATGCATAAATAATACCGTAATGGATATATTGCAATGTATTTTACCTTGCAATATATCCGCCTTAGAGCGTGTCTGAAAAAGGCTTTCTGTAAGATGTGCGTCACAATTTGTGGTATATTTTGCCCGGATGAGGGCGCCGTAGCGAGCTACGGCAACTGAATTCGGGTGAAATATCCCGCAATCTACATATCCTGCTTTGCGAAAAGCATTTTTCAAACGCGCTCAAAAAAAGAGTTATATTTCAGAAATTTTAAATGTGTTTCTATTTCAGAAATACATTTAAACCATGAAATATAACTCTTTTATTTTTTATAACTTCTGTTTTTAATTATTCTGCCAGAACGGAAGTTTCTCTGCAATCCTTATCAGATAGCTTCCACCCGGAATTCTTCTAAGCTGTGATTCTGACGGCTTGCTGATGATCAGGTAAGCAAACAGATAAACAACCGCAGCAACAGGAATGGAAACGATCAGACAAATGAAATTGGATTTTACAAAAATGTTCAGTCCATAGCAGATACAGCCTGCAACAATTCCCATGGGAACAGATGCAAGAATAGGATACAGATATCCTTCTTTCCATGGATTCTTATACTGCAGATATTTCTTCATGGCTCTGTCATTTAACACACATACAACCACAGAATAGATCACCATTGCGATCAGCAGTGCATAAACTCCAAGGTTTGTAGTAAACAGCAGCACTACCACTACCACAATGTCCACAACCAGTGCGATTGCAGCCGTAATCACCGGAATCCTCTGCTGTCCGATTGCCTGCAGAACTCCATTGGAAATATTTGACATTCCATTGAGCAGGATCGAAAAAGAACCAAGGATCAGCAGGTTGGCTGCCAGTCCTGTGGAATTTCCGTAAAGCAAAAATACAATCGGCTGTGCAAGCACTGCCAGTCCCATTGCACATGGGGCGGAAACTACCATAGAAAGCTGTACGGTCTGGTCAATGCACTCTCTGGTCGCTTCAATGTCTCCGGTGGCATACAGGGCGGAAACCTCCGGAATCATGGAAGTAGGTGCCGTACTGGACAGCGTCAGAGGAATATTAATAATTGTCATAAAGTAAGTAGCATACTCTGCATATAAAATACCAATCTGTGCCGCATCTCCACCTCTTCTTCCCAGAATATCCGAGAAAAGATACCCATTGATATAAGCATTTACATTATAAACAAAGGCGCTGAGAATGATCGGCGAAACAACCAGGATAATCACACGAAAAATCTCTTTGTAGGACTCTTCCTGATGTCTGTGGTCCTTCTCTACCCGGTGCAGGATTTTTCTGCGGTTCACACCATATACCAGAAGCATGAATGCCAATGCAGTCACCACTCCGGCTCCGGTTCCTACTGTGGAACCTGCTGCCCCCCATTTTGCAATGCTGTTCTCTGTTCCATCTGAGAATGCATTGATGAATCCCCAGGCTGCCAGAAGACTGACTGCCGCATTAAATACCTGCTCAATGATCTGGGAGATAGATGTTGGCATCATATTTCTGTATGCCTGAAAATATCCTCTGAATACCCCAAGAATACCGGACAAAAAAATCGTCGGAGCCAGGATCTGAAGTGCCGGAATTGCATCCTTCTGATTCTGAGGGATGATCAGCCCTGCTCCAAAGAGACAGAACAAACCGACCACTCCGCCAATCACCATGGCATAGATCATGGCACCCTTAAAGAACTTATGTGCATTTCTGTAATCCTTCAGAGCAATACGCTCGGAGATCAGCTTGGATACCGCCTGTGGAATACTAAAGGATGCGATCATCAGAAGGATCATATAGGCATTCTGCGCAAGGCTTGTATAGCCCATTCCAAGGCTTCCGATAATATTGGAAAGGGGACTCTTGTACAGAAGACCGATCACCTTGGAGATCATAGCTGCAATCATCAGAAAGGATGCATTTTTTACTAAATTGTTTTTCTGATTCATGTTATCACTGTGTGTCTTTTACCTGACTACACATTACCTCTTTTCTTATATATTTTCTATCTGCCAGTCGATTGGTTCCAGACCATTGGCAACAAGAAATTCGTTTGTTTTACTGAAATGTTTACATCCGAAAAATCCCCTGTAAGCAGACAGAGGACTTGGATGAGGTGCCTCCAGAATCAGATGCTTCGGATTATTCAGCATGGATTTTTTCATCTGCGCCGGACGTCCCCAGAGCAGAAATACAATAGGACGGTCCTGCTCATTCAGAACCTGGATCGCAGCATCCGTAAACTGCTCCCAGCCGATCCCCCTGTGTGAATTTGCCTGATGGGCGCGTACAGTCAGAACTGTGTTCAGAAGAAGCACCCCCTGCTTCGCCCACTTCTCTAGATAGCCGTTATTGGGGATATAGCATCCACAGTCATCATGAAGCTCCTGATAAATATTCACCAGGGACGGCGGCGTCTCCACTCCTCTCTTTACGGAAAAACAAAGCCCATGAGCCTGCCCGTCATTATGATAGGGATCCTGACCCAGAATCACTACCTTCACTTCGTTTAACGGTGTAAAATGAAATGCATTAAACAGATCATCCGCAGGAGGAAAAATCTTCCTGGTCTGATATTCTGTCATCACCGTTTTATATAATTTTGCATAATACGGCTGGTGAAACTCTCCCTTCAGGGCTTCCAGCCAGTCACCTGAAATTGCTGACATACCTTATCCTTCACCTCTTATATTTTTCGTGGTCATCGTCTGACAGAAATTCCCCTGTCAGACAGATAATCCTTCACCTGAGAAATCTCCAGTTCTTTATAATGGAACAAAGACGCAGCCAGTGCAGCATCTGCTCCCCCTTCGGTCAGTGCATCATAAAAATGCTCCAGTGTACCTGCACCGCCTGATGCGATCACAGGAATGGAGACAGCATCAGCAATTGCTCTGGTAAGAGCCAGATCATATCCTGCTTTTGTACCGTCACAGTCCATACTTGTGAGAAGGATTTCCCCTGCACCCAGAGCTTCCACTTTCTTTGCCCACTCTATGGCATCAATCCCTGTATCCAGTCTTCCGCCATGTTTGTAAATATTCCATCCGCCGTCTTCTCTGCGCTTGGCATCAATAGCCACAACTACGCACTGGCTTCCAAACTTGTCAGCCGCCTCACTGATCAGTTCCGGTCTGTCAATTGCTGCAGAATTTACGGAAATCTTATCTGCTCCTTCTCTCAGCAGTTTCTTAAAATCATCTACAGTACGGATACCGCCGCCTACTGTAAACGGGATAAATACATTGGCAGCAACCCGTCTTACCATGTCAACTACCGTATCTCTCTGTTCGCAGGATGCTGTAATATCGAGAAACACCAGTTCATCTGCTCCTGCTGCATCATAGGCTTTGGCAATCTCCACCGGATCACCCGCATCGCGAAGCTGCACAAAATTTACGCCCTTTACCACACGTCCGTTATTTACATCCAGGCAGGGAATAATTCTCTTTGTAAACATTTTATTTTCCCTCCTTCTCAGTATTGCCGTCTTTTCCCACAGCAGCAAAATTTTCAAGTATCTTCAGTCCCCATTTGCTGCTCTTTTCCGGATGGAACTGGCAGGCAAATACATTGTCCTTTTCTACGGAAGCATGAATACAGGTGCTGTATTCTGTAGTAGCCTTTACAATCTCAGGCTCCTCTGCCTGCAGATAATAAGAATGCACAAAATATACATAGGTCTGTTCCGGGATTCCCTGAAACAGTCTGCCATTATTCTGAAAATGCAGGGAATTCCATCCCATATGTGGAATCTTAAGCCCGGGCGCAGGCGGAATCTTAACAATTTTCCCTTTCAGGATTCCAAGGCCTTCCACCCCCGGTGTCTCCTCGCTGCTTTCAAAAAGGAGCTGAAGTCCCAGGCAGATTCCAAGAAATGGCGTCTTCTTCTCTACAATCTCATGGATCACAGGTACAAGTCCGTATGTATGAAGATTCTCCATCGCCTGTCCAAAGCTTCCCACGCCCGGCAGGATTACTTTATCCGCATTTAACAAAGTCTGCGGATCGCGGGTTACTGTTGTTTCTTCCCCAAGATAATGAAGTGCTTTTTCTACACTTTTAATATTTCCGGCATCATAATCAATTATTGCAATCATGTTATCCTCCTGATGTCATTATCTGTTTTCCTCATTATGGTAATCCAAAGGTTTTCCGGATCACATGTCAGACCGGAATAAAATATCCGATCAAAACGCTCCAATACAGTATAACCCAAAAACAGACAGTTGCAAAGTGCTTTCTTTGCTTCTGTCTGTTTTTATTCCGGTCATACTACCGGTTACTGTTCACTCCGTTCACAATACCCGGATATCTTATCACTGCCTGCAATCCAGAGTGAACCAGAACTCCACGCCATTATCATAATTGCATACCCCATATTTCTGGTTCATACTCTCAATGATTGCCTTAACAATTGAAAGTCCGATACCACTTCCGCCATATTCTCTTGTCCGTGCCTTATCTACTTTGTAGAATTTATTCCAGAGATTTGGGATATCCTCTTCTGGAATCGGAGTACCTGTATTAAATACGGTTACTTTCACACAGTCCTCTTCCTGAAGAACCTTAATTTCTACTTTTCGTTCTCCGTCCAGATGGTTCAGTGCATTGCTTGTATAATTGGTCACAACCTCTTCAATCTTAAACTCATCCGCCCATACATATACAGGTTCTGTTTCTTCAAAAATCACAGTTGCTTCTTTCTGTTCGATCATAATATGCATAGAACCAAGTACACCCCTGATCAGAGATACAATGTCAAATCTTTCCATCACCGGGGCATCTTTACCGGACTCCAGCTGATTCAGCGTCAGCAGGTTTTTGACCAGCTTGTTCATCTTTGAAGCCTCATCCATAATAACTTCACAGTAAAATTCCCTGCTTTCCGGATCATCGGAAATATTTTCATTCAGCCCCTCCGCATATCCCTGGATCAATGCAATAGGAGTTTTCAGCTCATGAGAAACATTATCAAGAAATTCCTTACGCATCTCATCAATTTTAATCTTATCTTCTATGTCTTTCTGAAGCTTGTTATTAGCCGATTTCAACTCTGAGATCGTGCTCTCAAGTTTTCTGGACATTTTGTTAAAGTTATCGCCAAGTACATCAATCTCATTACCTGCCCTGCTTTGATATCTGGCATCAAAATCCAGATCAGACATCTTCTCTGATAATTTGGTCAGTTCACTGATCGGGCGGGTAATACGATTTGTCATCACAAGAATCACAATACCGCTGACCACAATTATGATTATTCCTACAATGAAGTAAAAACTGTTGGAAATAGATGCACTTTCCTTAATACTTTCCAGAGGAGAACGGATCAGGAAATAGTAACCATTATCAAACTGTCCCCAGCATTCCACATATTCCATGCCTGCAAAGCGATCATGCACCTGCCACATGGTACAGGTATCTGTCTTTTTGAGCACACGACTGTGCTGCATATCCTGATCCAGATTATTAATATACCCAAACAGCTTACTGCGGAGCATTTTTGCCATATTATTCTCTCCCCAGTAATAATAACCGCTGTTTTCCTCATTTACTATGATCCAGGTAAGGTTATTTCTGGAACTGCTCCTCTCAATCTCATCCGAAATCTCATCTGTTGCCCCTTTTTTGTCCTCTTCTATATCTGTATCATACTGCAGGATGTCATCCAGATTCATCTGAGACAACACTTCTTTTGCCTCCTCCAGCACTTCTACTTTTTTGGATACATAATATTTTTCAAGAAAAAGACCATTGATCAGAGTAATGGTAAAGATCGAAAGCAGTAACAGACATATAAACACTACTGAAATCTGATGTTGCAGAGTATGAAATTTTTTATCTGTTTTTCCGTTTCCTGTCATTCGTCTACCTCAAACTTGTATCCCATACCCCATACAGTCTTTATATATTCACCTTTATCTCCCATTTTACTTCTGAGCTTCTTAACATGGGTATCAATCGTACGGGCATCTCCAAAGTAGTCATAATTCCATACAGAATTCAGGATCTTTTCTCTGGAAAGTGCGATTCCCTGATTCTCCAGAAAATATGTCAGAAGTTCAAATTCCTTAAAGCTCAGTTCCATAGGCTTACCATCCACAGTAGCCAGATGTGCTGCTTTATCTATAACAATGCCGCCTGCTGAAATCACATCTTCAGGATTATTCTGACCTGTACGTCTCAGAATTGCCTCCACTCTTGCAACAAGGATTTTCGGACTGAATGGTTTGGAGATGTATTCATCTACCCCCAGATCAAATCCAAGAAGCTCATCTCTCTCATCACTTCTTGCAGTCAGCATAATGATCGGAACTTTTGAGTTCTTGCGAATCTCACGGCAAACTTCCCATCCATCCATCTTCGGCATCATGACATCCAGAATGATCAGTGCGATGTCCTTCTCCTCATAAAAGATATCCATAGCTTCTTCACCATTACCGGCTTCCAGTACCTGGAAATTCTTCTTTGTCAGGAAATCCTTTACCAGCTTTCTCATGCGGCTCTCATCGTCCACCACCAGGATTTTTAATGTATCCATTTGATCCCCTCCGTTTTTCTTCATTATTTTCCGAAACAGTTTTTACTTTTTATTTATACTGTTTTCCGAGTATTGTTAAAATCCACGACTGTTCAGCGCCTTTACAGCCACAGCGCAAAATCCGGGAAAATCGCCCTCAGCAACAGATTTTATCTTTCATATGGTTACTATAGCAGAGATTTATGTAAGATTTGTGAACATATGACAGAAAAATTATAAGTATTGCTGTTCACAACACCAAGCAGGCCCAAATATAAAAATCTTCTTGACAAATTCTGTTTTTATTTCTATACTGTTAATCAGTCGATATATCTTATATAATGAATGATATATCAATATTAAAAAGTGCTTTCGTCTCATCACCAGTGCTGTTTTATGAAAAAACAGCGTTGCAGACTCATTTTCAGGGCTTGTACTGGTTTCGACGGGGGCTTTGAAGTTGGGGAAGCCATCCGCAGACTCCCAGACTGCGTACCAACCGGGAAACTAAATATAAACGCAGACGAACAGTACGCGTTAGCAGCCTAATTGCTGCTCGTCAGCCCTGATGCACTCACACTTCAGGAATCTGACGTCAACCATGTGAGAAACCTTGCCGGGTAAGCTTTGCCCCGGTAGATGTATCATGAAGCTACTAAGGTTGTAAGCCTGTCGGTGGGCGTACATCCAAGGGAATGTTAAAACAGCGACTGTGATGGGAGATGCCTCAATGAATAGGCTTTCGGACGCGGGTTCAATTCCCGCCAGGTCCATAAAAAACATCCACAGGGTAATTCCCTGTGGATGTTTTTTATTCACCAAACTGTTGTGCACATTCTTTCAGCATTTCGCGGATTGGCAGATGGTACGGACATCTGGTTTCACATTTGCCGCATTCTATACAGGCGGAAGCCTTCACCGCAAGAGAACTGTAACGGTTTCTTGCCCAGTCTCCCAGCCCGTAACGGTTAAGATAGCCTGCGAACAGGAACACACCCGAAATATCGATTCCCACACTGCATGGAGCACAGTAATTACATCTGCGGCAGAAATTTGTGCCAAGCTGATTCCGTACTGTCTGAACTTCCTCCAATTCTTTCTCGCTTAACGGGGAATCATCAAGACAGGCCTTTATATTCTCCTCGATTTCCTTCTCTTCCGCCATTCCCGGGATCACAATAGTAACGTTCTTATTCGAACAGACATAACGCAATGCCAGCGTTCCATTTTCAATTGCACCACCGGCCAGAGGTTTCATATCAATAAAGCCGATGTTTTTCTCCTCACATTTTGAGATCAGCTCTTCCCCCTGACTCTCTACAATATTATATGGAAACATAATAGTTTCCACCCAGTCAAGCTCCAGAGCCCGGGCAAAAACCTCCACAGAATGAGCGGTCAGACCAATATGTCCGATTTTTCCTGCTGCTCTTGCCTCCTGCAGTGCTTCAAGGGCACCACCGGCCGCCTGCACCTGATCAAGCTGTTCCATACTCGGATTATGCACCTGGTATAATTCAATATGATCTGTACGAAGATTATGAAGACTCTTCTCAATATCTTCAGCCATGGCTTCCTTTGTACGTGCCATGGACTTTGTGGCAATTATAAATCTGTCCCTGATACCTTCCAGTGCATATCCCAGATATTCTTCACTGACCGTATATCCTCTGGCTGTATCAATATAA
The DNA here is from genome assembly GCF_964240315.1 of Blautia sp. Marseille-P2398. Taxonomy (NCBI): domain Bacteria; kingdom Bacillati; phylum Bacillota; class Clostridia; order Lachnospirales; family Lachnospiraceae; genus Blautia; species Blautia sp. Marseille-P2398. The sequence goes on from NZ_CAXSTD010000001.1 coordinate 64,955, forward strand.
TTTACTCCCCGGTCTGCCAGCTTATGCAGCAGTGTCTTTGTTCCTTCCGCATCAATTTTCTGGATCGGTATCCCGCCAAGGCCCATTCTGGAAACCCTGAGACCGGTTTTTCCAAGTGTTACGTATTCCATATTTTTTCTCCTATTCCAATCAAAGATAAAAACTGCCACCGGATCTTACCGATGGCAGTCTGATTATCTCTTTACAACTGTTAATCAGAAAAAACAACTGGTTTCATCCTGATTATACTCGAGAAAGATATTCTCCTGTTCTTGTATCGATTTTCAGTTTGTCGCCCTGGTTAACGAACAGCGGAACCTGAACCTGTGCACCTGTTTCTACAGTAGCCGGTTTTGTAGCACCCTGTGCTGTATTTCCGGCAAATCCCGGCTCTGTCTCAGTAACTTCAAGTTCTACGAACAGAGGAGGCTCAATAGCAAATACATTTCCGTTGTGGGAACAGATCTTAACCATCTCGTTCTCTTTAACGAATTTAAGAGAATCTCCAACCTGATCTTTTGTAAGACCAACCTGATCGTATGTCTCTACGTTCATGAAGTAGTACAGATCACCATCATCATACAGATACTGCATATCTACACGCTCAATACGTGCAGCCGGGAATTTCTCTGTTGGACGGAAAGATTTCTCAAGAACTGCTCCTGTAATAATGTTTTTGTATTTTGTTCTTACGAAAGCAGCACCCTTTCCTGGTTTTACGTGCTGGAATTCAACGATCTGACATACGTTTCCGTCAATTTCAAGTGTGATACCGTTTTTGAAATCACCTGCTGAAATCATAGTTATATTTCCTCCTTAATAGTACAGTTCAGCAATGCTGTGTCTTTTGACAACAACAGCCGTTCAAAGTGTGTGTCCCTCTCATGCTTTTCTCAGTTTTGTGACACACTCTTATTTAATTTTATAATATTCTGCTGTTTTTTTCAACTATTTTTTACACATGTTTTTAATTTTTCTTCAAGCTGACCAATCAGATCCTCAAATGGCTTGTCTCCTGTGATCATCTCAACATCTGCAAACTTTGTATAAACCGGATCGCGCTGTTTAAGAAGTTTTCTGATCTTATCTTCTTTGTCTTCTCCCTCGATCAGAGGATTGCTGCTGGAATTTTCCAGTCTCTTCTTCAACGTTGCATAAGATCCCTTCAAATATACTACAGTTCCCAGTTTTTTAATATATTTTGCATTCTGTTCCTGCATCGGAAGACCGGACCCCAGAGAAATGATCTTCTGTTCCGGATCATCGATCAGTGCCTTGATCACAGTTGTCTCAAGAGCTCTGTAAAATGGTTCTCCGAATCTGTCAAAGATTTCTTTCATTGTAAGGTTCATCTTCTTTGATACTACGCGGTCAACGTCTACAAAAGGAAGATTGAAATCTTTTGCCAGCCGTTTTCCTACTCTTGTCTTACCTGAACCCATAAATCCTATGATAACAATATGGTTCATGAATTCCCCTCCTCTTTGCGGTAAAAATATAGTACAATTCTTTCAAGATATCGTTTCAGTACGATCTGAATCTCTTCTTTCGGATTGAGTGGTTTCACCAGAATATTCCGGATTCCTGTGCGTTTCGCACCATATATATCAGTAAAGAGCTGATCTCCTATAAAAACTGTATTACTTCTGTCTGTCCCAAGAAGTTCCATTGCCCTGATATAATTTTTTGTTGAAGGCTTGTGTGCATTCTCGATAAACTGCGCTCCTATCGCATCATTAAAAGAAGAAACTCTCTCGTACTGGTTGTTTGACAGAAAACAGCATTTAAATCCAAGTTCCTTCAGATGTGCAAACAACGCACATGCTCTCTCATCTGCCGGTGCACCATGAGGTACCAGAGTATTATCTATATCAAACAGAAGTCCTCTGTATCCCTGCGCATACAGATCATCGAAGTTTATCACATAGGTAGAATCCAGATATTCATCCGGAAAAAAGCAATTAAACATCCGTAGTCATTTCCTTTATTTATATTTTTCTGAAAACAAGATCAGCGATAAGTGTCTGACAGTACGCTGTCCCCGAAATACTGAATCATTATGATCAGCGTTCATTAAGAGGAACATATACTGCCGGTTCCAGAACATTCTTATATGCCGGACGGATGATCTTATCTGCATTAATGAGCTCTTCCATACGGTGCGCACTCCATCCTACGATACGTGCAACTGCAAACATCGGTGTATATAATTCCAGTGGCAGATCCAGCATACTGTACACAAAACCGCTGTAAAAGTCTACATTGGCGCTTACACCTTTATAAATACGACGCTCTTCTGCAATTACTTCAGGTGCCAGACGTTCCACCATAGAATACAGGGCATAATCTTTCATTCTGCCTTTTTCCCTTGCCAGAGTTTCCACATATGCCTTGAAAACTTCAGCTCGCGGATCAGACACTGAATAAATCGCATGTCCCATTCCATAGATCAGTCCCTTCCGGTCAAATGCCTCTTTATGAAGAAGTCTCTTCAGATATGTCCGGACCTCGTCTTCATCCTTCCAATCCTTAACTTCCTTCTTCATATCATCAAACATCCTGACAACTTTAATGTTGGCACCGCCATGCTTTGGTCCCTTTAATGAGCCAAGTGCTGCGGCAATCGCAGAATATGTATCAGTTCCTGATGAGGAAACCACATGAGTTGTGAATGTAGAGTTATTACCTCCGCCATGTTCCATATGAAGGATAAGCGCAATATCCAGAATCTTTGCCTCCAGATGTGAATACTTCTTATCCGGGCGAAGCATTCTCAGAATGTTCTCTGCTGTGGTAAGTTCTTTCTTCGGATTATGGATATAGAGACTCTTATCTTTAATATAATGGTTATAAGCCTGATATCCATAAACAGATAAAAGCGGAAATACACTGATCAGATTCAGACACTGTCTGAGCACATTCGGCAATGATGTATCGTCAGGGTTGGTATCATAAGAATATAAAGTAAGCACACTTCTGGAAAGCCCGTTCATGATATCCTTGCTCGGAGCCTTCATTATAACATCACGCACAAAATTTGTAGGAAGTGACCGCTGATTTGCCAGAAGCTGTGTAAAATCTGCAAGCTGTTTCTTATCTGGAAGACTGCCAAATAATAAAAGATAGGTAACTTCTTCAAATCCATATCTGTCATCTTCGATAAATCCTCTGGTAAGATCTTTGATATCATATCCTCTGTAGGAAAGACTTCCAGCACATGGAACTTCTTTGCCATCAACGATCTTTGTGGCTTTCACATTAGAAACCTGAGTCAGGCCTGCAAGAACCCCTTTTCCATTAATATCACGAAGACCTCTCTTCACATCATATTTTGCATACAGAGAAAGATCCAGACTTGTATGTTCCTTGCAAACCTCCGTCAGATTTTCAATTTCAGGTGTTACTTTGGTTTTAAATCCCGCCATGTAATAAATCTCCTTTCTTCACAATTCTCTCGATAATGATTCCCTCCTCGTTTCTGTCATCGCAACAATTTGTAGATGCACATCTCTGTAAATATTATAGCATTTTTTTCTCTTTCGGTCTACATCTTATATATTCTGTTTCTGAACATAAAAAAACAGATTACCGCTTACTGTTCACGCACTACTGTCCTGCGAGGCATTTTTTAACCGAATCAAGTAAGTCCCCTGCTTCAATTGCGAATATCCGCTTGACTTTCCATTTGCAGTTTCTTACGGATACATGGCAATATAAGAACCGAAACGTACAGTGCGAATTTACGCAGTTTTTATAAATATACTGTATTTTTTAGAAATTGCTATAAATTGTATGGATGATTTTTAACATTTTCTCATACTTGGCGCCATTTCGCAAGTACAAATTTTGTTCAAAAAATTTTCATAAAAAAATTTTCATTTGGCTCTTTCCATTTGTAACACTTTAGTGTATAATAACGTCGATTTAAAAAATAATTATACGATGGACGAGGAGGAAATCATAATGTCTTATACTGAAGAAGTATACGAAAGAGTCGTAGCACAGAATCCAAATGAGCCTGAATTCCATCAGGCAGTAAAGGAAGTTTTAGACTCCCTTAAAGTCGTAATCGACAAAAATGAAGAGAAATACCGCAAGCTTTCCATTCTGGAACGTCTTGTTGAGCCTGAAAGAATCATCTCTTTCCGAGTTCCGTGGGTAGACGATAAAGGTGTTGTACAGGTAAACAAAGGTTATCGTGTACAGTTCAACAGTGCGATCGGACCATACAAAGGTGGTTTAAGATTCCATCCGTCAGTAAACCAGGGAATCCTTAAATTTTTAGGTTTCGAACAGATTTTCAAGAACTCCCTTACAGGTCTTCCGATCGGTGGCGGTAAAGGTGGTTCAAACTTTGATCCTAAAGGAAAATCTGACAGAGAAGTTATGGCATTCTGCCAGAGCTTTATGACAGAACTTTCCAAATATATCGGTGCTGACATGGACGTTCCTGCAGGTGATATCGGTGTAGGCGGACGTGAGATTGGTTATCTGTATGGACAGTACAAGAGAAACCGTGGATTATACGAGGGTGTTCTCACAGGTAAAGGTCTTTCCTACGGTGGATCTTTGATTCGTACACAGGCTACAGGATATGGTCTTGTATATATGCTAAACGAAATGGTTAAAGCTAAAAACGACACAATCTCCGGTAAAACTCTCATCGTAACAGGTTCCGGTAATGTTGCCATCTACGCAGTAGAGAAAGCTGCCGAACTTGGCGGTAAAGTTGTTGCTATGTGCGACTCCAACGGATATATCTATGATCCGGAAGGAATCAAACTTGACATCGTTAAAGATATCAAAGAAGTAAAACGTGGACGTATCAAAGAATACGCAGATCGCGTAGAAGGCGCTACTTATACAGAAGGAAAAGGTATCTGGAACATCAAATGTGATATCTATCTTCCATGCGCAACTCAGAATGAACTTGACCTTGATGCTGTTAAGATCCTTATTGCAAACGGATGCAAATATGTTGCAGAAGGTGCAAATATGCCTACTACCCGCGAGGCAACTGATTACCTTATGGCAAACGGTGTAACATTTATGCCTGGTAAAGCAGCTAATGCCGGTGGTGTTGCTACTTCCGCACTTGAAATGTGCCAGAACTCTGCAAGACTTTCCTGGACAGCAGAAGAAGTTGATACAAAACTTCATCAGATCATGGTTGATATCTTCCATAAAGTTGATGATGCTTCCAAGCGTTATGATATGGAAGGCAACTATGTTGCAGGCGCTAATATCGCAGGCTTCGAGAAAGTTGTAGATGCTATGATCGCTCAGGGTATTGTTTAATTTATTTTAGTTAATTACCCCCATAAAAATACACATAAAGAGCCGGCGGGATATTATTCTCGTCGGCTCTTTATATTTGCCCGTAAATCCTTTCACACAGAGCATTCATACATTACTTGTTCACACAGAACTCTTATTTAATTCATAAACTTCTTCAGCTCGTCCATAAAAGTACTGACATCTTTAAATTCTCTGTATACAGACGCAAAACGTACATAAGCAACTGCATCCAGATCTTTCAAATGTTCCATAACGATCTCACCAATTCTGGTGCTGGAAATCTCTTTCTCTTCGGTATTAAAGATTTCTCCCTCTATGGCATCCATCATCTCTTCAATCTTATCTATGGATATTGGTCTTTTATAGCAGGCTCTCAGAATTCCCGACTGAATTTTACTGCGATTATACTGTTCTCTGTTCTGATCTTTTTTGATCACAGTAAGCGGAATACTTTCCACCTTTTCATATGTGGTAAATCTCCTTCCGCAGGCATCACACAAACGACGGCGACGGATAGAATTGGTATCTTCTACCGGTCTGGAATCAACTACTCTCGTATTATCCTGATTACAAAATGGACACTTCATACGACGTCCCCCTTTAATTCGTATTACTGTTTTCTGCTTATGTACTATATACTTGATTCGGTTAAACGGCTACAAATACGTTACTGTTCACTCCATTCTCAGTAACACAAATACAAACAGTTATATATAGTTTTATTATACTGTATTTCTATTTAAGGTGTCAATAAAAGGACTTGCATAAATTTTTGCAAAAATACATAAATTGTTATCAAACGCATATCAGATTCTGAAAGCATTGGCACGACAGTCTGATTTTAACCGGAAGGACTGTATCTGATTTATGAAAATCTGTGAATTAAAGCAAAAAGAAGTAATTAATATCTGTACCTGCCGCAGTCTCGGATGTCCCATTGATGCGGAATTTGACTGCAAAAGCAGTCAACTCACCGCCCTTATACTTCCAGGCCCCGGAAGATTCTGCTGCCTGTTCGGACGTGATAATGAATATATCATTCCCTGGGAATGTATCAGCCAGATCGGGGACGATATCATCCTTGTGAAAATAGACGAAGAAAAATGTTTCCATAAAGGCTGATATTTCACCGCAGAGAATTGTCAAGGACCTATATTTTTTATATTTTCCCGGTCAAAGTATAAATCCACTGCTATATGAGAATCATTCTTACTGAAGTATATGACAACTATTCGGCAGCCACTGTCCTTTTTTTATTTCCTGAAATGATTTCGGAGGATCCTGGCTCATATCTGCGAATAGTCGGTTTACATCCAGAGATAATAAGGAGGATTCAATAAGATGGCACTGAACAAAGTTGAAATCTGCGGAGTCAATACGTCGAAACTTCCTGTTCTTACAGCAGAAGAAAAAGCGGAACTGTTCAGACGGATCAAAAGCGGCGATGAACAGGCACGTGAATTGTACATTAAAGGAAATCTACGTCTTGTTCTCAGCGTAATACGACGATTTCAGAACAGCAGCGAAAATGCCGATGACCTTTTTCAGATCGGATGTATTGGTCTGATCAAGGCCATTGACAACTTTGATACCACTTTACAGGTAAAATTTTCCACTTATGCAGTTCCAATGATCATAGGCGAAATCAGACGATATCTCAGGGATAACAACAGTATCCGCGTCAGCCGTTCTCTTCGTGATATTGCATACAAAGCAATCTATACCCGCGAAAATTATATGAAGCAGCACCTGAAAGAACCTACAGTTACCGAAATTGCACAGGAAATTGGTATCGAAAAAGAAATGATCGTATATGCCCTTGATGCTATCCAAAATCCTGTGAGTCTCTTTGAACCGGTCTATACAGAAGGCGGTGATACTCTTTATGTCATGGATCAGATCAGTGACAAAAAAAACAAAGAAGAACGCTGGATTGAAAATCTTGCTCTCCGCGAAGCTATGCAGAGGCTGAACAGCCGCGAAAAGCATATCATAGAACTGCGCTTCTACGAAGGAAAGACGCAGATGGAAGTAGCTCAGGAAATCGGCATCTCCCAGGCACAGGTCAGCCGTCTCGAAAAAAATGCACTGAAATCCATGCGTAATTATCTGCGTCCATAAAATGATAATTCAAGATCCGTATTCAGAAAAGCAGCCTGGCCCAATACCTGCCAGACTGCCTTACATATCTTTTAAAATATACCGTTTTCCGCCTCTTTCCAATGAGGTTCTGATCTGTCTGTGAAGCTTCAATGAAGCTTTAACACTTCAACAAATTCTGCCAGTTTTCTATATTAAATATCTGCTTCACATCCAGAGCCCCTGACATTGCAGGAAAGAACTTCTTCATATCAGTAAATACCAGAGCATAGTCGAACTTTGACATTCCGATCATCCTGCGAAGCTCACGCCTGTAAAAATCCAGAAGCATCTCCGGCACTTCTGTTTTCTTAGATTTCATAAACTTTTTATGACATACATATTCTTCGTCCGTAGCCGGGTAGGAACGCTTCCAGTATAAAACCCTGATTTCTTTTGGCAGACTATCCAGTTTCTCAGAAGACTCCTCTTCTTTTGCACCATTCCCGATCAACGTCACATCAAAATGCTCATAATCCACTTTGTTCAGAAATTCATAGAATGCCTTTGTCTCCTGTGTATCACTGAAATCTCCTGCATATACCAGAAGTTTTACTTTATCTGTCTGATTCAGATATATCGGATTTACCGGTTCTTTTCCATCAAGCAGGACTTCTGCTATACGTTTGCATGCTTTTCCATCATCTCTCGGACATATCTGTTCTCTTGCTTTTTCATACTTCTCTTTACAGGAAGCAGCCACTCCCGGAAGATCCTTCAGAAGTTCACCAAGCTTCTCAGGGGTAGACACTGCCGGTCCCGGAAGTTTGTCAAATCCGAAGTACAGACCTCTGTAATCTTCAAAATTCTCCGCATCCGGCACATAAAACAGAATCGGTTTTCCTGTCAGCATGAAATCATAAAAAATACTGGAATAATCAGAAATCAGTACATCTGTCACTGACAAAATCTCATTTGTATCCATTGTTGCAGGAATAAATTTTGTCTGCGCATCACCAGGTTCCATGGCATTCTCTTTCATATAGTGATATACGATCTGATGAAGCTTGACAAAGATCTGATATTCATTTGTATCTATACTGTTCTCCATTACATTGATCAGCTTATAGACATCCTGCAAATCTGTATCCGGACGGCTGTATTGTTCGCCTCTCCATGTCGGTGCATAAAGAATAATCTTTTTATCTTCCTTTACGTCCACTCCGCAATCCTTAAGTTCCTGTATCACTTCTGCTCTGTCACTGTCAAAAAGCTTATCATTACGCGGGAAGCCCTCTTCCAGCACTGTGCCTTCATACAGATTCTGCATTTTATACGAATCTTTGTATGCTGTCTTTGTCATATAAGGTCCGGAGGAAACTATATAATCTGCACTGAGCAGATTTCTTGCTGTATTTCCCTGAGAAATATTTGCTCCCGGAATATCAAATCCCATATTCTTCAGAGGAGTTCCATGCCAGGTATCGATCAGTACCTGACCTTCTCTTTTAAGGAAATAGCTTGGAAAGCTTACATTATTTACCAGATATTTCACTGTCGCAAGTTCTTTACAGTATTCCTTTGATTTATATTTTACAAATCGCACGTTCGGATATTTTTCGTATTTTTCAATTTGTTTTCTGTTATCCTCAAAGTCCTCAAGCACCCAGATATGGGTATAATCCTGATACTCTTCTTTTTCAAGAAGATACAAAAACAGAGCATAAGGATTACAGATCATACCACGTCCGCCAAAAGCTTCATAAAGAATTGTATTATCTCTTATCTGGTATTCCTTTACAAACTCGGCATAGCTGGTTCTAAGCGGATATTTCTCCCTGCACTCCAGAATCTGTTCTTCATTTTTCATATAAAAGGTCTTGATTCCCATTACACGATTAAAAAGACGATTCCACTCTTTAACTGCCTTCTCAATGGCAAAGTCCTCAGATTTCCAGATTGCATTTCTGGACATCTCTCTGCGGAGTTCTTCATCATGTGCCAGCTTCAGCATCGCATCTGTAAATTTCTTTGTATCAAAAGCTTCCGGCAGATATCCTGTTTTTCCATCATCGATAATCAGATCCATCGCTCCTGTATGGAATGCGATGACAGGAAGACCAAATTCAAAGGCTTCCATGATAACCATCGGCCATCCTTCCCACCTGGATGGAAGAAGGAAAACAGAAGAATTCAGGTAATACTTCTCCGGCTCATTTGTATAACCGACAAAATTAACTCTGTCCTCAATACCACGTCTCTTTGCATCCGCCACAATCTGATTCCAGAGATCACCGGCTCCGATAATATCCAGCTGCCATTCATCATCCTGCTTACAGAACTCTTCAAAAGATTCCATCATCAGATCAAGACCCTTGGCATATACAAATCGTGTAGCCATAAGGAAACGCTTGGATTTTGGGTCGCATTTTCTCTCACTCACGAAGCTTCGGGGATTAATTTTAACTTCTGTATCAATATCCAGAAATTTTTTGTAATCGCGCTTATCATAGTCACTGAGAACAATGTATCTGTCCAGCTTCGGCAGATATTCCTGGAGCAGACATTCCTGTTTCCAGAATACGACATTAGGAACATCAAGATATCCGGCATAACAGTTATGCTGCCATCCGATTGTCTTTGCATTCAGCTCCGGCGCCAGCATACCCAGACGAAGGCTTAAACTTGCAGTTGTGATAATAATATCATAATTCTGCTCATTTAAATATTTTACCCATTTTTCTCTGGTCTTTTTCGGGAAAATCGCATCTGCCAGAATATCATTATATTTTTCTTTATTAAAAATCCCATATTTGGCATTCAGTTTCTGAACAAGATAACGCCAGCAGAAAGCCGGTGTATGATGTCGATTGACAAACTCATTATTATCAATAAAGTCAACCTTGATATCCTCACTCATATGATACATATTCCGGTCTTCTTTAAATCTGTCCTGATATACCATGATCGTCACATCATGCTCTTTTACAAGTTCATTCGCAAGAAGTGTGACAACTCGCTTAGTTCCGCCAAGATCAAATATCTTGGTGCACCAAATACATATTTTCATTTATCTTTTTCTCCTGTTATGACTTTCTGATATCTATATCCTATAGCAATTCCATAAAATAATGCAATCAAGACAGTTCAGCAGAGTGTGAAGGACAAGGAAGATATCTGCAGGCGTGCTGACGCACGGCAAAGATATCTGACACAGGACTTCACGCTATGATGGATTGGATTGTTTGCAGTAATTTATGGAATTGATATAATATCATTACATTGTAATGTTAAAATAATCCAACACACGCTGGCAGTAATTGTCACACACATTATGTGTTTTTGCTCTTACACTGGCACGCTGTTCTTTATAATTATCTTTTCCGTTTTTAATATCCAGGATGAAATTCTCAAAATCCCGCATATTATACATATGTTCGCCAGGCATATATTCCAGCGGATCATCAAACACCCATCCTCTGGATTCCGTATAAGCCTCATAATCATCCAGTGTGAATCCAAGCGGTCTGTCTAACAGCAGATAATCGATTGCAACAGAAGAATAGTCAGAAACCAGCGCATCTGAACAGTTGATAAACTCATAAAGCTGCAGTCCGTTATCCGCAAGATCTCTGTTCTCCAGATAAACAATATTGGTAAGGACATTCTCACCAAAATCATAAGGTACCTGAAGGTAATGCTTCTTAATAACAATAAGAATATGATTCTCCTTACAGAACTTATTCAGTTCCAGAAGCTTATCTGCATCATCAATGATAGGAATATTGAATTCATTATTTAAGGTTTCCTCGTTCAGACGCTCACTGGAAGCATGTCTGTAGGTTGGCATCCACAGGATCAGTTTCTCGCTGTCTGTTTCCTTCAGAAGTTTCTTTTTATATTCATCTGCACGTTCACTGCCCTTAAGCATCATATCATAACGGGGATATCCAAACGAGAGCAGTTTTTTGGAAGTACATCCAAAAAATTCCATTTTGGTCTTAATAAAAATGTCCCCTGGTACCAGACAATAATCAAAGAAAACCTTACGCCCGTTCTTATTTGCCTTGTAACCACAGCCATGCCAGAGATCGATAAAGAGCTGATTTCTTCTCGACATACCAATCCAGTTAAAAGCCTGGGTGTAAAAAATATATTTTGATGTCAGTGCATATTTATATGCTTCTGCTCTTCGGATCGTGGAACCTTTCTTAAAGTTCTGCACAAATTTCACATTTTCAAACTGATATTCTTTATATTTAGACGGTTCATGGACCAGCCATACAATCTCATACTTTTTGTTGTATCCTTTCTCAATAAGATAGTCAAACAAAGCACGACCATTATCCGTAAAATCATCATTTGTTTCAAAGAGCATTCTATTCTCTACAAGTGCAGGGGGGAATTTCTTAAGGCGTCTGATCTTGCGATTATCATATAATCCATAGGTCACAGTTGCCCATGTCTCCTGCAACATAGCTTTTCTTCCCTTTTGAACTCTGACCTTGTTAATCTTGTTAATGGATTTTTTCAGTTTTTTTATTTTCTTTTTTATTCTTTTTTTCATATCTGGCTCCCTAGAATTCTTTTAATTTCTCACGAAGCATCGTTGAGGATGTATCTTTGGTATATGGCAGAAATACCAGCTTAGCGCCCAGCTCTTCCATTTCTTTTCCGGTCTTTTCCCAACGTGCATTGCCCTTCCAGTCATCTCCGATATAGATTTCATTAAAGTGGACTTTTTCCCATACCTGCTTTTTGTCCAGGGTTGTCGTCACGATCACTTCATCAACATATCTGATGGCCCGTACAATCTCTGCCCTTTCTTCCAGCGGAACAATCGGTCTTTTGTTTTTATATGACTCTACCAGATCATCCGCATTCACACCGACAATCAGATAATCGCAATGTTTTTTTGCATTTCTGATCAGGTTCAGATGTCCTATATGAAACATATCAAAGGTTCCCTGTGTATATCCTATTTTTTTCTCCATTACATTCTCCCTGTTTTATTGCATTAATAGATAACTGTTCTCTTCGCATTCATATAACAGCTACAATTGTAAATAATCTGCAAGCCTTTTGCAATAGTTTTCTGTTTTATTGTGCATCTGTTTCAGATTCTTTGCTCTCTCCTGCCGGTAACTGTCTGTTCCATCAGTCAGATGTTTCATAAATTTTCTGATATCACAGGCATTATAGATTTTCTCACCCGGCATATATTCCAGCGGATCTTCAAATACAAATCCCCTTTTTTCTTTATATATATTGTAATCCGCAAGCACATATCCAAGCGGTCTGTCCAACAGCAGATAATCTACTGCCACTGACGAGTAATCAGAGAGCAGACCGTCGCTGATCCCTATCAGTTCATAAAGTTTTATCTGTTTTTTCTCCAACAGGGCTTCCGCAACATAACGTATATTGGTAAACTCCTGTTCATTCTCATCCCATTCCGTCTGAAGCGGATGCTTCTTTATGATCAGAATAATCTCCTGCTCCCTTAGATAACTGTCCAGTTCTTTCAGCTCGTTCATATTCTGTATTGCCGGAAGCTGACAGGGAAGCTCAATTTCATTTTCCGCACACCCTCCCAGATCACTTTTTCTGAAAGTCGGCATCCACAGAACAGCTTTTTTCCCTTTCCATCCGAACAGACTGTCCAGAATTTCATCCTTACTCATTGACGGATGCAGCATCCAGTCATATCTGGGATATCCCATCATTAACAGCCTGTCCGGTTCGCAGTTCCATAGTCCGGATTTCGTTTTCACAAATACCGGTCCGGGAACAAGTGCATAGTCAAAATCAGGCTTTATATTCTGTTTTTTCTTTCCCTGCTCTGCATCTTTATAACCGCACCCATGCCACAGATTTACAACTGTCTGTCCTTTACACCGATACCTGTTCAGTCCTGCACTGTTATGAGAATAAAAGAAAAATCCGGCTGTAGCACCATAATAATATGCCAGCGGACTGCTCCATCCATATTTATTTTCAGCAGTTACAAATTTTACATTTCCGGTATTCTGATTTCTGAATTTTCTTTTTTCAGAGACCAGCCAGATGATCTCATATTTTTTATTATACCCGGAACTTATAAGATATTCATAAAAAGCTTCCGGATTATCTGTGCAGTCCATCATTTCCCGATTTTTAAACACAAGCCGGTTTTTCTTTACTTTTCCAAAACGCACAGTCAGCTTTCCAATGACCTGCTGCTCTGTTTTTGTCATAAAACGACCGATATAGTGCAGGATCATTCCGAAAAAGCCCAGCCTTTCCGTATATTTTTTAATCGCACTTTTTGTCATACATGCCTCCGGAATCTTTGTAAGATAATTCAAATGCAGACTTTTCGGGAAGGATACTCTCAAAAGAATCTTTGATATTTCTTTTCTGTTGTCTGAAATCTCCTATATTTTCCGTATCATTTATACACAATATTTTACACTTCTGATTTCTGAGTACATCATGTATCTGCCGGTCGTGAAGACCTATGGTAAAAAATTTCCCGATTTTCGGTGATTGAGGTTCATATTTTCCCTCCATATACTGCCAGTATTTCATCACATACTGATTTACATCCCCCGGAGAACGGAATCGTGTCCTGCATACTCTGTCCAGCACTTCGCCTTCTTCCCTCCACACTTCTTCAAAGGTACTTTTCAAAAAAGAGCTTGAGATATGAGAATATTTAAAACTGGAAAACTCCCTGTACGGAAGCATCAGCATATTTCTGAATACCATTTTTCCATATGCAGGATGAAACCATTTTTTCCAGTTTCTGCCAATCACTTCTCTCTTTGAATAATGCATATTTACAAGTGCCGCATTGTTCATAAGAATGCAGGCAAACGGATTATTGATATCATCCTGTACCAACGCTGTTTCTATACAATAGTCTCTTGGAAGACCATTTCTGAAAAAGTCTTCCGGTTCCATTTTATTTATGATGAAGGTATCATCATTAAAATATACAAACTGTTCGGATAAACCTCGGATCCGATGCATATTCAGTTCAATGGGATGACTGCTGAATGTGGGCAGATACTGCTTCGGAATATAATCCTCGTGTTTTACAACTGTCAGTTTCGGATGATCTGTATTCAGCCAGGAAGGGATATGCCCCCATGTCACAAAATATATATGATTCACCCATGGAGCAAATTTTTCAACACCTCTGAACCAGTACTGCAGATTTTCCCAGTCCCGAAATCTGCTGTCCTGTGTCTGGTCATTTTTAATTCCCAGATACTCATTTCTCTGCTTTATCCAGGCTGAGTCTGATCCATCCACCCATGGCAATACAAAATCAATCTTGTCCATCTGTAATTTACCTCGTATGATAATATAAATCTTTCAAACGTTTTGCCTCTGTCTCAATGTTAAAATGCGCATCTGACAGCCGCTTCTTTATCAGATCAGCCGCTTCTCTGTTCATAGAACTCATTGCCATCACTGCTGCCGCCCACTGTATATTATCTCTGTCAAGTGACAGCCGTCTGACTCTCTCAGGAAAAACAACTGCCTCCTCAGACACCGCCTCTGACATTACGCAGGCAAGTCCATTTGCCTGGGCTTCAATAAGCGCAAATGGCACACCCTCAAAAACAGACGGAAACAGAAAAACATCCATAGCAGATAAATACCTGCGGATATTCTCCTGTTTACCGGCAAAATATACCTTATCTTCCAGTCCTTTCTGCACTGTTTTCTCTTTTATCTCTTTGTACAGACCTTCCTTTGGACCTACCAGACACAGCATCACATCTTTCTTTTCGGAAACGATCTGTTGGAAAATATCAAGCATTCTGTCATGATTCTTCGGAATATCAAATCTTCCTACATGACCGATCACTGTTTTATTTTCCCATCCCAGTTCCTTTCTGAGTGAATCTCTGTCTTTTTCTGAAAAACTGAACTTCTCTGCCTGAATGGCATTATTGATCAACGTAACCTGACCGCTTTGGAAAGCTTTATCTCCAAACAGCCACCTGCCCGCCATTTCTCCGCATGCAATCCTGTCAGTAGCATATTTTGCAATCTTTGGTCTGTTCCAGTTGTCCATGATTTTTCTGATCAGTCCGGGACAGGAAGAGCTGTGGCTGTGCGCAATTATCTTTGGCACTTTCATTGTATGAGCCACACGTAACGGAACAATATTTGCAGCTGAAAGCATATTTACATGTACTGCATCATATTTTGTTTCTTTTAATATTTTTTTCAGTTCTTTTATATAGCCCTGATAGTTCTTTTTTACATTTGGAATATAGTAGATCCTTCCACCCAGTTTCCTGATTTCCTCTTCATATGCAATTTTATCATACATACACACAAAATCAAACTGTATATCCATATGCACCAGAACTCTATAGTAATTCATCACAAATGCTTCCAGACCTCCGGCAACATTTCCCATTCCAATCTGCAGTATTTTCATGATACGCTCTCCCATCCGTCACTATTGTCCACTCTAAATCCTATTGCGATCCTCTCGAAAAATCATTCCTGTACCGCATAATGTTCCGTCACCTTTTTCTTTAACAGCCGTATCAGTTTCTGATATCCTGTAATCTTCTTAAGAAAATCCAGGCAGTAACTGATTCCCAGCGAAATCACAAGAACTGCAACAGGAATCAGCCAGAATTTTTTTAATGCAAATACATATTTTCCCAGAGAATCTCTCACAAATGTATGTACCAGCCAGATGTTCATGGAATGCTTGCCCAGATACTGAAGGAACAAGGATACAGGCGTAATCCTGAACAAATATTCAACGCAAAAGAGAATCAGCAGGAATGGAACAAGTGCATACCGGAATTCCCAGAAAATTTTCAGGTCGATTTTATGGTACAAGAAAAGGCCGGCACACAGTAAAGCAGACAAACAGATGAATTTTAATTTTTTCCGCCTGTATTCATGCAATTTTTGAAAGAAATTATATTTACAGCATAACATTCCTGCCACAAATATCAAAAGAAATGAATATGGCTTTGAGCCTCCCTGAAATCCAATACCTAGAATTCTAGGAAGCAAAAAGATAACTGCAATACAGAATATGCCTCCAAATTTCTCAATCGTCCCATCTAACAGAGGAAGCAATATAATAAATACAAACGCAGCACTCATATACCACCATGCCCCGTTAAGACTTTCAGTCTCCAAAAGTCTGGAGATTCCCAGTATATCTGCAAATACGGCGAATCCTCTTTCATAAAAGGTTTCTCCCCACTTGCTCGGATCCTTAAGTCCAAGTCCAAAGTAAATAAGATAGGATACAGCTGCAGTAAACCAGAATCCGGACATAGTGGAAAGAAGATGTCCGGATATCCATTCTGATACTGCATACTTTTCTTTATTTTTCATTTTAGCCGAATATCCATACATCAGCCCGTAACCGGATACAAATGCAAATATTGCCACGCAGATTTTACAGCATTCCGCAATAGCAACAAGCTGTTCTGTTGTCAGCCCGCACAGATCCACCTGATATCTTTCGATTCTGTCTGCAAGACGGTAGCAGTGGTGAAAGATCAGCAGTAACACTGCAAGACCTTTTAAAGCTGCTGAATCTTCTTTTTTTAATCCGTTTGTCATATACTCCTC
Organism: Blautia sp. Marseille-P2398; assembly: GCF_964240315.1. Lineage (NCBI taxonomy): Bacteria > Bacillati > Bacillota > Clostridia > Lachnospirales > Lachnospiraceae > Blautia > Blautia sp. Marseille-P2398. Next base: position 81,941 of record NZ_CAXSTD010000001.1, read on the forward strand.
CGGATATTTCTGACTTCTTAAATTTTTTCTCTGTCAGACAGATATCTCTGTCTGTCCCTGTCAGTTAGTCATTTTCTCATACTGTTTAGAAATCGTATCGATATCTCCGTAAGCGATCAGTTTTCCTTTTTCAAGGATCATCGCCTTATTACAGATTCTCTGAACCTGTGCCAGAGAATGAGAGACAAACAACACTGTTACACCCGAATCAAACATGCTGAGTACTTTCTTCTCACTCTTCTTACGGAATTTCGCATCACCTACAGATAATACCTCGTCCAATATCAGAATTTTGGGAGAAACCACTGTAGCAATCGAAAATCCAAGTCTGGATTTCATACCTGATGAATAGTTCTTGATCGGCACATCAATAAAATCCTTCAATTCGGAAAATTTCACGATCTCATCATACTTCTCATCAATAAATTCTTTGGAATATCCAAGCATTGCTCCGTAAAGATAAATATTTTCCTTTCCTGTATACTGTTGATCAAATCCTGCACCCAGTTCCAGAAGCGGAACCATCTTCCCATGTTTTGTAACTGAACCTTCTGTTGGTTTGAAAACGCCTGCGATAACCTTAAGAAGAGTACTCTTTCCTGCACCATTCAGTCCGAGGATTCCTACCCTGTCTCCTTTTTCCACTGTAAAGCTCACATTCTGCAAAGCCCAGAATTCATTATATTTAATCTCTTTTTTAATTGACTTGATAATATAATCTTTCAGACTGTCTACTTTCTCTTTGCTGAGATTAAATTTCATACTCACATTATCAACAATAATCGCTGGTTGTTTGCTCATTTTTTCTCCTTATTTTTCAAAAATAATTCGTTCCGCTGCCCTGCAGCTTTCTGTCTCAGTTCTCAGATGTAAAGAATAAAATCATCCTGTTTCTTCTTGAAGCAGAATAATCCAATCACCATTGCCACAACGGAAAAGATAAGTGCATATGCAAAATAATGAATATTCATCGCTTTTCCAAATACTGAACATCTGAAAATATCAATCACACAATACAATGGGTTATATTTCAGTATCCATGCCCATCCACTCTTCAAAAGCTTTTCAGGATAATAGAAAATCGCACATGTATACATAACCAGCATAAGTGCTACAGACCAGAGATATTCCATATCTCTGAAAAATACACCTATTGTTGCCAGGATCATTCCGCATCCATATGACATAATAAGAATCAGTATCAGTGCGATTGGTGCCTGAAGCAGATAGAACGTAGACTTTACACCAAGTATCACACTCACCATTGCCAGTACGATCAGTGAGATCAGAAAGATCACATAGTTAAAAAGCACACTGGACAGCGGATACAAATATTTGGGTACATATACCTTTTTGATCATTGCCGAGTTCTGACGTATAGATTTCAAAGCGGCCTTGGTGGACTGTGAAAAGAAACTGTACAGGAGTCGTCCGGTCAGGATATATACAGGAAAGGTCCTGTCTGTATTTCCATACAAAGTACCAAATACAATTGTAAGCACGATCATGGTAAGCAACGGCTCCAACATAGACCATATCATTCCCAGATAAGAACGTCTGTATTTCAGCTTAATCCCTTTTTTTACCAGTTCTGACAAAAGAAACCGGTATTGCATAAAATTATCAACGTATTTTTTCATGTCCTCTCCATTATTTCTGTTTTTTATTTCATTTTATAATTCTTTTGTGCAGAAATCTGTTATCGTCAGGCGGATATTTGCAATCCGCTTCGCAGTTTATTTTCTTTTTGCCGGACAACTGTCTCTACACAAAACAAACCACCTTGTACTGTATCATATTCTCTGATGTCTTGCAACCGGTATCCGTAATTTTGCGCAAAATAAAATCCCAATCTTTCCTGTCATTTTATGGTTATCCCATAAAATAATATAAAAGATCAGGATTTTTATATGTCATGCCAGTCAGTTAAAATGATCCACTGGAACCCCCATGCGTCTCACCCGAAGAACTTGTATGGGTACTGCTTCCACCGCCACCGGAACTCTCTTCCTTCGGCTTCGCCGTACGTGTGACCTGATGATACAGAAATATATCCCGGCTTCTGTTAATATGAAGACTTCCGTCTTTCATATAATCTGCTGCATCCGGCTTCATATGTACAGTCTTCATCCGGCTTCTCATTACTCCGGTTACGATCAGCGCGATCACAAATCCGACCACAAGCGAAATGAGAAATATCATATAAAAAGGGATGGTTTCCTCCGGCAGATTTTCTACATCGTACGGTTCTCCGCTCTGTGCCTGAATGATAAATTCTTCGCACAGATCAGCAAACTTCATAAAGCCCTCATAATACTCACCATCGGATAAATATGACCCAAAATTATCCGTCATATATTCCTGTCCTGCATCAGTAAAAATCTGAATAGCCTCTCCATGTGTGGAGATACACCACTTACGTTCTGACATGGTTATCAAAAACAATATACCACTCTTGTCCTCTCCCATGCCATAGTCATTATAATCAAAGAAATCATCTGCATAATCCTGCGGAACTGCACCATCCAGAGTCTCCTCTGTGACAACCACAACATCACAGCCGTAGTCCTCGCTGACCTGATCCAGTTTCGCCTCCAGTTCTTCTTCCTGCCCATCATCTAACAGATCTGCAAAATCTGCCAGCCTTTCTGTATGCACTTCTTCTGCTGCATAAACATTTTCTGAAAATGCTTCCGTCACAAATCCTGTTGTACCTGATACAGTAAGGACAGAAGCCAGAAATACAGGTATGATCTTTTTCTTCAGCATATCTTTCGTCCTCCCCTAAAAAATCAGCAGTCCGGCAAGGCACAAAACAACCGTAAATACAGCGGTCAGTCCGGCAAGCCATTTCAAATAAATTCCCCTGTCAATCGGAAGGTCTCCTGTCATTTTTCCGGTTTGTCCGTTCATTGCAAATATATATTTCTTATCTTTCCATGTTGTATTCAGAATCCATACCGGATACAGTGCATACTGTGCTTTTCCGCCTGAAATATTTACGTTTGTATTTTCGGGAACAACAGAAGCATAACCCTTCACTGTATCTGCCAGTACTTCCTCTGCGCTCTTTTTCATACGGTCATGTGCCCTGTTGATGCTCTCTTTTTCACTGACATCATACTTATCTGCCAGATATCCGGAAAGATATGCGGTCTGAAAATCCACAGACTCTGAAATTTTAAATGGTTCAATGGATTCCATCAAATCATCTGCCATCTTTTCTGATCCATCTACAGGTACAGAAACGAATGTCATCTCTCCGCTTCGCTCCACAGAATAGTAGCTGGTCTCCGTATAATCATAATCATGGTCACTCCACATTCTTACCTTTGTCGCCTTATAACGCACATCAGCATCAACATCCCCGTCAAAAAGCCAGAACGGAACATATAGCCCCTTAATCTCATCAATATGATTTTCCCTGCGAAATGCTTTTGGCAAAAATGTTCTTCCCTTAATATGCCTGTAATATGCTTCTTTTGCCGCTTTCTTATCCAATTTGAACGGAATCACCAGATCCGGCCTTAATGCACCTTTAAACTTCTCTGTCATAATTACGGGATTTCCACAATACGGACAATTTGATGCTCCTGTATTCTCATCTGCGATAATCTCACCACCACAGGACTGACAGGTATAGACATTCATTCCATCTGTCTCACCTTCCTGCCATTCTCCACCGGCATCTGTCTGCCATCCTGACAGATCATCCTGCTGTCCGGCTTCACGCTCCATCTGCGCATCCAGTTCTTTTAATGTTTCCAGTTCAAATTCTGTATCACAGTATGGACACTTCATTTTCTGGGACTTACTGTCAAATTCTATTGCACCGCCACAGGCAGGGCATTTATATTCTCTCAGATCAGACATAGACATTTCTCCCCCTGCTGTATTTTACTGTCTTGGCTTTCCACATTCTGCACAGAACTTTCCTGTATTTACCGCACCACAGCTGCATGTCCACTTTCCGGTCGGTCTTGGGCTTCCGCATTCAGAACAGAATTTACCGGTATTTACTGCGCCGCAGCTGCATATCCACTCTTCCCGCTGCGGTTTCGGTTTACCACATTCAGAGCAGAATTTTCCTGTATTCTCTGCACCACATTCACATTTCCATGTTCCTGCCCCGGATGCCGGCTGCATATTCTGTGCTGCCTGTTGCTGTGCTGCCTGCTGCTGTGCCCCCATCTGATAGAGATTCTGCATATTCGCTCCACCTGCCTGGCCTGCCATGCCCATTCCCATAAATCCGGTCATAGCACCTGCAGTGTTGGAGGCTGCTGATTTCATTGCATCTGCCTGAGCACCGGCAAGTGTCGCTGCTGCCATAGTCGGATCTCTGAGAATGGCATTCTTCTGTGCATCTTTGATAAGCTGTGCATCCTCTTCCGGAAGAGTCACAGGATTCATGGCAATGGAAACAACCGCAAGACCTCTGGTCTGCTGCCATTTTTTCGTAAGGGCTTCATTCATGGCATCGCATAATTCCAGAACATGTCCCGGAATGGCACTTGGACGGATCTGAAGTTCTGAGATTTTTGCAAATGCAGGCTGAAGAGCACTTACAAATTCTGTCTTTAACTGAACTTCAATTTCTTCTCTGTCATACTGCTGTTCAACATTTCCGCACACATTTGTATAAAACAGGAGCGGATCGACAATCTTATAAGAATATACTCCATTACAGCGCACAGATACATCTATGTCAAGACCGATATTTCTGTCAACTACCCGGAATGGGATTGGATTTGCTGTTCCGAATTTATTATCTACCAGTTCTTTTGTATTAAAATAATAAACCCTCTGGTCTTTGCCTGTATCGCCGCCAAATGTAAAACGCTTCTTTACTGTATCAAAAGTCCTGTGGATCCCCTCTCCCAGACTTCCGGCAAAAATACTTGGTTCTGTGGATGCATCATAGGTAAACTGTCCGGGTTCTGCACAAACCTCCACAACCTTTCCCTGTTCTACGATGATCATACACTGACCATCTGCAACAGCAATTCCGGAACCGCTTGAAATAATATTATCGCTGCCTTTTTTGTTGGAAGAACGTCCGCCTACTCTCTTCTCACCCTTTACAACCAGAACATCTTTATCTATTGCATCGCAGTAAAAAAACTCCTTCCACTGATCTGCCATTGTTCCGCCAAATGCACCGGCTGCTGCTTTGATCAATCCCATAATTTATATCTCCTTCCTGATTACATATTATTTTATACATATTTCTTACAGATATTTTCTACCCATATTTCCTGTTAGTGTGCCGACAAGTTGATTTCTCGAACAATCTTGCGTCTAAATTTCTTATTTTGCGGGTAATTGTGTGTGTTTTTTTACAATATAATATTTTTACAGTTACAAATTGATATTTATAAGTTCATCATATCATACATTTTCCGAATTGTCATGCGCAAAAACTCCTCTTTTCTGTCATTTTGCAACATATGAGCACATAAATCGCTGCAGTCCACTCCACAGTAACTATAATGCGACGCGCAGTTATTCAAAAGTTCATGAATAGCAATATACACTTACAATGTATGAAATCTATAAATTCTTTTTTAATTTCAATATATTTTTCCCGTCTGCATATTCATATGAAACCTCATCCATCATTTCCTTAACCAGAAAAATTCCAAGCCCCCCGATTTTTCTTTTTTCTATATCCAGGGTAACATCCGGATCTTTATTTTCTAATGGATTATAAGGAATGCCTTTGTCTATAAACGTCAGTTCCAGTCTTTCAGGAAAATTCTTTATTTCAACCTGTACAGTTGCCTCTCCAGTTTTTGGCGTATAAGCATAATAGGCAATATTGCCAAATATCTCATCTATCGCAATATCTATCTCCATCTGTACTTTTGCAGAACATCCATTTGCTTCCAGTATGGAATTTACAAAATCTGTAATTACCGCTATATTCTCTATTTTTGCTTCTTCTGTAATACTTTTCAAATCCACTTCTCCTTCCTTCATTCAGTTCAGGTAAATAGAATCCCCCTTTTCGCTGTGCAGTTCTGTATCTTTACAACCACAGTCATTCGATTGACAGTATGTCTGCAAATCCCGTAATATCGAATACATCCTGTATGATATCACTCACATGAATCAATTTCATAGTTCCTTTTACATTCATAAATTTCTGCATTTTCAGAATAACACGCAGGCCGGCTGATGAAATATATTCAAGCCCTGCAAAATCCAATACAAGTTCCTGAGTATTGATCAACTCTTTCTCGGCAAAAGTATCCAATTCAGGTGCAGTTGCTGTATCTAATCTCCCGGTCAAAAATACCGTATCTTTTGTTCCTTCATTTTTCTTTTCAATTTTCAGACTCATTTTCTCTCTCCTTTTTCAGATAATGTCAAATTTCTGTTCTGTCAGCATCTTCTGCCTCCATCTGTATATTCACTCTATCCACCCTGATATCTGCAAATTGCTCCATTACTGAACAACTCCCATATTTATCATATTCATTGTAACATAAACAGGAGATGAATGCATCATCTCCTGTCTATTATTTATCTGTATTTTGTGGAATTGATTACTGTTCACTCCGTTCACAGCAACACGCTTCGCAAAGTATGTCTCGGGATTTTGGCATAGGCAAACTGTCAGTTCTGCTATTTATTTTTATTCTTTACTTCTTCCCACGCCTCATCATCAAATTTCTGTTTCTTAAAGTAATAGATTCTGTCTTCGTCTGTAATCTTGCGGATTACTTTACATGGATTTCCAGCTGCGATCGTATTATCCGGGATATCTTTGGATACTACACTTCCTGCACCGATCACTACATTACTTCCAACGGTAACACCCGGAAGAATCACTGTATTTCCGCCGATCCATACATTATCTCCCACTGTTACAGGAATTCCGTATTCATATCCTGAATTACGGCTGTCCGGATGAACCGGATGACCCGCTGTATAAATGGAGACATTTGGCGCGATCTGAACATTTTTTCCACATGTTACTTTTCCCACATCAAGGATTGTCAGATTATAATTGGAATAGAAATTCTCACCTACTTCAATGTTCCAGCCATAGTCACAGTGGAATGGTGCTTCCACCCAGACATTTTCGCCTGTTTTTCCAAAAATATTTTTTATCATCTGAGGTGCTTCCTTGCTCTGCCTGGATGGTGGCAGCTGATTAAAATCATAAATCTTCTGTTTGCATGCCTGTCTGTCCTCTTCAAGCCCATCTAACCACGCTTTGTACGGAAGTCCGCTTAACATTCTTTCTCTCTGATTCATTTGTTATCTTCTCCTTTACGTTTTTATTTTTAACTGTTAAATACCCTGCACAACCTTATCACATCATTATTTTGTAAATGATGTGCCAGAAGCCTTAATAGTTACACTATTTCCAAGCATTTATATTCTGATTTAATTGAGTTCTGTAAGGTTTCTCACCCAGTTATATTTTTTGTAATGTCTATATACAGCAGGAAGTTTTATTATCTCGTCCATGCTGATAATAAAATAAACCACCATGATCGGAAGTTTCAGCACAAATGCTGTTATCATCCCTATCGGGATCAGAATCACCCACATCGTTACTGCATCACATTTCAGTCCAAATTTCGTGTCTCCGCCTGCGCAGAATACACCGGCAATCACTGTAGCATTCACCGACTTTCCTATCATATAATAGGTACAGATATACATCATATTCTTTAAATAAGAATGTGCCTGTGCACTGAGACTGCCCGTAAATATCCTTAAAACCGGGCTCACTGCCAAAAGTATAAGCCCTGAAACTGCGCCTGCAAATACCGCAAGCTTAAAAAGTCTGTTTCCGTATTCCGTGGCCCGTTCCATCTCGCCTTTTCCAAGCTCGTTTCCGACAATAATACCAGCTCCGATTCCGATTCCATTACATACACATGCGATAATATTTTTCAGAATATTTGCTACGGAATTGGCGGCCACCGCATCACTGCCCAGATGTCCCATAATAACCGAAAACATGGTAAATCCACATCCCCAGACCAGTTCATTTCCAAGAACAGGTGTCGTATAGTGCCAGAAATCCTTTTTCAGTTTCTTCGAGCTGTTTCGGATATATTTTAGTCGGACACATACTAATGAACGGTGCATATTTTCATAAATAGTCAGTAGCAATTCAAGCGCCCTGGAAACTGTAGTTGCAAGTGCAGCCCCCGCAATTCCCATAGCAGGAAATCCCGCTAGCCCGAAAATAAATATCACATTAAATCCAATATTAATCACAACCGCTACTGATCCATAGATGGTACTCTTTGCAGTTCTTCCGCTGTTTTTCATAATACAGAGATAAATCTGCGAAAATCCCATAAACAGATAAGAAACACTCACAATTCGAAGATACGGAATTCCTGCCTGAATCAATCTTATGTCATTCGTAAATATTCTCATAAGAAATCCCGAAAAAAACATTGCAGCTATAAAAAATACAACTGATACAGCCATAGAAATTTTAAGAACGATTGCCAGAATCTCCTCTACTGAATCTGTATCGCCTTTTCCCCAGTACTGCGCAGCCAGAGTTGTCGCGCCAATCGTAAGGGCAAGCATAAACAGATTATGTACAAACTGTATCTGTGTTGCCAGTGAAACAGCAGATAATGATGTCTGGCTGACAAATCCCAGCATAAACGCATCAGAAGCACTTACCAGCGCAGTCATAAGATTCTGGATTGCGATTGGAAATACCAGTCCCCATAGCTTTCTGTAAAAAATTCTTTTTTCTGATTCCATCATATCCCTCTGATTGATTTTTTACATCTGCAGATGTTATAATTATAGTATTCTCAGATACAGTAATCTATCAGAATAGTCCTTATTTTTTATAAAAATCGTACGCGAGGTGAATTTATGGGATTAATCAGAACAGAACTTATGCCAGATTCTTCAGAAGTAGTTCCTTATGATCATGCCGGAATTCCTTTGTATATCCGGGCGGCACATCTTGCTTCTTATTATAACATGTGTGCTCCCTGCCACTGGCATGATGATATTGAATGGATCTATATTATCACTGGAAAAATGAGATATTATGTGAACGGAAAAAGACTTATCTTAAATGAAGGTGATTCCCTGATGGTCAATGCAAGACAGATGCATTACGGATATGCTTTTGAACAACAGGACTGCTATTTTCTCTGTATTCTGTTTCACCCTTCTTTGTTTGGGAATAACCAGATATTACAGGAAAAATATTTTCTTCCTTTTTTCGAAAACACCAGCCTGGAATTTCATCATTTTTACTCAAATGATGAAGCAGGGGTGAAAGTCGGCAGATATTTACAGGAAGTTCTCCTGTTGAAAGAAGATTCTGATTCAGGTTATGAATTAGGTGTTATAAGCTGTATGCTGGAACTATGGAGCTTTCTTATCCGCACTGATCTGCTGTCAGCTGCAAAAAATAAATCAGAGTCCGAACAGGAACTGAACATTCAGAAAGATATGGTATCCTTTATTTATCAGCATTATCCTGAGAAAATATCTCTTACGGATATTGCAGCCGCCGGTCATGTAGGAAGGAGTAAATGCTGCCAGATATTTAAACATTATATGCAGCAGTCTCCTGTGGATTTTCTCAATACCTACCGATTAAAGATCAGCTGCCGTCTCCTGTGCACTACGCAGAAAAGCATAACAGAGATTGCTATCTTGTGCGGATTTAATCATTTAAGTTATTTTTCCAAATATTTTATGGAATGTTATGGATGTACGCCAAGAGAATATCGTACGCTCCATGAACACGAAACACTTTTGACTTGATTATTATCTGTACGATACTATTCCCCGATTTCGTTATGTAGCTCTACGCCAAATAACTGTCTCGCAGTTTATAAGAAGAGGCTTGCACTTTTCCCGGTATAAGTAATTTCCCATCCGCTGCTCATTATCCTTCGTAATTAATGCAGGAGACTTACTTAATTTAGCAAAACTATAAAAGAGACTGCTACATCTTAATATGTAAACAGTCTCTTTTTCGCACTTTAAATATTTAGAACCCGCTGATTTATTACGTAAATCATTATTTTCTCATATTTATTTCAATTATACTAATGCAGCACCCAGTGCTTTGCATGCTTCTGTAGCTTCATCATCTGGTTCTTCCTGGCAGATCACACTTTCACATACAAGGTTTGCACCAGCTTCCTTGCAGGAATCTTCCCAGTTGCGCATCCATTCGCCATCTCCCCATCCGTAAGAACCAAAAAGAGCGATATTTTTGCCTTTGAGTGCATCTTTACATCCATCAAACATCGGCTCGAACTCTGTATCTTCCAGAACTTCATCTCCCATTGCCGGGCATCCAAAAGCAATTGCATCATATTCAGTTACTTTAGATCCGTCAAAATCCTCACAAGTATGAAGAACAGCCTCGCCGCCTTTTCCCTTAACTCCGTCTGCAACTGCATTTGCCATTGCCTCTGTGTTTCCTGTGCTGCTCCAATATACAACTGCTACTTTACTCATGATTAAAATCCTCCTTAAATTCGCTCTGCTTTTTCTTTGCCGCAAAGCCATGATTTATATTATAATAAAAAGTCATACGGCTTTTCTATTATACTGATTCTTAAATGGACTCTCCGTCCCTGCTATATTACTGTATATAGCTTCTTCCTTACGCAGCTACTGTCAGCTGGCGTACACTTCTTCCCTGATTCCAAAGACGTACATACACGTTGGTACATTTCTTAAATCTGGCAAAAGCCTTTATTGCCTCACATTCATTGCAGTAAACCTTCCAACAACCTACACATTTACAGTTCTGCCCTGCATTCTTGATAAATCCGATCACATCTCCCAGTGGATATCCCAGAAACAATCCGATTTCATGAGGAAAATCTTCTCTCTGGGCCAGGCGGCTTCTCAGTCTCTCAAGTGCATATGCAGGATCTGTACTCTCATACCCATACTTCTTTATGAAATTCGCAACACCAGGTTTCTTCAGATCTCTTTCAAGGCTTGAGAACCGGCAGACATAAATCAGCGCCTTTTTCTCACTCCTGCGAAGTACTGTGAGGGAAACGCCTTTTTCTCTTACACATTCATTAAAACCTTCTACGCTTTTCCATAATTCTTCCTCAGATTCATATTTATATGTAAAAAGATTTCCGGTTTTAATAGATGCTAATGTAGGTGAACAATGTTCGATCACAGATTTCTCCAGCATGTTATGATTCCTTTCTCAATAACAAAATATCGGTTAGAATGCACTAACCATTTATTAAAAAATAAAGCTTTACGAAACATTTTATTGCTTTTGTTTGCTGTAAGGCTTGAATTTACTGCTGCAAAAAGACCTTCAACAGATTGGTCAGTAGCTTAAGTTATTTGCATCTAACTCTATAGTTTAATATATACTATCTCTGATATTCTGTCAAGTTAATTTTATATAACTTTTTAGTAATTTTTTAAATCGCAAAAAACAGAGGAATATACATACTGTATCCCCTCTGTTTTTCTACTCTATTTCTTATTGAGAATTGTGGGAGCCGCTTTGCAGCAGAGCAATTCCATAAAATCTCATCCTTCTATACAGATCGTACTTCCAACTCCATCTTCTGTCCGTTTCTTTGTTACTATGATCTTCTTATCAATACGTTCTTTCAGCTCTGCTACATGGGAAACAATCCCCACCAGTCTGCTTCCCTGACTGAGATCCTTCAATGCGCGGATTGCCTGATCAAGAGCATCTTCATCCAGAGATCCGAAACCTTCATCCACAAACATGGTATCAAGCTGGATTCCGCCGGAGCTTGACTGAATTTCATCAGAAAGTCCCAGTGCCAGAGACAGAGATGCCTGAAATGTTTCTCCGCCTGATAAGGTCTTGACACTTCGAACAGTTCCATTGTAATGGTCTACTACATCCAGTTCCAGACCGGTTTTCCCTACCCTGCTCTTGTTTTCTTTTCTGCGAACTAACTCGTACTGACCGCTGCTCATGGTCATCAGACGGATATTGGCACGCGCAAGAATGCGGTCAAAATACTGCATCTGGATGTAAGTTTCCAGCATGATCCTTGCCTTACCCGTGATCGTACCATTGGCAGTGTCTGAGAGAGATTTCATCCACTTCCAGCGGGTTTCCGTTTTCAGAAGTTCTGTCTGCTGTCTGCGGATTTTTTCATACATGTCACTGTTGATTTCCAGACGGGCATGGATTTCATCACGATTTTCTGAAAGTGATTTCTTTTGCTGTGCAAAGTTTTCTTTCTGAACATTCAGTTCCTCAGCTGAAATACTTATGGATTCTTTTAACTGTTCTGTCAGAGATGCGATTACAGAATCCAGCTCTGTCATTCTCTTTTCTAATACTTCTCTCGCTTCTGTTACTGTTTTGTAATGTATTTCAAGCTTCTTTTGTTCCTCAGTCTTAAGCTGGATCTGAGACAGGATTTCTTCCTTTGTCCTTTCACCCAGCTCTTTTTCCATATTCTCTCTCTGCTTCTGCAGCTGTTCATATCTGGATTTCTCTGCTGCTGTCTGCTGCTGATTCTGATTGATCTGGTCTGTGATCGTTGTAAGTTCTGTCTGAGTTTTACCAATCTGCATCTCCAGAAGTTTTCTCTGTTCCAGAAGTGCTGTCAGATCCTTTTGTTTCTGTCCCAGAATATTTTGCTGCTGTTTCAGCCATTCTGCTGCTCTCTTTCCCTGCAGCAAAGCCTGTGATACATTACAGATTTCCTTTTGATACACTATTTCACCGCTGTGATCCTGTGACAGTTCCGGATCAGTTTTCATTCTCTGTCTTATATCTTCTTCATGGATCCATGTCAGTACAGGTTCGTCCAATTGATTCTGCAGCTGTTCCTGAATACTTTCCAGCTGGCTCTTCCTCTTTTCAAGACTGATCTGTAATTTCTGAAATTCTTTTGCATGTTGTTCTGACTGTGTGATGAACTCTTCTTTTTTCTTCAGTAAATCCTGATGAACTTTTTTCTGTTTTTTGATTTCTTCCAATCCTGTCTGTACACTGCTTTCCTGATTTTTTACAAATAAACATAATTCATGATCAGGAAGTTCCTTTCGAAGTATCTCTTGTGTCTCCTCTTCTGGCAGAAACTGCGCTATATAGCCTTTAACCCCTTCTGTCAGTTCTTCCCTGCAGCGCTGCATCAGTCCTGCTGCCTCTCCTGCCTGCACACTTGCGTCAGATGCCGTTTTTTCCGCAGCTTCTGTTAACTTTTTCTGTTTTTTCAGCTGTTCTTCTGTGGGAACTTCATTCGGAATCTGTGTGAGCTTCGGATGATGAACAGAACCACATACCGGACATGGCATCCCATCCTGAAGATCTGCTGCCAGAACACCCGCCTGCGCATCCAGATAGGCCTGCTCCATTTTGTTTAAAATTTCTTTTATTTCTGCCCGTTTCTGAGAAGCGGTCAGATAAGCCTTCTTTTTGCTTTCTGCTTTCTTTTCCAGATCCTGATACCGTTTCTGCTGATCTTCTATTTTCTGTATCTGCTGCAAACATACGACCAGGCTGTTCTCTTTGATTTCCAAATTCCCACCGGAAACAATTTTCTCTTCCAGATCAGTCAAATCCTTTTTTATCTGTTTCGCAAGTTGTTCTTCCTGTCCGGACTGTATTTTCAGTTCACTGATTTTTGTCTGAAGAAACTCAAGATTTCCGCAGTTCTTATAAACTCCTGCATAAAGAGTATCTATTTTCTCTTTCCGGAAATCTGTTTCTGCTTTTTCTTTCTCCGCACTGTCTGTTGTCTGATATTCTTTTTGTTTTTGTTCAAGAACAGTTTTCTTTTCTTTCTGACGATTCTGCAGTGCAATACTGTCTATTGCCAATTTTTCAATCTGTTTTGAAACATTTTCTATTTCTCTGCGCAGATTTTCCAGATTTGTATAACGCTTCAGATTCTCTTTTTCTTTCTGTATGGAAAGTATCAGGCGTTGGATCTCCTCTGGTTCCTTTGCCCCATTTTCTGCATCTTTTTGTGCCTGTTCCAACTGTGGAAGCAATCCTTCTCTCTCTTGCAGAAGCTGTTCCTTCCTTGCCTTTGCATCTGCTTCTTTATGAGCCTTTCCCAAAAGCTGATTTACTTTTTCAAGTTCTGTATCATTCTCTTTGATCTGCTTATTTACAGCTTTCAAGTTATCCTTATCTGCCTTCAGAAACTGCTCCAGAATTTCCAGACTCTCTTCCAGATTTCCTTCAAAGCCATTCTTCTCCATCAATATCCACTGTTGTCCCAGCTGATCTTCTGTAGAATATCTGACCTGTTCCGTATACTGGCGGATACTTCTCAACAGCTCTTTATACGCCTTGTCCAGACCACCGGCCTCGAATTTTAATTTTTCCTGAATCACCTTATAAATATCCGTATGGAAAAGCTTTCTGAAAATGTTGCTGCGTTCCTCTGTATCAGCCAGCAGCAATTTCCTGAAATCTCCCTGTGCGATCATAGCGATCTGCGTAAACTGCTTCATATCCAGTCCGATCAGTTCAGTAACCGCCTGGTTCACTTCCTTTAGCTTTGTCACAGGAGCTCTTCCATCAGAAAAAGTAAGCAACGCCTCCCCCTTTTGGGTAGTCATTCCAGTGCCTCTGGTCTTTGGCCGCTCATAATCCGGGCTTCGCTTCACTGTATACACTGCATCTTTATATTCAAAAATATATTCCGCATACGTAGGTGTTTCCGGTTTTGCATACTTACTTCTGAGCATGGATGCCTCCCGGACTCCTCCGCTTGTCTCCCCATACAACGCAAATGTAATCCCATCAAAGATCGTCGTTTTTCCCGCTCCCGTATCTCCGGTCACCAGAAAAAGGCCCTGTCCTCCAAGCTGTGTAAAATCGATCACAGTCTCATCCGCATATGGACCAAATGCAGATAATGTCAACTTCAATGGTTTCATACGCGCACCTCCTTCAGATCCTGGATCAGTTTTTCCACAAACTCTGTCTGCTCTTCTTTCATAGGTTCATTATTTAACAGCTCATAAAACTCCTCAAACAGCTCCAGCTCTGACTTTTGTTCCTGAACCTCCACTGCCTGAACCTCCCGGTTCTCACGTGTTCGTTTATTGTCATATTCCAGACGCATCAGATTGGGATAAACAGTACGCAGCTTCTGGAGTGCCCCCGGCACATCTTCCTCATCTGTCAGAGTAATCTGAAGATAATCCATCTTATTTTCAGCAGTATAATGATCCTTCGCTGTCACATCCATATAGGTTCCCCTCAGCTTACGCATATCCCGTCTGGGAATCAAAGGTACTGTACTGACCCTCACATTTCCCTTCTCCAGAAGCTCCACAATCGTTACCGACTTTTTATGATCTGCTTCCGAAAAAGAATACTTAAGCGGCGTCCCACTGTAACGCAAGGTCTCTCTCCCCATTTTCTGAGGTCTGTGGATGTGTCCCAGTGCCACATAGTCAAAATCCTTAAATACTTCCGCACTGACATTGTCAAGACCGCCAACCCATGTTTCTTCTGAGTCACTTCTGTCTGCTCCGGTCACAAACTGATGTGCCACCAGCACATTTCTCTGTGTCGTATCGATCTCACACTCCTGCAGAGCAGCCATAACACCCTCTTCATAAGTATTAATGTCATCCCTCTGCAAAGCATGGCGTACTGCCGCAGGTTTCAAAAAAGGCAGAAGATATACAGATATTGGTCCATACTGATCTTTTAACACAATCCTTTTCATCTCTCCATCATAAACCTGCGAAATATAAATATCACTGCTTTCAAACAGCTTTGCCCCAAAGGAAAGCCTTTCTGCTGAATCATGATTTCCACTGATCATGTACACAGGAATCTCAGCTTTAGCCAGTCCTGTAATAAACTCATCAAACAACTGCACTGCCTCTGCCGACGGCACTGTCTTATCATAAACATCCCCTGCGATTAAAACTCCATCCACTTTCTGTTCCGCAAAGATTTTCATCATCTGATCCAGAATATACCTCTGATCCTCCAGCATGGAAAAATCATGCACCCTTTTTCCAATATGCAAATCCCCAATATGCGCAAACTTCATCCCACATCTCTCCAATCTTAATATCATTCCTGCCTGCTCTGTCTGCCGGCGGCATACTGTCAATTATTTATTTCACTTTCAGAATATTTTTGCTATCCTGATACTCCTCCGGAATTTCTTCTGTAAGAATTTTAGCATCTGTAAACCCGCCGAATGTCACAGAACTTACTTCGCCAAACTTTGACTTATCTGTCAGAATATATACATCTTTGCACTGCTTCATTGCAGTACTCTTTACAATTGCTTCGCTGGTATCCGGTGTGGTGAAGCCTTCTCTTCTGGTGATTCCATTTGTTCCGAAAAATCCCTTTGTAAAATGATACATCTGGATCATCTGCATTGCCTGACTGCCTACGACTGCTTCTGTGGAACTCTTCAGTTCTCCTCCGATCAAATAAACCCGGATTCCCATCTTTGCCAGAGTCTGGGCGTGGGATACTGCATTGGTGACAAAGGCAGCTCTTACACCTGCCAGATATTCCAGCATCAGGCCAGTGGTGGTTCCTGCGTCCAGATAAACAAAATCATCCGGTGTGATCAGGCTGGCTGCATATTTTGCGATCTTTTGCTTTTCTTCTTTATTTAATTCTGATTTCTGCGCTACTGTCGGTTCATAGGCAGTTACTTTATGATTTAATGCTACTGCACCGCCGAAAACCTTGGTAAGTTTTCCTGCTTTGTCCAATGCAGTAATGTCTCTGCGCACTGTGGACTCTGATGCATCCAGAAGTTCTCTCAGTTCTGTTACTGTAACACTCTTTTTTTCTTCCAGAAGCTTCAGAATAATATCAAATCTCTGTTCTGTAAGCATGTACCCCTGCCTCCATTGTATATTTGCTTTGATTGTTTACTTCTGATTATTTTCTCCGATATCTACGAATTGCTCCGCTGCTTCGTAGCTCCCGCAATTCTACAAACATTCGGAATCCGCAGATTTACTTCGTAAATCGCTACTTCCTCATGTTTGGCGGGTCCCAAGTTCAAAAGTCTTATCGTGCAAGCACGAACGACTTTCTGCCTTTTGACCCTGATATTTCATTATAACAGAAACAGGAGATGAATGCATCATCTCCTGTCTGTCAGTTTCTTATTTTATTCCGTAAATTTACAGGTTGTCCTGCATGAATTTGCTCACTGCTTCATATGCTGCTTCTTCATCAGCACCTTCGATTGTGAATGTTACTTCATGACCTTTCTTAACGCCAAGTCCCATCAGTGCAAGAAGTTTTCTGCAGTCTACTTTTTTACCTTCTTTTTCAATAGAGATTGTTGACTCAAATCCCTTTACCAGTTTTACAAGTTCTCCTGCAGGACGTGCGTGGATTCCTTCGTTGTCTGTAACTACATACTTAAATTCTTTCATTTTGATATCCTCCATGTTCTTTATTTTAATTTTTTGTTATTGCTTTTTTATTTCGCTGCTTATGCTGCTTTCTTCTTTAACAGACCAAGAAGAACTGCAGAGATTACTGTTCCCGCAACCAGTGCGACCAGGTACATAACTGCGTTTCCAACCACAGGGAATACGAAAATTCCACCGTGTGGTGCCATCAGTGTACAGTCGAATGCCATGGAAATCGCTCCTGCCACCGCAGATCCTACGATACAGGAAGGAAGTACACGAAGGGGGTCAGATGCTGCGAATGGAATCGCACCTTCTGTGATAAATGCAAGACCCATGATAAAGTTGGTAGGACCTGCATCTCTCTCTTCTTTTGTGAACTTATCCTTAAACAGCAGTGTTGCCAGTGCAATTGCACAGGGAGGTGTCATACCGCCAATCATAACTGCTGCCATAATATCATAGTTACCTGCTGCAATTGCAGCTGTTCCGAATACATATGCTGCTTTGTTGAACGGACCACCCATATCAATAGCCATCATTCCGCCAAGCACAATGCCAAGTATTACTTTACTAGAACTTCCCATTCCTGTCAAGGCATTATTCAGACCTGTGTTGATACCGCCCATAACCGGCTCTACAATAAATGTCATCAGGAGTCCCATAACAAGGATTCCAACTACAGGATAGATTAAAACAGGAGCGATCTTTTCCAGGGCTTCCGGAAGTTTATCACATAATTTACGAAGTCCAAGAATAATATATCCGGCTGCAAAGCCTGCAAGCAAAGCTCCAAGGAAACCAGATTTACCGTTGGCTGCCATCATACCGCCTACCAGACCAAGTGCAAGTGCCGGTCTGTCACCGATTGCCATTGCAATAAATCCGGCAAGGATCGGAAGCATAAATCCGAATGCTGTACCACCGATGCCTTTAAACAGAGCCGCTACCGGAGTAATGGTACCGAAGTTTGCTCTCTGATCTGCCGGAAGCGCACTTAAATCTACACTTAATCCATCGATCAGGAACGCAATGGCGATCAGGATACCACCGCCTACAACCAACGGAAGCATATGAGATACGCCATTCATCAGCTGCATATAGATCTTATGTCCTACACTGCCGCCGGATTTGTTACCGGCAGAAGATGTCTGGGAACCGGCTGCTGCGTGGTAGACCGGTGCATCCCCATTGATTGCTCTGTCAATGAGCTGATCTGCTTTACTGATTCCGTCGGATACCTGACATTCGATCACTTTTTTACCATCGAAACGTTCCATGGGAACTTTGGCATCTGCTGCGACAATAATACAGTCTGCATCAGCAATCTCCTGATCTGTCAGCACATTCTTTGCACCGCCGGATCCGCGGGTTTCGATCTTTATAAAACAGTTCTTTGCTTTTGCAGCTTTTTCAATTCCTTCTGCTGCCATGTACGTATGTGCGATACCGGTAGGACAAGAAGTAACAGCAAGGATCTTAGCCTGTGTTCCTTCTGTTGATCCGGTATCTGCCAGTCTCTCATCAATATCTTTCTTTTCACTGTCTGCCCTGTCAATAATATCCATAAACTCATCTACAGACGATGCATTGCGAAGAGATTCTGTAAACTCCTCATCCATCAGCATCACAGAGAGCTTGCTGAGTACATCCAGGTGAATGTTATCCTCTGTATTCGGCGCTGCGATCAGGAATAATAAGGTTACAGGTTCATCATCCAGTGCCTCAAACTCTACACCATTTTTGATGACCATTGCCGCAAGTCCCGGCTTCTTAACTGCATCACATTTACCATGAGGAATAGCAATTCCCTCGCCAATACCTGTTGTGCTCTCTTCTTCTCTTAAATATACCTGTTTACGATAAGCCTCACGATTGCTGATCTTCTCACTCTTTACCATCAGATCAACTGCCATATCCAGAGTTTCTGACTTTGTTTTCGGAGCAGCTGTTAACGATACGCTTCGTCTGTCAAGCAGGTCTGTTATTCTCATCTTTTCTTCCCCCTTTATTATTTTTCGGTTATCTGACGATAAACCGCTTCTATTTCTTCCTTTCTTGCAAGATTTTCAGAAAATGCACTTGCACTTCCTGCTGCAATTCCCATGTGGAATGCATGTTCGTAATCCTTCTTCTCCATCCAGCCTGCAACGAATCCTGCTACCATGGAATCTCCTGCACCCACACCATTTACCAGCCTGCCTTTTGGTGCAGGTTCTTCAAATACCTGTCCATCCTCTGCTACCAGAACTGCACCTTCGCCGGCCATGGAGATCAGCACATTTCTTGCACCTTTTTCCTGAAGTTTCTTTCCATAAGGAATTACATCTTTTCTTGTTTTTAATTCTACACCGAAGATCTCGCCCAGTTCATGATTATTTGGTTTTACAAGGAACGGATGATATTTCAGAACATTGACCAGAAGATCCTTTGTGGCATCAACTACGATCATCACACCTTTTCCATCCAGCCTTGCCATGATCTGTTCATACATGTCATCCGGCATAGAAGATGGAATGCTGCCTGCCAGGAAAAGTACATCGCCTTCTCCAAGCTGTTCCAGTTTCTTCATCAATTCCTCTACTTTATCCTTGCTGATCACCGGTCCTGCACCATTGATCTCGGTTCCGTCAATAGATTTCAGTTTCAGATTGATCCTTGAAACCCCTTCACTAATTTGAATGAACTCAGATTTTACTCCCATCTCATGTAATCTACGGATAATTTCTTTCCCTACAAACCCTGCGGTAAATCCAAGTGCAGTGTTCTCAATCCCAAGATTCATAAGGACTGTGGAAACATTAATTCCCTTTCCCCCCGGAAGCATCAGCTCTGAACTTGTTCTGTTTGTCAGCCCCAGTTTAAAATCATCTACCGAAACGATGTAGTCCAGAGATGGATTAAAAGTCACTGTGTAAATCATCTCTTCTTTTCCCTCCTGTTTTATATTGGTATCCTTTCGGAGTCTTTATTTCACTTGCACCAAAAGATTCCAAAAGTACATATTGTCATGTCTTTTCTGCATGTTCGTGACTGTTTTTTGTTTACGTTCTTAGTATACTGTCATATTCGTTCAAAGTCAATCAAACTAATCCATAAAAATAATGACTGATTTTGGTTCACTTTGCACAAAAAAGTCATAGTCAGTCAAATGTAAGCAAAAAAATCCTCTGATCAGGATTGCTATAAATTCCATAATCAGAGGATTTACTGTTTTCTGTTATTTTATTACTTTTGATTCCTTACATTTTATGCTTTTCTGCTGCAAAGAATGCTTTTGTTTCTTTTACGATCACTCCACTTAATGCGAACAATGCGATCATATTCGGAATCGCCATCAGTCCGTTGAAAATATCTGCGATCGTCCATACAGCACTTACTGTCATGTACGGTCCGATAAATACTGCCAGAATGTAAAGCCAGCGGTATGTAAGGATTGTTTTCTTATGTCCGTTTGTCAGATATTCCAGACATCTTTCACTGTAATAATCCCATCCAAGAATTGTAGTAAATGCAAAGAATACCAGACAGATCATTAATACAAATGCAGAAATCTGTCCAGGGATCGGAAGTCCATGCTGGAATGCATAGGTTGTTACCTGAACACCTTCCAGACCTTCTACCTGCCATGCACCTGTCAGCACGATGGAAAGGCCTGTCATTGTACAAATCACGATTGTATCAATAAATGTACCAGTCATGCTTACAAGACCCTGACGTACAGGCTCTTTTGTCTGAGCTGCTGCCGCTGCGATAGGTGCGCTACCAAGACCTGCTTCATTTGAAAAAATACCACGAGCCACACCTTTCTGCATGGATACGATCATTGTTCCTACCACACCGCCTGTCACTGCTGACGGATTAAAGGCTCCCTTCACAACTGTTACGATAGCTGCCGGGATCTCTGTAATGTTTAAAAGAATCAGCGCTACACTGAAGATCAGATAGATCACCGCCATAAACGGTACAATAATCTGGCTGACTGTTGCAATTCGTTTCAGACCACCGATGAGGATTGCTGCAACACAGGCTGCAAGAATCAGGGAAGAAATTACAACTGCCCAGGAATACTCTCCAAGGAACGGAATATTTACACAGTTTGATTTGTTCGGATCAAAGAAGTTCTGAACTGCACTGGAAATACCATTTACCTGGCTGAATGTACCGATTCCGAAAAGACCTACACATACACCAAAGAATGCAAAGATCTTTGCAAGCCATTTCCATTTTGTTCCCATACCTTTCTCAATATAATAGAAAGGACCGCCAAGGCTGTGACCGTCTTCTGCTACCACACGGTATTTCACTGCAAGAAGACCTTCGGAAAATTTTGTTGCCATTCCGAAGAATGCTGCAAGAATCATCCAGAATAAAGCTCCGGGACCTCCGGCACAGACAGCAGTTGCAACACCGACGATATTACCGGTTCCGATTGTGGCGCTCAGTGCTGTACATAAAGCTGCAAAACTGGAAATCTCACCATCGCCTTCTTCTTCGTTCTTAAACATCCATTTCAATGCAAGAGGGAGTCTTCGCATCTGAAGAAGTCCAAGTCTGGCAGTTAACAGGATACCACCTGCCATGATCAGGACCATAAGGGGCACGCCCCAGACCAGATTGTCTACTGTTGTCAAAAAAGAATTGATCGCTTCCCACATAATAATAAATCTCCTTTTTCTTTTAAAAAGTGTAATATATTGTACAGCTGGGAAACAAAGTAATAACAGACCGTTTCAAAAATCAGAAGTTCAGAAAATACTGTTCATATAGTTCATATGAATCAGCGGGGATGATAAAGCATCCTCTGTCCTTTTGCCTGAGAGATTCAAGACACGAATCAGATAACCATTTGTGGGTAGCTATTGATAATTCGTGTTATTTGCACCTTCGGCCCCCGATCTAACGGGTGTCTCCAGAGAAACGATCCATTTGCAGTTCTTCCCTGCATCCAGGGAACCTGAGAGTTTTACTCCTTCGGCGGGTATAGCCTTTTGTGTGGCTTCCTCTTTCCTGCAAACTTCACCTCGTTAATTTGCTGTTACTGTGGTATACTATAGCTCTTAAATTTGAACTCGTCAATAGAAAATTAAACTTTTATAAAAAAAGTATAAAAATTCCAGAGATTTCCACCTTGTAAAATCCCTGGATATTTAAATAATTTTTATACATCAGCCATATCAGCTGCAAACAGCGCCGCGCCAAGTGCACCGCAAAGCTGAGCCTTGTCACTGATTACCAGCTTTGTTCCAAGCTTCTCTTCCAGTGTCTTTACCAGGCCCTTATTCTTAGAAACACCACCGGTCATCATATATTTCTCCTCACCGCCCACACGTCTGGTAAGAGCTGCGGTTTTTACGGCAACCGCCTTATTCAGACCATGAACAATATCATCTGTTGCCTTATTCTGGGCGATCAGGGATACAACTTCTGATTCTGCAAATACTGTACACATACTGGAAATTGTAATATCTTCTTTGAATTCCAGCCCACATTCGCTCATCTGATCCAGATTCATTTCCATGGTACGTGCCATCATTTCCAGAAATCGTCCGGTTCCTGCCGCACATTTGTCATTCATAACAAAGTTTGCAACTGCACCTTTCTCATCCAGTCGGATCACCTTGCTGTCCTGTCCGCCAATATCAATAACAGTACGGACTTCCGGATTCAGGAAATGCGCACCTCTTGCATGACAGGTGATCTCTGTGATACTCTTATCACCATTTTTAATAGCTGTACGTCCGTATCCGGTAGTAACCAGCGCATCAATATCTTCTCTCTGCAATCCGGCCTCCTTCAATGCCTCTGCAAGGGCACGGTCTGCTCCGATAGCAGCTCCTGCTCCTGTAGGCAGGATAATGCTGGTCACAATCTCATGATCTTTATTTAAAATCACCACATCTGTACTGGTGGAACCACTGTCAATCCCTGCGAAATAACCTTTTCCCATTTTTCTCTCTCCTTTTGTGTCTCCATCTATGGTCTGCTCCAGTGTTTCAGGCTGAATGCTCTCTGCAAAAGCTTCCAGTCTGGTAAGAAGCTGACCGCTGCTCTGAATAGTATAATCTGATTCGATTTTTAAAAGAGGTACATCTGTATGATTCTTGATCTCAGCATATTCGAAGCTGTAAAAATCGCAAAACTTCACTGTATGATAAATAATCCCCGCAACAGACGGATCATTATAAAGCTTCTTACGACCTGTCGGGTCCATCATACGCATACATGGAATCTGCCCCAGAATCTCACCTGCATACCAGTCCATCAGCTCATCAAAAGAAGCACCCTCCGGTGGAAGTATATTTCCCACAGAACGGTTATGCACGCAGGTATCATTCTCTACAGGAAGAGGCATAGCTTTGCTGGTCATTTCAAATAATTCCTGCCCCATTCTGGCGCCAAGCACTGCAATATGGGACTTTGTGATTTTCTCCTGTGCATGGAAAGCAGCCCGGAATTTTCCGGCATCAAACTCTGTGCCTTTGTACTGTGCATAAGCCTTCGCCAACCCTTTTAACTGTACAGCCATACGCTCTCTGCTACAGGCACTGTCACAGTGAAGCACATCCAAAATATAGAGAAAATCCAGCTTGCCGCTTTCAAGCAGAATGTCATAGACACTCCGGATAGTATCACAGCAGCTCACCAGGACAAGTTCCTTGATTTTCCCCTCCATGACTCCTTCCAGAAGTGTTTTTCCAAAACCGCAGATATTGGGATGTGAAACCTGATCGGCCAGGTCAAATCCCTCCGGCATATGATTAAAGTTCTCACATTCCCCGCCAAGAGATTCCAGAAGTTCAATTGGGGTATATTTACAGACATAGTAAGTTTTATTCATTCTCAGCACCTCCCAGCATTTCCAGAAAAGCTCCCAGCCTGGTGGAAGTCTGTCCTTCTCCTCCATGGCTTCGATCACACCCGTCACCGTCCAGGATCAAAAGGGGCAGACCGGCTTCCTCGAACTTCTTCTTTGCAAGCTGTGCCGCACCAAGCGTATGTTTACATCCCCAATGTCCAAACCACACAGCACCGTCTGCTCCTGCCTGTTTCGCATGGCGGATACCGGCTTCAATCCTTCTAAGGGCACTTCCGTTCAGTGAATGATATACCATTCTTTCTGCCATTGCTTCAAAGGGGTTCTCAGGATCAAAATCCGGCTCACAGGTTTCTGCAAGTTCACATCCTACGATCTGGGCTTTCTCACTGAAGCAAAGCTCCTGGCGCACTGCATCCGACCAGAATGGAATGGTATGCATCCAGTAAATGTGCTTCCCTTTCGCTGCCGGTGCTTTCTTAATATCTTCAAGAAGCATCTGTGTATACTTCTCTTCTTCTGCTGTTCCCAGAAGGATATTGTTTGTCATTCCTGCATACAAGGGTGTGACCAGATCAGAGGGCACATATCTGTCTGCACGCATCTGCTGATATTTTTTGTAATTCTCCAGAGTCCGCTTACTGCAGGCAAGACGTTCCTTTAATCTGTCCTCAGAGATTGTTTTTCCTGTATTTTTTTCCAGAAATATTTTTAAATCCTTTAACTGATCTGCCACATACTGTACATTCTCTGTGGTCTGATTCCATGGTACATCAATGGCAAATACAGGTACCTGGTAAAAATCTGCCAGGGTACGGAAGGTGAGCAGGTTAGCATCGCAGGTCAGGTTGGTATAAACAATACATTTAGGCTTTGGCAGAAGTCCTTTCTGCGCTGCACCAAGAAATGTCTTGTGATAACTGCACAGTGTCTCTGCAATTCCCTGATTCTCTGCCTGCTGCAAAAATGCCCTCTCTGCTTTGCTTGCAGAAAGATAGCAGGAAAATCCTTCTACATTATAGGGATGTAATCCCACCTCCTGCATCATTTCACAGGGAGTAAAAATACTTACAATAACAGAATCTTCCGGTTTCTGAAGTGGACGCAGCATGGTATCCATCATCAGATTTGCAAGGTGCCTGTCTGCAGGCATCAGTCTCTTGTCCTGCATGTAACGGAACTTCAGATTCTGCACCTCCCAACCGGTTTTTAACAGCCGGCGGGCTGACTGAGGCTTTTTATCCGTCAGATTTTCCACATAATGACCAAATGTCTCAATAATCTCCATAGTCTGTCTCTTCCTCATTATGGTAATAATAATTTATCAATTGTCAGTGCACAAATAGTGCCACGGAATATTTTAATAATATCTTTTTTTGAAGTCAAGCTGAATTTTCTCCAAAGTTCAGCTGTTTTTGCACATTCTTCTTGACAAAAAAGTCTCAAATGATACACTTTTGAATGTATTATTTTTCAAAAAAAGGAAGAAATAATATAGGAAAGATTTTTTACGAAAGGAAGGAATTTTTAAAATGCGTTCATTGGCAGTTTATTTAAAAAACTACAAAAAAGAAAGCATCCTGGCGCCATTTTTTAAATTTCTGGAGGTTGTATTTGACCTGATCGTGCCTATCGTCATTGCACAGATCATTGATGTAGGTATTGCAAACCATGACAACAAATACATTGTCCAGAGATTTTTTATTCTTATTTTAATGGCAGCTCTTGGTCTTGCCAGCAGCATTACAGCTCAGTTCTTTGCAGCCAAAGCCAGCGTGGGCTTTGCCACTAAATTAAGACAGGCAGTTTATGACCATGTACAGCATCTGTCTTTTACAGAGCTGGATACCCTGGGAACAGACACCCTGATCACAAGACTTACCGACGATATCAATCAGGTCCAGAACGGACTGAACATGGGGCTTCGTCTTCTTCTTCGAAGTCCGTTTATCGTACTTGGATCCATGGTCATGGCATTTACCATTGATTTTAAATGTGCTCTGGTTTTTGCTGTTGCGATCCCGTTTCTGTTTCTGGTTGTCTTTGTCATTATGTTTTTCAGTATTCCTCTGTTTAAAAAGGTACAGGGAAAACTGGACACAGTAACCGGACTGACCAGAGAAAACCTTACAGGCGTCCGCGTTATCCGTGCATTCTGCCGCGAAAAAGAGGCAGTTGCAGAATTTGATA
The DNA here is from genome assembly GCF_964240315.1 of Blautia sp. Marseille-P2398. NCBI lineage: Bacteria > Bacillati > Bacillota > Clostridia > Lachnospirales > Lachnospiraceae > Blautia > Blautia sp. Marseille-P2398. The sequence continues at coordinate 108,312 of NZ_CAXSTD010000001.1, forward strand.
CCCGCAATCAGGAGCTGACAAAGTTAAATCTCTTTGTAGGAAAGCTTTCCGCTTTGTTAAATCCGGTCACTTATGTACTGATCAATATTGCTACTGTTATTCTGATCCAGAAAGCAGGAGTAGAAGTAAATCTTGGCGGTATGCAGCAGGGACAGGTTGTTGCCCTTTATAACTATATGGCTCAGATGATCGTGGAACTGATCAAGCTTGCCTCCCTGATCATCACCCTGAACAAATCTGCAGCCTGCGCAGGACGTGTGGCAGATATCCTGAAAGTGAAATCTACTATGGATTACCCCTCTTCCTCCACATATTCTGCTCAGATATCGAAGGACCTTGCAACAGCAACTGCTGATGCATCACTTTCTGAAAATGCCATCGTATTCAATGACGTAACCTTTGAGTACAGCAAAGCCGGTGCCCCCAGTCTTTCCCATATCAGTTTTTCTGTAAAAAAGGGACAGACCGTAGGTATTATCGGTGGTACAGGAAGCGGAAAAACCACTCTGGTAAATCTGATCTCCAGATTCTATGATGCCAGCAAAGGAACTGTTCTGCTGGATGGTCAGAATATTGAAAATTACACCAGAAGTGATCTCCGCTCCAGAATCGGCGTTGTTCCACAGAAGGCAGCTCTTTTCAAAGGCTCTATCCGAGACAATCTGAAATGGGGCCGGGAAGATGCCTCTGACGAGGATCTATGGCAGGCACTTACCACAGCACAGGGAAAAGAGGTAGTAGAGGGTAAACCGGGACAGCTTGATTTTATGCTGGAACAGAACGGTAAAAACCTTTCCGGCGGCCAGAAACAAAGACTTACCATTGCCCGTGCCCTGGTAAAAAAACCTGAAATCCTGATTCTGGATGACAGTGCCAGTGCCCTGGACTTTGCCACTGATGCAGCACTGCGTAAGTCTCTCAACAGACTTGACTGGAAAGTAACTACATTTCTGGTATCCCAGCGTTCCTCCAGCATTCAGCAGGCAGACTTGATCCTTGTCCTTGATAACGGTACTCTGGCAGGTAAGGGTACTCATGCTGAACTGCTGCGTACCTGTGATACTTACCGGGAAATCTACTTCTCTCAGTTTCCGGAAGAAAGAGCCAGATACTCCTCTGTATCTGCAGGTAATATAATGAAGGAGGTGACTGTATGAGCAGATCAACAATAAAAGATCCTGCTAAAAGCAAAAGCAGCGAAACTTTTTTTAAAGTACTGCGTTTCATCGGAAGATACCGTTTTCTGCTGATCTTCAGTATCATACTGGCAGCAGTTTCCGTTATCCTTCAGCTGTATGTCCCAATCCTATTCGGAAATGCCATTGATCAGGTCATTGCCCAACATCAGGTAAACTTCGAAATGATGTGGTATTACCTGTCACGTATCCTTGTAATGGTCATCCTCTCTTCTGCTGCCACGTGGCTTATGAATGTGATAAATAATCGCATGACCTACCAGACAGTAAAGGATATCCGTGCCAAAGCCATCCGACACATTCAGGTACTTCCCCTCTCTTACCTTGACGGACACAGTACCGGAGATATCATCAGCCGTATTATCGCAGATACAGATATTCTATCCGATGGTATGTTGCTTGGATTTACCCAGCTTTTTTCCGGAATCGTAACGATCATCGGAACACTGATCTTCATGTTCTCCAAAAACTTCTGGATTACATTGATGGTCATTGTCCTGACCCCCGTAAGCTTTTTGGTGGCCAAATTTATTTCTTCCCATACCTTCCAGATGTTCCGGAAGCAAAGCGATGCCAGAGGACGTCAGACTGCTCTCATTGAAGAGATGATTGGAAACCAGAAGGTTGTTCAGGCTTTTGGATATGAGGAAAAATCTTCTGAACGCTTTGCAAAGGTTAACGAAGAATTACAGGAATGCAGTCTGAAGGCTGTTTTTTACAGCAGCCTGACAAACCCTTCCACCCGTTTTGTCAATAATATTATTTATGCCTGTGTTGCACTGGTGGGTGCATTCATTATCCCTGGAGGCAGACTGACAGTCGGAGGACTTTCCGTACTTCTCTCCTATGCCAACCAGTATATGAAACCATTCAATGATATCAGTTCCGTTGTTACAGAACTTCAGAATGCTCTTGCCTGTGCAGGCAGAATCTTCGATCTGCTGGAGGAGGAACCGGAAGTTGCAGAGGCTTCTGAGACACTGAAAGATGTAAAGGGTGAAGTAGATATTAAGAATGTGTGCTTCCATTATGATGAATCAAAGAAACTGATTGAGGACTTTAATCTCCATGTAAAACCAGGTATGCGCGTTGCCATTGTAGGACCTACCGGATGCGGTAAGTCAACCTTTATCAACCTTCTGATGAGATTCTATGATGTAAATTCCGGATCTATTTCCGTTGACGGCAAACCAATCAGAGACATTACCCGCCATTCTCTCAGAAGCAGCTATGGTATGGTGCTTCAGGAAACATGGATCAAAAACGGAACTGTCCGCGACAATATCTCGATTGGAAAACCGGAAGCTACAGATACTGAAATCATCGAAGCAGCCAAGCTTACCCACAGCTGGGAATTTATCCGGAGGCTTCCTAAAGGACTGGACACCATGCTCAACGAAGACAGCTTAAGCCAGGGACAGAAACAGCTGCTGTGTATCACACGAGTTATGCTCTGTCTGCCTCCGATGCTGATCCTGGATGAAGCCACTTCCAGTATTGATACACGAACAGAATTACAAATTCAGGAAGCGTTTGAACGAATGATGGAGGGAAGAACAAGCTTTATCGTAGCTCACAGGCTTTCAACCATCCGAAATGCAGATCTGATTCTTGTTATGAAAGACGGAAGTATCATTGAGCAGGGTACTCATGATGAGCTGATTGCAAAAGGTGGATTTTACCATACTTTATATAACAGCCAGTTTGCAAAAGTTTCTGAATAAAACAAGCCAGATAATAAATCAAAAAGGAACAGCTGTCCATCACGGCTGTTCCTCTTTTTGATTTTGTAAAATGTTTTTTTATTTTTATCAGATTGCCCGGGTAGCATCTTTCAGCCATTCTTTTTCTTCTTCGTTCAAATACGGAGAAATCTTCTCATATACCTGCGCATGGTAATCATTGAGAAGGTTACGTTCCCGGACACTCATCAGTTCCGGCACCACTCCATCCAGATCAAAAGGTACCATAGTCAGAAATTCAAAGCACATAAACTGACCATACTCTGTTTTTTCAGCTTTTTTACAGACCATCAGATTTTCATGACGGATTCCAAATCCATCCTCTCTGTAATATCCCGGCTCATCAGAGGTAATCATTCCCTCCTCCAGCACTGCATTTCCACCCGGAACAATTTTCCATCGGAAGCTATTGGGTCCTTCATGGACATTCAGAAGATATCCTACTCCATGACCGGTTCCATGTTTAAAATCCTCTCCCATTTCCCACAACGGCTGTCTCGCCAGAATATCCAGATTTACACCGGTACAGCCATGAAGAAATCTGGCAGCTCCCAGATTCAGAGTTCCCCGCAAAACTGCTGTGAAGTACTTTTTCTCTTCCTCAGTAGTCGATCCCATGACAACAGTACGGGTAATATCAGTAGTTCCCTCTTTATAATGTCCTCCTGTATCTGCCAGAAGAAAGCCGGATGGTTCCAGAGGAATATCCGTTTCGGGTGTTGCAAAATAATGTACAATAGCAGCATGCTTTCCATAGGCAATAATCGGATCAAAACTGTTATCTATGAAATCCTCCTGTTCCGAACGGAATTCATATAGCTTTTCTGCTGCACTTAATTCTGTGATCGGACTCCTTCCAACATTCTTCTTTAACCAGTATATGAACTTTGTAACTGCAACTCCGTCTCTGATATGCGCAATGCGTTCATTTTCCACCTCAACAGGATTCTTCGTTGCCTTGGGAAGAAGTGTAAGATTTTCTTCATCCAAAATCCGAGTGTCTGCCGGAATATTGCTAACCAGACGACTGTTGACTTTCTTTTTGCAGAGAAGAACTTTTTTGTCCTTTTTAAATGTTTTCACATACTCATAGATACTGTCATAGGGAAAAAGGGTCACACCATCTTTTTCCAGCGCTTCCAGTACATCTGTCTGAAAGGCTTTCTCATTTGCAAAAAGTCTGATCTCTGTTTTTGTCATTACAAGATAAGAAAGAACCACCGGACAACAGTGGATATCTCCCCCACGTATATTTAACAGCCAGGCAATATCATCCAGAGAAGTCAGTACAAATAAATCTGCACCCTTCTTCTCCATTGCTTTGCGGATTCTTGCGCATTTATCAGCTCTGGATTCTCCTGCCCATTTTATATCCAGCTCTGTAACCGGTTCACAGGAAAGTACCGGACGGTTTTCCCATATATCGCCTGCCAGATCGTGATCAACACTGAGAGACACACCGTTTTCATCCAGCATTTTCTCCAATTCTGCTGCCTCTTTTGCACTGACAGTACGTCCGTCAAATCCCAGACACCTTCCCTGTGTCAGATTTTTTTTCAGAAATTCATGAACTGTGGGAACTTCCGGTTCACCCATTTTAAATAAAGTAATTCCTGTTCCCTCCAGCTGATCTGCAGCCTGGATAAAATAACGTCCATCCGTCCACAATCCTGCCATATCCTGCATGATCACCGCAGTGCCTGCAGAACCGGTAAATCCTGTGATATATTTTCTGCATTTGAAATATTCACCTACATATTCCGAACCATGGAAATCATCTGTAGGGATCAGATATGCATCAATTCCTGTCTCTTTCATGCGTGCACGAAGTGCTGTTATTCTCTCTTTTACTGTCATTCGTTTTTACCCCTAAGGCTGCTATCTGCAGTCGTTTTGTCATTTTCGCCAAGTGTTTCGTTCATACTTCCCATACGATATCCCAGAATATCCATGGTCACATAAGTGAATCCATACTCCTTAAATTTCTTTGCAATATCCTCTCGGACATTTTTTTCCAGAAGTTTCGGAAATTCCTCCGGCATAGTCTCAATTCTTGCAAGTGAACCGTGAATACGGACACGTACCTGATGGAATCCATAGTCAAGTAAAAGCTGCTCTGCTTTCTCAACCATTCCAAGCTTTTCCTCACTGATGGTCTCTCCATAGACAAACCTGGAGGACAGACAGGCAAATGACTGTTTGTCCCAAGTCGGAAGCCCCAGTTCCTTTGAGTATTCTCTGATCTCCGCTTTCGTCAGCTTCGCCTCACGTAGCGGGCTCTTAACTCCAAGTTCTTTTACGGCGATCAGACCTGGTCTGTAATCGCCGTTATCATCCATATTTGATCCCTCTGCAATATATTCAATCCCATTCTTTTTTGCAATATCGCCAATCTTCTCAAACAGTTCTTTTTTACATAAATAACATCTGTTCGGAGGATTCTTTGAAAATCCTTCAATCTCCAATTCCTCAGACTGGCAGATCACATGCTGAATCCCCTCTTTCTCGCAGAATGCCTTCGCTTCATTCAGCTCTCTTTTCGGGAAAGAACAGGATTGAGCCGTAATCGCAATCGCCTTATCACCCAGCACATCATGAGCTACTTTTAATAAGAATGTAGAATCCACTCCACTTGAGAAAGCAACTGCTACACTGCCAAGTCCCTTCAGATATTCTTTTAAATATTCCAGTTTATTTTCCATATCAGTCTGCCTCTTGTCCGTTTTTTATTGTACCTGTAGCACTCCTCGTAAATAATGTATATTGATCTGGCTCAACAGAGCGTGAAAGTTGAACTTTCTCAAATGTATTATTTAACAGGGTGCTATAGCTTCATTATAATATAGGCAATGACTGTTCAGCAACCTATTTTTCGCATTGCGAAATGTGTTACTGAAAATAGAACGAACAATATTGATTTATGTTTCTTGTATCTTTTCTAACGCTTCCCCGACTTCTGTTACTTCTTTAAATAGTTTCTAAAGTAACAGCCTCTCTTAACTTCTTTATTTACAGTTTGTCTACTTCTTTTTCTGAAGCAGTTCTCCGTTTGTTTCTTCCCCATTCATACATGACATAATAATTAACCACTACCCCATATTATAAATAACACCCAGAGATACTTATTTCAGACTGATAATCAGATTTTTATTGAATTTATTAATCTATATGTTATGACAACATATCTTTCAGACATGTACTCCGGTAGTCACTCGGTGATATTTTATATCTTTCTTTAAATACTCGGTTAAATGTTCTCTGACTTTCAAATCCACTATCCAGACAAATGTTTGTAATAGAATCACTCGTATTTTCCAAACGATGGCATGCATAGTTCAGCCTTGCATCGTTAAGATATTGATTAAAGTTTCTATGGAATGTTTTGGAAAAGAGTCTGGATAAAACATATTTGCTCACCCCCAGATCTTTTGCCATCTCTTCCAGAGAAAACTTCTTCTTAAAATTTGCTGATATATAGGAAACTGTCTGGTAAATAAGATCGTTGCTCCCCACATTACTCTTTTCTACCAAATTTAATTTTCCTATGCAGCGTGCCAACACAATTTGAAGATATGCCTGTGCAACAGTAATATCCGACTGTTCTGTCTCTAAAATTGCATTTATAACTCTATATACCTCCGGTTCAACCTTTTCCACTTTGATGATTGGGTATTCAGGAGCCATGGATTGCATGATATCTGAAAATTTGGCTATCGTAAATGGCGATGCAATCAGATAAGTCGCTTTATTTACACCGGGTGTCAGTACCTGATAGTGATGAATAACATCTGGAAATACAAAGCCTATATCTCCTTTTTCCATATGGTATAGTTCCTGTCCGACACCAAATTCTAATGCTCCACTTGTTACACAAACGATCTCCAGTGCATTATGAAGATGTGGTTCAATATGTTTTGACTTCCTATTTATTGCTATGATCTCCTCTTTTGTGTCAACATATTTTAACTGCATGAAATACTCCCCTTTGCAACATTTGTCTATATCTTCTTTCGATTTGGCAAGCAATCCTTTTACACCTATCTTATAATCAACTTGTAAATAAGGAAAGGAGGAATTGCAAATGAGCAACCTAAAAAAATATCTGAATGACCTTTTAGTATTCTACACTGAATATTTTGAGCATCCTTACCATGTATAAATACTAAAAGGACTATTTTGTGAAAACTGAATATTTTCTTAAGGCCATTTCACAAAAATGAAGTGGTCCTTTTTTATTTTCAAAATACAGTTCAATCACTTTATATATAGAAAAAAGCACTGTCTCATCGAGCAATGACCAGACAACGCTTTCTCCTGTCAATTCTAATTTATGTCCGATGCATCTGTTACTTCATCTGCAGCAATTTCTTTTTCTGCTTTCAGTTTTTTATTTGCATCTTCTACATTCATTCTTGAAAGTACAAACATAATCAATACATCAAAGATTAACGGAAGCCAAAGATACATAAACTGCATCATATCAAGTGCAGACTGCGGCTGAGTTACATTTGTTCCGACATATCCACTGAACTCAAGCATCCATCCAACAACAGCGGTTCCAATACCTCCACCGATTTTTACGCCAAGAGAAGTACAAGAGTACATCGTTCCGTCAATTCTCTTTCCCTGTGTAAGATAAGTGTATTCAGAGCAGGATGCGATAACTGCATTCATATCTCCCTGCCATGGTCCCTGACCTAAGGCTGCAAGAGCTGTAAACGCCATCATCAGCGGAACACTGCCCATATATCCGGCAATAACAACAAGTGCTCTACCAATGACTGCTAAAACATAACCTCTTAAGTTCAGTTTGTACATACCTTTCCACTTACCAACTAAGGTTGGTGTAAAAATTAAGGCAATGATCAGTGGAATATTAACTGCCCATGCAAATTGTCCAAACAAATTCTTATTTTTCAGTACCCATGTCATGTAATAAATGCCAGCTCCAATCATGGCACCATATAACTGCTGTAAAATATATGTTCCACAAATCATCATGTAATATTTGTTTTTAACAAGAAGCTTGAAGGCCTGTACCATTCCGTACTTTTCATTATCATCCTTTACTTCTCCTTCGTTAAGTTCTTCCTCAGGAAGTTCCTTAACAGAAAGTGCTGAAATCGTATTTATGACAAGACCAATGATTGCATAGATAATAGCAACCGTTCTCCATGCCGCAGCATCTCCACCACATTTATCTACAAATCCAACCGTAATCGCCTGAATCAGAAGACTTGTTGAAAATGCAAAAATAAAACGGTAAGATCCCATCTGCACACGCTCTTTGCTGTTCTTTGTAATCAGTGACGTAAGTGCTGAGTAAGCAATATTGTTTGCTGTATAAAACACACCATTTAACAGTGTATAAGAGATAAAGAACCATGCGTATTTAGCCGTTGTTCCAAAGCTGACTGGTATTGCAAAGCAGCAGACCAGCGTAATGGCACAACCAATGTATCCGTATAGCATCCATGGCTTCGCTTTTCCCATTTTACTGTGTGTTTTGTCAATCATTGATCCAAAAAATATATCCGTAAAACCATCAAATAGTTTTGATACGGCAATCAGGGTACCTACGACACCTGCAGCAAGTCCTACTGAGTCCGTCAGATAGACCATCATGAAAGATGTCAGGAAGGCATAGACTACATTACCTGCAATATCACCTGATCCATATCCAATTTTGTTATACCATTTCAAATACTTTTTTTCTTCCATCGAATTTCTTTGCTCCTCATCTTCATCGCACTTAGAATCTCAATATTTCTAACCGTATGATGTCTAATTATATTTTTTTCTCTGTTTTTGTCTGATTGCTCTGTATATCCGGACTTTACATTGCAATCAGACTATCCTTCTTTGTTTACGAGTTACATGAAACTTTATTATCCCTTTACATACGGTATCAGCGTAAACTGGAACCGGAATAATACATCATCAAATCGGTACTGCTCCAATACAACTGGACCACAACTATTAGAACCAATGCCATTTAATGCGTAGTCAACGCAAAATACTACACTATCTGATTCTGTCAGTTCATAATTATGCGTTTTCTTCTCAAGTTCTTCCTGCGTATAATAAGAAGCATTGAATGAGAAGGCATTTTCCGCAGATACCACAATTCCATATCGGCTGTTGTTAAGCTCTACATATTCACAATCATAATGGCTTCCATTTTCCTGTGGGCGAATATAATCCTCATGCAAATCATCTACATTTGCCTGATACAAACCGTGGCTCGCAGCCTGATGTTTGTCACAATAGCTTTCCTGTGGTCCCATTCCAAAGTATCGTGCAGCTGAAAGTTTTTTATCCAGGAACATCCTCACACCAAATCTTGGCAGGTCCGGAAATTCATCATCTTTTGTTACTGCAATATCTGCATCAATCTTTCCAGCAGCTTCTATTTTCCATGTGATCGTCACATCAAGAATCTTCTGTACTGTCTCTGCCACAACGGATGCATGGCTTGTAATTTTCACACCATGCTTTCCCTGCACGACCTCTGTCGTGTAAACTCTTGTATAAGCTTTATCATAATGGGCTTTCTTCCATTCAGACTTGATGTACATATCATTATCTGTTGGTGCCCTCCAGATATTTAATTCCATCGGGTGGTTCAGATATTCCCGACCTGCAAATTTCATCTCTGTAAAAAGTGCAGTCCGTCGGTCGATTGTATATGCGAATTCACGACCTTTGATATGAATCTGTGTATCATCTTCACTCACCTGTAATTCAGAATCCGTCACTGTTTTTTCAACCCATTTTTCTGCTAACTGGCATTTGGCATCCTTCTGGCTTACTTCGATCTCATCAAATCCAAGGATATGGTCTTCATCCAACAGTGGCAATTCCTTTTTCAGATGATAAATAAATTTTAAATAACATTTTCCACTCTCTGGCACATTGATTTTAAGGTTTATTTTTCCTTCACTGTGTGGTGCTGCTGAAACTTCTGGGAGTTTACCTTTGCTGATTACAAGCCCGTCCTGCGTCAGTTCATAACTGATCTTCACATAATCTTTCAAGTCATCAAAATCCATGTAGTTATGAAGCACCAGTTCTCCGCTTTCTTTGTCATAGGAAATAACCCTTGCCGGGCGATAAACATTCTTGTATTCCAAAAGTCCTGTATGTACCGTTCTGTCCGGATATACTAATCCATCCATACAGAAGTTGCCATCATGAATTTCTTCGCCATGGTCGCCCCCATAAGCATATATAGTCTTTCCATTCTCAGCAGTTCCATGAGCAATTGCATGGTCACACCATTCCCAGACAAAGCCGCCGCACATTTTATCATTATCCTGAATCATCTGGAAGTAATCTTCAAAATCTCCAGGTCCGTTTCCCATACTGTGACAGTACTCTACCAAAAGGAAGGGTTTGCTTCCATCTTTATCCAGATATTCCTGAATTTCGGAAAGCGCTGGGTACATCCGGCTGTACACATCCAGATTGCTGTAATCATATGTTTCATCATAATTACGGTATCTTGCACTCTCATATTGTGTGATACGGTCTGGATCAAAATTCTTTGTCCATTCCAGTGCTTTTTCAAAGTTGCAGCCATAAGCACTCTCATTTCCCATTGACCACATAACAATACAGAAACGGTTTTTGTCACGTTCCACCATGAGTTTTACGCGATCAACGATTGCCTCTTCCCATACCGGATCATCTGCAATCATCTCATTCCATCGTTTGAACCGATTGTAATCAGTGTCTTCTTTTCTGTAGATCATACATGGACCATGAGCTTCAATATCTGCTTCATCTATTACCATGAATCCATACTTGTCACACATTTCATAGAAAAATGGTGCGTTCGGATAGTGGCTGGAACGGATCGCATTAAAATTATGCTGCTTCATTAACGTAAGATCGGTTGTGAGCTGTTCCAGACTGATTGTAAATCCAGTAACCGGATCGGAATCATGTCGATTGACACCACGGAATTTAATCTTCTGTCCATTTAGGTAAATGACCTGGTCTTTAATCTCTATCTTTCTTAATGCAATGTGATCTACAATTACTTCATTCTCTGTTTCAAGAATCAGTTTATATAGATATGGATTTTCTGTATTCCAAAGTTCCGGACTTGCAATTTCTAATACAGCTGTTCCTTCTTCAGCAATACTTCCTAGTGCTACAACTGCTCCGTTTCTATCTTCAATCGAAATTTTTACATTTAACGGAGAGTAGAATTTCATTTCAATTTCTACTTTCGCAAGCATATCCTCAATTCTTGTTTTAATATGATAATCACTGATTGCCTGTTTTGGGCGTTTCAAAATGTACACATCCCGGAAAATACCACTCATACGGAATTTGTCCTGATCTTCCAAATAGGAACCATCACACCACTTCATGACCAGAACCGCTATGCTGTTCTCTCCGTCCCGAAGGAGGTCGGTGATATCAAACTCACTGGTCATATGAGAAACCTGGCTATACCCTACATAAGAGCCATTGATCCATACATAAAAGCAACTGTCTACTCCTTCAAAATTCAAGAAAGCTTTTGGTGCATTTTCATCTTTGTGATAAACAAAGGTATGTGCATATGTTCCACATGGAATATCCTGTGGTACATACGGTGGATCAAATGGGAACGGATACCTGATGTTTGTATACTGATGTGTGTCATATCCTGCCATCTGCCATACACTCGGAACCTGAATCTCATCAAAATTTTCTGTATCATAATCTTTCTCAAAGAAGGGTTCCTGAACATCATAGATACTGTTAAAATACTGGAACTTCCAAGTTCCGTTCAATAACTGCATTCGGTCTGACTCTTCCCTGTGCTTCACCAGGTTATCCATTCTTTTGGATGCCGGAATAAAATAAGCTCTGGCTGGCATTGTATTTTCATGCAGTACGCTTAAATCCTCATAATAACGTGGTACAATCATAAATAACTCTCCTTTAATACATATACATTTTTTTACACTTTGTTTTTCCACAGCAAACCTTGTCTTTTACTTTTATGTTTACGCTTCTCTGTTTTGCTATATATATCTTATCCTAATCTACAAAACATGTCTATGAATTGGATTAGACAAAATATGCACTAAATGATACAATAATAAAAAAGGAAAAGAGGTGCTACCATATGTATATGAATACCGGTTATTTAAACCACTCCCATATGGATTTCAAAGACAAAAGTCGCCCACTGGTTGTAGGAAGTTGCGGTACTTACCGCCTTTCCGGCCATCCAAAGTTACCAACCTACCGTCCAAGGGGACGCCTGGATTATCAGATTATCTATATCACTGCTGGTTGTGGGCATTTTCATTTTGACAATGTGGATAACGAAACGATTGTCCCCGCCGGTAATATTGTACTGTACAGACCGAAGGAACTTCAGAAATATGAATATTATGGAAAAGATAAGACAGAAGTATACTGGATTCATTTTACAGGCAACAATGTAAAAAATATCCTACGGCAATATGGATTCCCGGATAAAGAGCGTGTATTTCAGGTCGGAACCTCTATGGAATACGAACAGATTTTCAAGCGTATTATCATCGAGCTTCAGCGTTGCCAAGATAATTATGAGGAAATGCTTGTCCTTCTGCTCCGTCATCTTCTTATCATCTTTCATCGGGAACTGACCAGGGAACATATCTCGAAAAATGAATACCTGGATCACGAGATGGATAACGCAGTTACCTTTTTCAGTGAAAATTATAACCAGAATATTAGCATAGATGATTATGCTGCCTCACGTGGAATGAGTGTCAGCTGGTTTATCCGAAACTTCAAAAAATACACAGGTTCTACACCAATGCAGTTTATTGTGGGAATCCGAATTAACAATGCCCAGATGTTACTTGAAACAACAACCTATTCCATCAATGAAATTTCTAAAATCGTCGGGTATGATAATCAGCTTTATTTCAGCCGGCTTTTCCACAAGCTGAAAGGATATTCCCCAAGAGAGTACCGAAAGATAAGAAACAAGTTCTAAAATCCACAATATCGCATTGGCTTGTATCGTTATTTTTCTATTTTGCAAAGCCATTAGTTTCGCTTCTACTTGTGACGTATCAAGATCTGCCGTCACTTTTATTTTAAAATCTGACATGTAAAACCTCCTTCTGTATTATTATATTATGATGTTATTTTAAAAAATTGCATAAGAAAAGAGACTACCTATTACGATAGTCTCTTACATCCTTAATAAAAGCATAATTATTTTTGGATGGGCGGTGTATCCATCATCTCAGGTACTCTTTTCAGAGTGCGTCAGGAACCTTTTCTGACCTCAAAAATAATTATGCTCGTTATTATCATATTCACTTTCTATAAAAAGAAATACTATTTAATTTCTTCTTTGTCAGGATTATTTTTTCTGTTTTCAGTGCTGTTTTTTTCACACGTTACTGTTCACTCCGTTCACAGTAACGTAGCCAAAATTCATTCCAGATTGCCTGCGGCAATGGAATTTTGGCTTGTATGTCTCGGGATTTTGGCATATTCATGCCAAAACACCTCGCGGGACAGTGGTGTGTGAACAGTAACTTTCACACTCAGTAATAACTTCCTTAATCCTTCCACTATGCAAACGTCTTACTATTTTTGATTCTTGTACTTCATGCATGGTTGCAACATATAAATAGTCCCCATCTTTATCTAATTTTATCCCAATTAAAATATTATCTTTATAACACTTAATTATCAAAAGAACTATTTTCCTTTTCGTTTGGATTAACTCCCGAGGGCTTTCATACTGCTCATATTAAATTGTGATCATTCTACGTTCTCAAACATCTCCGCTAATGTCATGGAGATTTTCGGAAAGTCTTTCAATGTCACCACTGTATCTGCATTATAATGTTCTTCTTCTGAATCATCCTGAAGAATGTAACTGTATTTCAAATCATATTTACCATTTTCCAGATAGTAGATTTCTACAGCCCGCTCTCTTGGTGAAATGATCCAGTATTCCTCAACTCCTGCATTCTGGTAAAGATCCTTTTTGACAGTCTTATCTCTCAATGCAGTCGCAGGACTAAGAGTTTCCACAATAAATCTGGGTGTACCAGTATAGGAACCACCTTTCAAGTGCTTACGGTCACATATAATCATCACATCTGGTATCACATAATCATTATTCTCCTGTGCATGATATTTATAATCCAGATTCTCCATGAAAGCCAAGCACAATGTTCCTTTTAATCCACTTTTTATAATGGAATAAATATTACCATCTACAATCCCATGCTGATAATTTGGTGACGGTGACATATCATAAATCACACCATTGATCTTCTCTTCTTTTCTATATTCCTCTTCAAGTAATGGCATATTCACTCACCTCCTACAATTCCATACTATATCTTAGTAGTCAATCTCATCAAACAGATCTTCAAAGGTTATCTTAATATTGGGAAAATGAACCAATCTTAATTCATCCTTGTTTTCTTCGCTAATAGTTTTCCAGAGATAATATTTGGGAATATCATTCTCATCATAGTCCAGTTCATAAATCTCTATTGTTTTTGTACGCCAATCAACAATCCAATATTCCTCTATCTCCTGTTGCGCATATAATTCCATCTTTTCTGTACGATCATATTTTTCGGTTGATGGAGATAAAACTTCCATAACAAAGCGTGGGGCATCTATAAATGTATTCCCTCTCCTGGATTTAGTACGACAGTTTATAGAGGCATCAGGAATGACTATCTTATTATTTCCCTCAGCATCTTTAAAACGGTACTGTACATTATCGGAATAAACATAACAAGTGCTGTTTTTTAACTGATATCTGACCGCAGCCACAAAATTGACAATAACTGATGAATGTTCTGGTGTAGCACCTGCCATATCTGTAATCTTTAAATTCCAATCCATTCTATATGCTCCCTTCGATGAAAATAAAGCTTTTTATATTGTCAAGTCTATCATCATTTTGTCTATATCTGTATACGATTTTCCTAGAGAAGGATTCTGTTTCATCTGTTGTACTTCATTAATTGCAGATATAGTCTCACTGTTTGGTATTTCTCTGGTAACTTCTCTTGAATAAATCTCCCTATGTTCTTTATTCAAAATTATCATTTAGTAAGCTCCTTATATGCTTCCATATTCTGTTTAATTAATCGTTCCGAAATTGCTGTCACATCTTCTACGTCTGCTATTTTCTGTGCTTCTGCCAGATTTTTATAATCCTCGTATACGAAATCTGCATTCATATATTCTTTTGCACGTTTTGTCATATTATCACTCATAATTCCATACTTCCGAAATCAATCACAAAATCTTCATAGATTCCCACTTTAACAAAATCCTGTAAGGTATAATCATTAACACTTTCATCACCGGTAAAATTATATACTATAACACGATTCTTCTCAGGATCAACAATCCAATATTCCTTAACACCTGCGAAACGATATTTCAGAAGCTTCAACAGGTAGTCCATTTTCTTACTTGCAGGTGACACAATCTCAATAATCCAATCAGGTGCGCCCTTACATCCTCTATCATCAAGCTTATCTGGATCACAAATTACAGAAATATCTGGCTCTACATAGGTATTACTTCTTTCATCCAAGTAAACAGCAAATGGTGCAGCATAGACCTCGCATTTTCCTTTATGTTCTTCAATATAACGATCAATAATACTGACAAGTCTTGTTGAGATACGCTGATGCTTTCGGCTTGGTGGTGCCATCATATACATATGACCATCAATCAGTTCTGCTCTTTCTCCATCTGGTAAAGCATATATATCATCTATAGTATAGGTTTCTTCTTTCAATAATGGCATGTTATCACCTCCAAGTGAGCTTAGCTATAAATATATTATAATATAGATTATGCCTATTCAGCAACCTGTTTTTTGATTCTGACAAAACTGACAAAACTATATCACTTCCTGGTTCCACTCCACACCATTTGTATCTGTCCATGTGTCTTTTCCATCATAAATATAGACAGTATTAGTACAATCCATGTAACGACCATCCACTAACTTATAAACAGTAGTTGTTTCTCCCCGCAGATTTATAATTTCAACTACATCCTCTCCGGGATAATCTTCATTTTCTAAACTGGATTCAGTATCCTCGTCTTCAATTTCTTCTGAAAAATCCTCTTGGTTTTCATTGTCATCTGCATCCGAGTCAACCGCTTCTGTTGGTTGGTCTTCCACTATATTTTCTTCATTTTCCGGAAGCTGCACAACATCAATAATTGCTTCAATAGTTTCTACCGGTGAATCACTCTAGGGATATCCAGACATATCTCCGCCTGCTGACGCAAGCAATTCATACCAAGAGAGATTGCTGCAAAAATGCCATAAGAACGAGAGCTTTTATCCTTTGCTCCGGCAATAATAATCAAAACCAGAGATACTATGGACAATAAAACAACTATCACTGTCGAAAAAATATGCATCTTAATGCCTACCTGCAGGAGTCTGTTTTTCTTACCCTGAATGCCTATACATACCATCATTGCACACACCAGAGTACATACATTGTACAGACTGCTTAGCTGATTCCATAACTGATGCGATGGTGCATTCGATGCACTAAGGTCACTTACCGCAATAATTCGATAAATTCTTTTTCTTTATCATATGGCATTTTCCTCACAAAACCACTTCAGATAATCGTCCAAAAGATTCTTATCTGTTTCATAGCTGCACTTACCATTGCTCTGATCCAGTTCTGGAACAAATGCCGGATCATTTCGGAGCTGATGCAATACATAATGCTCAAGGCATCCTGGACGATATACATTCCAAAAACTTTCTCTTATCAGATTTTCTACTTTCTGATGTTCTTCCTTTTTCTCTAAACGAATCATAATATTACTTTTTCCCATTTTTTAGTCTCCTTTCGAATGATTGTAAACAAAAACCGATAATCCTGAATATTTCTTAACTATCAGGATTAACGGCTCTGTGTCTTACGCGTCTGGCTCTCATATTTTTTGTTCTGCAATTTTCATTTCTTCTACAATTCCTGTTAAAACACAACTTTTCCAAACGAAGTTAAATGTTCACTATATAAAATCAACTTTACCCAAACAGACCCAGGTAATTACAAGTCTATGCTGGAAGTATATGGATCAGATTCCCCTTTAAGCAAATAAGCTCATAAGGGAATTAGCGCAAAAAAGCAGCAAACCTTTTTCAAGATTTACTGCTTATATACTGCTGTGATGGGCTGCTGATATTTATATCGATTCCATAAAATACTGCAATCAATCCAGTGCATTTATTATCTTCAAAAGAAAGTTACACATCCAGCAGCTCAATCAACTTATCAAGAAATGCCTCCTCTTCTAATGTATTAATTTTGAAAAACACAGCCTGGCTTCCTCCTGCCGTAATTGCAGAAAGTTGAACAGGATCTTCACCGTTTTGAAAAAGTGTAATATTGAGACTCACTCTGTTTCCTCCAGCATAGCTGTAACGTTCAAAAATACGAACACTGCAACGCGCAGTCCCACTTTGAAAATCACTGGCACCTTCTAAAGTTGCTGATATACTGCTATTTAATATTCCGTTTTCGATATTTGAAAGTAACTGATCGAAATCTTCATTTATGCTTCTTTCTATTTTTGCCATACACAAACCTTCCTTTTCTCAACTGTGTGACATGCTCCCACCACTTAAATCCCAGATTTTGAAGTGGGGGCTTCTTGCTCAATGACTCTACTGAGCCAAGTATCTACAAGCTATCCTCGCGTGCCCCGCGATTCTTTTGCCCGGACACGGGCGCATTTTCTTACTTATTGTCCGGATACGGACAGTTTATACTGCCAGCATCCTTCTTGCCTCTTCACGGATATTGATCGCTGCATTTCGATCTCTGTCCATCTCATTTCCACACGTGCAGCGGTATACTCTTTCGGATAATCCCAGCTCTTTTTTTATCTTTCCGCATTTACTGCATTTTTTGCTTGAAGGGAAAAAGCGGTCTATCTTTACTAATTTCTTTCCCTTCCAGGCAAGCTTATAATCCAGCATATTCCGGAACATCCCGTATCCATTATCCTGTACACTTTTCCCAAAGTGCAGGCACTGGCCCATTGCTTTCATATCAATATCTTCTACCGCGACTATATCGTACTGGTCTGTGATCCTGCGGCTCAGTTTATGCAGATAATCCTTTCTCTGGTTTCGTATTTTTTCATGGCACCTGGCAACTTTCTTTTTCTGCCGCACATAATTGCGGCTTTCTTTTACACATCTCGACAGTTTACGCTGCTCCCTTGCCAGCCTTTTTTCATTTCTTCTGAAGAATCCTGCTTTTTCAAGTTCAATCTCTTCTGAAAACACTGCCATCCCCTGCATCGCATAATCAATCCCCAGTATTTTGGCATTGCTGTAATCTTCATCTGCTGCTTGGTTTTCGCAGCTGTATCCTTCATACAGCAGACTTGCAAAATACTTTCCGGACGGCTCCATACTGACTGTCACTGATTTCAGACAGCAGTTTTCTGCAGGCTCCCTGTGTTTTTTCATGGAGATCCATTTTAATTTGGGAAGCCGGATCCGCTTATCTTCTACCAGAATATTTCCGTTGACTACATTTGTTGTGTAGCTGTTTTTGGAGTGATGTTTTGACTTGAAACGTGGAAATCCAACCTTGGGATCACGGAAAAAATTCTTATATGCTTTCTCCAGATGAAGCTGAACATTTGCCAGTGCCAGCGAATCTACTTCTTTCAGAAATGAATACTCCTTTTTATACATGGCTGGTGTATTTTTTAACAGTTTTTCGTCTTTTTATACTCCCGGATCTTGTCATTAAGCATCTGGTTATACAGAAAACGGCAGCAGCCAAATGTTTTTCCCAGAAGTATCTTCTGTTCTTCTGTTGGATAGATCCGGAAACGATATGCTATGTTCAATGCTTTTTCTCTCCCTGGGTTTCGATGTATTGACGGATCACTTCAACTGGTGCGCCTCCTGCCGTCAAAAGGCAGAAACTCTGACTCCAGAATGCTTCTTTCCAAAGTTTTTCCCGGATTTCCGGATACTCTTTTTTCAGCAGCCTGCTGCTGGCACTTTTATATGCATTGATAAATTTACTGAGTTCCGTTTTAGGCTGTGCACGAAACATTACATGCACATGGTCAATATCATGATTCCATTCCTCCAAAACAATTCCATATCGGGGTGCAATATATTCCCATATTTCTTTTGCTCTTTCTGAAATTGGATCATTGATAACTTTTCTGTTCCCTTTTTCTTTCCGGTGATCACACCACTGGAACTTACCGTTGCGATCTTCTTATTTGAAGAACTGTAGGTAACTTTCTCCTGGGAAGTGATCGGGCTGATGACCGGTTTCAGCGTAAGTTTTTTTATTCTTTGCAACAGTCACGCTTGATTTCAGTCCGGTGATCTTTGTTGTTCTTACTGTTGTTTTTTGCACAGTAACGGAAATGACCTGTTTCTTGCCGCTGGCCAGTGTAATGGTCACTTTGATTATTATTTGAATTCCAGCCCTCAGCCTTTTCATTGACAGAGGGCTATTTGGGGCTTAACAATTATTGAGCATCCCTTAACTGATCTACAATGCTGCATTTCGCTGCGTTATCATACATCATGCAAGGAATCAGCCACCCAAGCAGAAGAAATACCGGAATTGTCAGCAGGACAGGCAGAACGGTGAACCGATACTCAAAGAACCAGAACATACTGCCCAGCATTTTCCCCGCAAGAGGTCCCACCGCCAGTGAAAGCACAAAGGCCACCGATACGGAAGACATTGCGTAAAACAACCCCTCGTAGATCAGCATGGTTTTGAGCTGTCGGGGCGTCATTCCTACAGCCTGAAGCACAGCAAATTCCCGGCGGCGGGAAAGAATACCGGTCATCATGGCGTTGAAGAAATTTAAGAGTCCCACCAGCCCAATGATAGCACAAAGGATACCACCGATCAGAAGGAACATCTGCCGGAACTGAGCAAACTCAGAGCGAACCGTGGCTTTGCTTTCATACATCAAGGGCGAAAACTCACCGGCCGTGAGCTTTGACAGATATTGCTCTGCTTCGGCCTCGTCAACTTCGTCCGCTGTGTCGAACAGGTAGAGCATCGGAATGGCTGCACCACCGCTGTCCCTCTGTGCGGTGTCCACAGACAAAACTGCATCATAGCCAACGCCGCTATAACGATAACTCATGGAATTCGGAAGTTCTACCAAGGCGCAGACCGTGTACTCTACATCTCTGGCTCCATACAGTTTTTTCTGACGGTACTCCTCCGGTGTATCTTCGGTGCGGAGTTCTCCAGTGCGGCTGTCGATATATTTCACATCATCCGCATAGGTAGCCGTGATCGTGTCTCCCACCTTGGGGTAGTATTCAGGATTGAGCAGATTACCGTAGTCATCTAAGGAAACCGCAATGGCAATGGCGTTATTGTCCGGCTCCAGCATAGGAGAAATATCTCCGTCGAGCACTTGCAGCTTGTCAAACAGACTGTTATCCAGAGCCTCGATTCTGGTATCTCCCATCACCATATTGCCCCGGTGCTCCATGCGGCTCATATGGCTGTCCAACTGCTCGGCGCTTTCGTACCTTGCATAGTCCTGCCGCAGAGCATCCTCCGTCATCCACAGATATGCGGGTTTTCGCACAGCATATCCCGTGCCGGAAAGACTGGCCTTTGTGTTTGCTGCGATCTCTCCGATCTGTTCTGGCGTGATGAATTCATCTGCTGGGTTATAACGAAAATAGTCGGGAGTGCTGACGATAAAATCGGCGCAGGTCATGGAGGATACATACTTCTCCATGCTGAAGCCGCCCACAAAGGCACACAGCGCATTGAACAGTGTCACCGACAGTGCCAGAGACAACACCACCAGTACCGTCTTTTTCTTGTTTCGTCCCAGATTGGCAAAGGCCATCTGATGGAGCTTTGCTCCTCGGATGCTGCGCCGTTTTTTCTTGGTCTGCATCACATCCGTATATTTGGTAGCCTCCACCGGAGAGACCTTGGCTGCCATTTTTCCGGGCTTGGAACAGGACAAAAGCACCGTCAACAAGGCGAACAGCATAGAACCAAGGAAGATCACAGGCGAAGTGCTGATGGTGGTGATGCCTGTATTCAACTGGATGGAGTGCAAGACAACAGGCACCAAAACAGCGCCGATGCCGTAGCCCAGCAGCAGCCCCGCCGGAATGCCGATCAGACAAAGCAGAAGTGCCTGCTGGCGAATGATGCGTTTGAGCTGCCGGGGCGTTGTGCCAATGGTTTTCAGAAGTCCGTAAAACCGGATGTCCCCTGCAACAGAGATCTGAAAAATGTTATAGATGATAAGATACCCCGTGAAAATCACCAGCAGCAAAAAAGCTGCTATGGCGATCATCAGCTCTGGATCGAGCTGCGACTCCAGCTGGGATGAGGTATATCCCCAGTTGACGCCGATCCGGACGCTGTTGGGATCAGTATAGCTGTCCCATGTGTAGCCAAGATCGGTATCCACCTGCTCCATCTGCCCTTGAATGTTTGTGCCGGAGGTCAGCATGACATTCAAATCGGTGCGGAAAG
Source organism: Blautia sp. Marseille-P2398 (assembly GCF_964240315.1). Lineage (NCBI taxonomy): Bacteria > Bacillati > Bacillota > Clostridia > Lachnospirales > Lachnospiraceae > Blautia > Blautia sp. Marseille-P2398. The sequence goes on from NZ_CAXSTD010000001.1 coordinate 129,795, forward strand.
GCTGTAAACCTGTTTTCACTGCCTGCGCTTCGATGTCATCTGCGTAATCACGGCTGATGTTGATGTAATGAACAGGCATTAGTTCATCATAGTCCCAATAGCCCACCAGCGTAAAGGTATCTGTTACAGTAAAGGCGGTTTGATCCTTGTCCGTAATGGAATAGGAAACCGTGACCTCGGCGCCCAGCTCCGGCGTTACGCCAAGCAGCTGCAACGCTGCCGTATCCATGGCTACCTCTTTGCCGCTTTCGGGCATCCGTCCGGTAGTAGGGGTGGCATAGCTCCATTTAGTGCAGTTGGCATCCATGTAGCTGATCTCTGCCGGTATTTTGGCAAAGACCCCCTCCGCAGTGATACCGATTACCTTCCGTGCCCCCGTAGCCTTTACCTTTGGGTGGGCAGCGATGCGTTCCGCCTGCTCGGGGGAAACATCCTTAAAGGTGCCATGCGCATAGCCGCCTACCTGCCGAAACTGGTAGGTTTCATAACTGGCGTTCAACGACAAGACAATGGTGAACATGGACGTAAATAGCAGCGTTGTCAGCGCAATGGCAAAAATGGCGATCAGATTGCGACGACGGTTCGCATAAAGAGATTTTAAGCTGAGTTTTCGAATACATTTTCGATTTTTGACATTCATCGTAGCCACCTCCCGTTAGTTCTGGGAGACGATCCGACCATCTTCGATACGGATAATGCGGTCTGCCATCTGCGCAATTTCTTCGTTGTGAGTGATCATTACGATTGTCTGGGCGAACTTTTGACTGGTGACTTTCAAAAGGCTCAATACATCCTGGCTGGTTTTGGAATCCAGATTGCCGGTGGGTTCATCTGCCAGAATGATAGCGGGTGCTGCCGCCAGCGCACGGGCAATGGCTACTCGCTGCTGTTGACCGCCTGAGAGCTGATTGGGCAGGGCATCCAGACGGTCGCTCAGTCCAAGCGTCTGCACGATCTGCTGCACAAAAGCCTTGTTTACCTTTCCGCCATCCAGTTCAGTGGGTAGAATGATATTTTCATATACATTCAGCACCGGAACAAGATTGTAGCTCTGAAATACAAAGCCGATTTTCCTGCGGCGAAAGATGGTCAGCGCTTCCTCCTTCAGGGAGAAAATATCCTGTCCGTCCACTATGACCGTGCCGCTTGTAGGGCGATCCAGCCCGCCCAGCATATGCAACAGCGTGGATTTTCCGGATCCGGATGTGCCGACAATTGCAACAAACTCTCCCTTCTTCACACTTAAATCAACTCCATCCAACGCATGAACTGCGTTATTACCGGAGCCATAAATCTTTTTCAGGTCTTTTGCCTGTAAAACCTCCATAAACGAGTACCTCCATGAAAAAATCTGTATGTATGAAAGGAAATGATCCTTTGATACATACAGATTATCGCATAGGATTCTTTCCACATTCTTTCCGGCAGAAAATGAAATCTAACAGTTTTGATAGAATTGTTGTTATTTCGGCAGAAATATGGAAAACGTACTTCCTTTTCCCGGAACGGAAGCAACCTTGATATAACCGCTCTCACCGGATATAATCTGTCGGGCAAGGTATAAGCCGATGCCAACCCCTTCTTGTTCCTGAACAGCATTTGAACGATAAAAACGGGAAAATATCTTTGCCTGCTCGTTTTCCGGGATACCTGAACCGGTATCCGATATATCGATCCTTGTAAACATTTCGTAATTTACGGTAGAAATCGTGATTGTTCCATGCTCCGTATATTTGATGGCATTGTCTACAATATTAGCCAGTGCTTCCGCTGTCCATTTGAAGTCAAATGTAGCGGAAATATCTGTATCGTACAGATATATGGATAATCCTTTTCCAGAAGCCTTGGCGGCATATTGTTCTACTACGCTTTCAAGCAGCGGCTGAAGTGATGCTTGCTGAGGGGAAAGTGAAATGATCCCATTTTCCAGTCTGGAAAGTTTTACGAGAGAATCAATCAGAAATCGTAGCTTTTCCGATTGTTTGTACAGTGCCTCCACGTTTTCCTTTGCCGATGCAGGAAGAGTTTCCTCCATCAAAAGCTCGCTGTATAACAGCAGGTTTGCAATCGGCGTTTTCGTCTGGTGCGAAATGTCCGCAATCAAGGATTTGATTTTGTCTTTTTCCTGTGCCATATTTCGAGAAGATGCTTCTGCGGCAGAAAGATAGTGTGCAAACTTTGTTTCCAAAGCAGACAGCTGGCTTTCATCAAAAGTGATTTCAGAAAAAGAACCGGTCATGGCAGCGTCCAGCATCCTTTCGATTTCTTCCATCGTTTTTCTGGCCTTTCTCCGCTCCCATAATACAACAGCTGCCGCCGCCAGAGAACACAGCAGTATGATCACAATGCCGGTTTTATTCATCTTTTGTCACCCAGCTATAACCGATTCCATAGACGGTTTTAATGTATTTCTGTGCCCCAAGCTTATCCCTCAGACGCTTGATCGTAACAGACAAAGCATTTTCATCCACATATTCAGCACCATCTGTCCAGATCCTGTCTACAAGGTCTCCACGGGTCATGGTTCGACCACGATTTTCAACAAGCAGACGCAGTAATTTTTGTTCTGTTTTACTCAATTCCACTTTTGAATCTCCCACATAAAAGGTCATTGCTTCAAAGTCAAAGTGAAAAAGATCAATATGGATCGGTGCATTTTTATGGCTTGACGTTTGCTTTCGCAGTTGGGTATTCACCCTTGCCCGCAAAACCGAAAGAGAAAAGGGCTTGGTAATGTAATCATCAGCGCCCCTCTCCAGTCCGTCCACGATGTCCAGATCGGTATCATTGGCAGTCAGCAGAATAACAGGAATCCCGGGTGTGGTTTCCTTGACCTCCCGTAGCAATTCAAGCCCACTGCCATCCGGCAGATTGATATCTAACAGGATCAGGGATACACCGCCGCAAAGCAGCTGCTCCTTCGCCGTTTTCAGGTCTTTGCAGGAAATAACCTTCCGATCATCTACTTTCAGTGCTTTGCATAAACCTTGATTCAAACCAATATCATCTTCAACAATCAATAATTGCTCCATATATCTCACTCCCTCGTTCCTCAAAGGTATTCGGCAAAGTTAATAACAAGACACAAAAATAACCGCCCCAGCGTGAACGGTTATTTTCAATAAGTATGTGGACTAACCGTCTATCAGTAGTACTCTTTTTCTATATTCATATTAGCACGCATATGTAAGAATGTCACATTTTTTTATTCTCAATATTGCAAGACTGCTGGCATTGCTATTTCTTTTCATTCAATAATTCTTTTACTCTTTTAACCGGAAATCTATCTTCAATATCAACTACTTCAAACAGATTTAATGGCAATTCCTTTTCACCAATCAGGAAAAGGTATTCATTAACAGCTCTACGATCAATCATAATCTTTCCATGTCCTGCCCAATGACGATTGCTCTCTTCCTTTTTCAGTCCGGAAATCCAATATTTATCACCATTCTCAATATCTATATAATTTGCATAGTTACCGATATTTTTCTGAAAGGCATGGTCATTAAAATAGATTGTTTTCTTACTTTTTGAAGTTTTGACATATCCAATCCATGCCGGACCATCATCAGAATATCCCGTTTTTAATTCAATGTACATCAAATTGTTAATCATTCTTATTCTCTCCTGATTCCAAATTTTGCAACATCTCAACTAACTGGAAGTTATTACTTTCTGCATAGCGTGTTTCCCAAAATGATAATTACCGCGACATCAATCAAAATAATTCCCAATGCAATATATACAAAAAATGCAGACAAAATATTTTCAAGCACGCCCATAATTAATGCAAGAATTGCTATAATAGACATTCCAATTCCCATTGTTCTGCATAACTTCTTTTCATCATATTTTTCCTTTTCTTCTTTTGTAGCTGTATTATATCCAGAAATAAACCAGCTTCCGTGTCCAGAAAGTAAAGTTATAGAAAGTGCAGCAAATATTACAAAGACAATCCACGCTATCCAATCAGAACCTGTTGCTAAATCTGCTAATTTCATCTATATGCTCCTTGAATTCCAATTTTCTAAACTCTCAATTCCATCTTCTTGCCATTCAAACAAGAAGTATCTCTCGCCCAATGCGCTCGGTCAATTCCGATTTGAGTTAAAGCCCAAGAGGCTTTTAATGCCCCTTATGCTTTTCTCTTTTCTTTTGCTGTTTCAACTCAAACATTCGCTGTTCTTTTGCCTCTTTTTTCTTGCGATTTCTCTCTTTACGCTCCTGTTTGTTATGTTCCTGCTGTAACTTCAATGCTTGCTGCGATTTTGTGCCAATACCTGTCCCTATTGTCTGCTTTTTTACTTCTCGATGCATCCGTTTCGGATTTCTTTTTATATCCTTTACAACAGTTTCAACAGCCGGACTGAATTTCAAACTGAAATAGTATTGTTGAATATATTCCTGCACTTCGTAATCTTTTGGTTCTGCACCAAATATTACCTTCGCTACAGATAATTTACCATCCTCAATACGCTCGAATACGCCTACCCAAAATGGTTCTTCAAAATATACCGTCAGTTTTCCATTTGTTTTGTCCATAAAAATCCCTCCTAAAATGAATTGAACAAAGAATGGACAACCCGGAGGGGCAGGTTACTTACCCTATTTACATAGGACGGCTGGGCTACCTACCAGCTCTAGCATATCTTAAAAATATGCATTGCGTTTTTATCTTGTTTTTATCATATAAAGTGCAATATCACACAATATATCCTTACAATTTATATATTCTAATTCCTATAGTAAATCTATACAATCATCTTTTCCATTGATAGTACGAGACGATTTTAACATAATACTTTATCTGCTTTCAACACATAATCATGGGAACATATAATTCTGCTTCTCTGAATGATATCACCTCTAACAGAACAGTTTCCTTTTGCACAGCCTTCTATCGGTGTAAAATTTTCGCAGGAACCACATTTTCTGCGTTCCTTTTTCATTCCACGTCCATCGCACCGGATCATTTCATAACCAACAATGTATTTTTGCAATTCATCTTCCGGGATTGTCTTTTCGAGCTTTTCTCCTGCATCATTTCTCAGTTCAAAATGAATATCCTTGCCATTTATGTCTGCTTGCAAGGCTATATTATTATTTAAGAGACCTTCCTCGTTTAACTCATTGATTTCTTCACAATCCAGATTTTCAATAAATTGCAAAATATCTTCCATTATGTCCACAGACAAGCCATATCCTCCAGAGCTGTATTCATAGAATATATTTCCATAATAATCGCCTTCTTTTAAGGTTATCGCAATCACATAGTCCCTGGATTTGTAATCATCAGATAGATCATGGTACATTTTTGTCTTCTCCTTATACTGATATCTGTTCTGGTTTTCTTCCCTATACTTTTCATTTTTTATTTTATCGACTGCATTTTGTTTTTCTATCTTTGCTTCCATTGCAGCATAACCATTTTGCTTAAATTTTTCTATCAGCTCGTCCCCATAACAATCACGAAATTCTTCTCTACATTTCTTTAATGCATCCAGTTGTGTAGATAAAAACTCATCAAAGAAGCTTTCCGGAATATGTAGCCTGCTTGAAAATTGTCTTTTTCTCTTTGGTATCGTTCTTTGAGTGCTGGCATATCCCAACACTCCCATAGATACATCTAACACCCCTGCTAGTTCTACCGAATTTAATTCATATACTTTTTCAATCGCATCATAAATATTTATTTCTACACCGACTCCCTGTTCATCCTGTTGTAAAAGATCCAGAAATTTTTCATAACTTATTTTACATTGATCATAAGGTTTCTTAATATACCAAGGTGCTTTTTTCGTAATCTCGGTATAATACTCCAAAGAAGCTTCCCAGTCATCGCACTCTTCGCCTTCCTTGCATGTGGTATACATGCCACACACACCATTGGAGTCAAATCCACACGTTTTACAAATCTTATCAATTCTCACACTTATCACCTCTCAATCCATCAACATTTTTCTGCATAGATAAATTTTTTCATCAATTCTTTCCTTGTAATTATACACTTTTTCTGATGATATTGCTATCTGCAAGGATATTTGAACTTACTATTGAACTCTTCTTACTGAAAAATATAGATACTCAATTTGAATATTTTTTTCGACAATTACGTAGTATTTCTGTCTGAAGATTCTTATTGTCCTTTTTGGGGGCTTATAAATAAATTTTATTATATATTTATATAATTTTATACTGAAAACTTCAAAATAGAGATACTCGTAAATTTTACTCACCTGTATCCTCTGAAGAATTTCAGTTATTTGAAGAATATTTCCCTAACATGAAACTTCCCGCTTCGTATAAAGCCTTTTTATCTTGTTCAAATGGAATGGAGCTATTTTGTGGAGAAGAGGGTAGTTCTCTAGTCAGCTGTACCATCTACTCTTTAAAAGAAGCTCTTAATCAAAAAGAATTTTGGAATAATACACCTATTTTATCTGATCCAGAATTCACATATCATCTCCCCATTCTTTGTCTGCAAGATATAGGTGATATAACCATGAATTTGCAGGCTGTATCAGAAGGTAGAGACGATTATTTATGTTATCCCGCTCCTGACACCGATCGTTTTAACCTTCCTTTTAATGAATGGCTGGAGCGATATATTGTATGCCAGGGACATGAATTTTGGTTTTTCTTAAATCCGTAACTACCAAAATACTTTCTCTCTACTTTTTTTTATAGAAAAAATATATGCTTATGAAAAACACTCTGACTACTAATAAGTTGGAGTATTTTTATAATTCATATTATATTTATAGATTTACTCTCAGTGCTACACATTCCGGGGGTTGAGGCCGTCCCCAAAGTGCGTTTTGATATCCAAACGCTATGCTTGCCAGGTACTTCCGAACACTTTTTAAGGAAACCATACCATCCGTCCAACCATTTTATATTAATTCTCATCCATATTATCTTTCTTCTCCATCAGCTGTTTCAGCTTTTTATTTATTTTACTTCTATTCTCCTCCTGTAATTTTCCGCAGAATAGATAGCAAAATTTCAGTGCAAACCACCAGATATACAAAGCTTTGAAGCTCTGGAATGCCTGATCATCCAGCATTCCATGTGCCACATTGTTGCGCATGTTAAATCCAAATTTTGAACAGAAAATCGTATTTAAAGCAAATATAAGGTCTTCATCCAGGCTTTCTTTTACTCCTTCCAATTCTAAGACAGCGTGCATTGGTTTTACTTCTTCAATCCCTTCTTCATTCATGTTGTAAACAGGTTCTCCACATTCCACTGCCAGATATCTTACTGCATTTTCTATCTGTGGAATCAGGATACTTAGCGCCGTCAAAAAATCTCCTGAAAAGCCAAACATAAGACCCTTGGTATACGATTCTTTTCTCCCCTCCGGAATCGCACAACTTACATCTACAATCTTTTTTACATCACTCTCTTCGATCACAAATCTGGAACGAATATATTCAAACGTATTTCTCACCAGGATCTGTGCAAAATAATCCATCTCCATGGCTGCTGTCCGCTCCATATTATCCTTAAGAGCTCCTTCATCAATTGTTCCATCGTGCTTTTTCACAGGCCTGCTTTTAGCAATTAATTTTCCTCCTTTTCCAAGGATTGCCGCTGGAAATATCGTGTGCAGGATCCCAGTCCTATTTAATACTTGATCCTTTACCCTTTCTCTTTCCGGAATCGGAAGAAATGAAGCAAAATAACACAGTGCTTCTTCCTTATCAAGATCCTCCAGTTGACGGAACAGTTCTTTTACAATGCCACTGGCATCCTGTTTATCACTCCATACCATCATCTCCGAAAGAGAAGCTTCTTCTATCTGTGCTATTTCCTGCAACAGTGCCTTTCTTTCTTCTTCCGTACCCTGTATGGTCTTTAACAACTGAATAACCTCTTTCAAATAGTGAATCTTTCTCATTAAATTTCCTTTGGAAGAGCCCCCGGCATATTCAGCCTCCATCCGGACAGCCTGAATCTTACGTCTTCGTATCGCAATCAGTTTAGGTTCAGTAATACACTTTTTCTTCTGCCAGTTATTTTTTCTGCAATAGAGTTCTTCCAACAGATCACAAAACTTACCAATGAGCGGTGCATCGCAGCTATTATCATCGTAGGTTTTCAAGATATTTTCCACATAAGGGATCAGATATCCTGTATCCACTTTTTCCTCCATGGCAGTTTTTATCAAATATCCAATTTTTGCATGGCTGCTGTTATCATACTCTTCTAATACTTTTATCAGCAGATTCTTTCGCACCACTTCATTGATTTCCTTGCTTCGCATTTTTTTAGAGATAAACAAGATCCGGTTTATAGCCATGATATGATCTGCAAATGCACCGGTGTTCTTCAAGTGTTCGCAATAAGCCGTTTCTGCTATTTTAGCATTTGAGAAATCATTTTCCACAACCCATAAAAAATCCGATATCTTTGCCTTGTTGATCGGTGCGATGGGATAGCTTCGGATTTCCTCCAGCAATGCCTGATACTCTTCTCTATTTATATCTTTCCGATTCCAAATGCTGCGGGCATAGGAAAACGGTACGTCTTTAGGCGTATCGATCCATCGTTCCACAATAATATCCACCAGAAGATTCCTGAATTCCCCATCCATCGGTCTGCAGAAATCTGCCAGTGCCTTCTCTACCGTATGATAATCAGATTCTTTTAAAATCTCTGCGATCTGCTCTGCCATTTTTTCTGCCATACATATTCCTCCAACCTTTTTCTATAGGAAAAGTATAACGTATTTTTCTTTTTCCTGTAAAGCAGAAAGACCTGAAAATCCAGGTCTTTCTGTCATCATTAATTAAAAATTGAAATTCACACTCTATTTTATATCCTTGGAGCCCATAGAAGCCGCCCATCCAGCCTGAATCCTTTGTATTACGCTTCCATCCCGTGCATCGATCGTAAGAAGTGGAACACCTGCATCATCCATTATCACATCTCCCATGACCAGTCCATCCTCCCCATTTCCGTACTCATACTCTGGCTCTTTGGATGTCCAGGTTCCATAAAAATCCCACACCGGGATCAGGACTGCTTCGGTATCGCTGCCTTCACTGTCTGGCATGCACATATAACCCAGCTGTACCTTTGTTATGGTTATCTCCGCACTCTGTGCATCAATGGACGGATAACGGTAGTGGCTTCCTCCATCGACAGATATCATCCGATTCCTGTCTTCTGTCATGACCTGCAAAGTGATCGTTTTTTCAAAGATATCCTTGACCTCATCAAAAGGAAGTAAGAACAGCCTCTCATCGGAAGCATTCGATGCTTCTATGGGATTTCTGTGCAGAAAACTCTGAAGTGTCCCACTGCAAAAGTCCATCGTCAATACTTCATTTTCCCATCCTTCAGACTGTCCTTCATGAAGTGTTCCATCTTCGTTTTCCCATTCAAGAGCCTGCTCATTAACAGGCAAAGAGGTTTCCCTCACATAATTAACCGGAACCCCGTCTATCATCCGTTCAAAAATGAAGTCATCTTTTTCCAGGGTAGTGCTTCCTTCAGTAAGTGCTTTTGAGGAACTTTCAAATATCTCCCAGTCTCCGGACACAAGACCTGAAACCTTCTCCTTCGCTTCCTTTTCAGACACTTTCCCGCTTCCTGCCTTTATATAATTTTGAAAGCGTTCTTCCCTTTCTTTTTTCTCACTTGATGCCTGGGTCATGTCCCCACAATCGTCAAAGCTAAACTTCGCTATCTGAAATCCAAGTTCCTCCACATCCGATACCTGCTCACTCTGTGTATAAGAATACCGATAGGTCAGTCCATCTACTGTATATGTCCCCGCCTGTTCGTTCTCATTCTTCTCTTCCTGCATGGGCTGTCCTTTTCCGAATGTGTCTTTTATTTTATTCTGTTCTTCTTCAGGAATCGCCACTCTTTTTACTTTTTTTAAACAGATTGCATCTACATACGGCACTTTTACCGATGCATCTGCTGTCAGGGTAAAATTCATCGGGGTTTCTTTATCCTCCCGGTCCGCTGATCTTAGATCTGCCTGGATCGTTGTCTGGTATGTTTCCGGTGCCTGTACCTGTTCGGCAACGGTTTTCTGAACTGTCTCCTTTTTCTCTTCTTTTTTCTGTTCTGTCTGATCCTTTTCTTCCACAACAGCAGACTGGACAACATGGTCACATCCGGATAATGTCAAAAGATTCATACACAGAACGGCTCCCATAAACATTTTTATTTTCTTCATCCTTTTTCCATCCTTTCCTTTCGGTATTAAAAAAGGTACCCTCTTCTTATGAGAAAAGAGTACCATATTGCTTCGCCGATGTATTCATCAAGATGTAAACAAATTGTAAATCAGAAGATGGCTCTTACCGTGGTCCCCTCTCTCTGTCTGCTTTCGATTTTCAAGCATCCGCCATGGATTTCAGCCACCTTCACACAGAGTGCCAGCCCAAGTCCGGATCCGCCTTCTTTTCGGCTTCGTGATTTGTCCACCATATAGAATGCATCTGTGATCTTTCCCAGTTCTTCCTCCGGGATCCCCATTCCGGTATCTGACACCTCAAAGATCTTTTTTCCAGCTTTCTCATAAGCCTTTACCCAAATGCTTCCACTGGCATCCGTAGCCTTTAGGGCATTGTCGATCAGGTTTATCAGAAGGCTTTCCATCAAGGCCGGATCCATTTTCATGGAAAAGGCTTCACATTCCATCTTGAGGTGCACCGCTTTCTTTTCTGCCTGTTCTTTTTCCATGTCTATGACATGGTTTAAAAGGTCACCTGCCGTGGTCATTTCCATCTGTATGGCATGGTTCTGATAAAGCCCCAGCATCTGCAGCATCTTCCCAGAAAGAGCCTCCAGGCGTTTTCCCTCCCTGTTGATATGTTCCAGTGCCCGGTCTTTCTGTTCGTCTTTCAGCTTTACATGGCGCAGGGTATCCGAATACCCGATAATGGACGTTAACGGGGTACGCATTTCATGGGAAAGTGCCCCCATGAGCAGCTCCTGTTTCTCTGCCACTTCCTGTAGCTTCTCCATCTGTTCCACAGTTCTTCGCATCATCATATAAATAAAAAGGCCGGCGATCAGGAACACAGCCAGATAAATTCCCAAAAACCAGACAGCGGTCTGTCTAAGCTCTGCAAAAAGCCCTGTAACTTCCCGGACAGAGAGGACTTCGTATCCTTCCGGTCTGGATAATGATTCCAGTTGGAGAAGGAGGTATTTCTGTCCCAGTTTCTGTATCTTGTAGGCATACGGATCTCCTTCATCCTTTAAGCCTAAGTTTTCGAGCCCCACCACTTTATAATCTGTCAGGTTTTCAATGACGGCATTGCTTTTTCGGTCGATCAGGGCCATGCCTTCCCCACAGCATCGCTGGAACTGAAAGCCCACATAAGCCCGCTTTCCAGTCTCGGACATCTGCCCATATTTGCTATTATCCCAAAATTGTTCCAGGAGTACCTTGCCATTTTCCAGCTGTCTTCCGTAGGTCTCTGCAGCATTATTGAGGCTTCGTTTTCCTGTGATATAAAGACTTAGCGTTCCCACTGGGATCAGGGCACATAATAGCGTTACCAGCATAAGAAGTACCGTTCGTTTCCACAGCTTCATCCCTATTCCTCCAGACGGTATCCAAGTTTCGGGATCGTCCTGATCTCGTCATAAAGTTCCAGCTTTTTTCTGAGCTGTCCGATATGGACATCCACCGTCCTGCTTTCCCCCAGGTAGTTTTCTCCCCAGACCCGTTTTAACAGTTCTTCCCTTCCAAGCGCAATGTTCTTATTTTGCAGGAGCATCACAAAGAGGTCATATTCCATTGGCTTTAGGCTTACCGGAAGCCCGTCTTTGTAGACCTGATGGCTTTGCATGTCCACCAGGATGTTCCGAACCGTTAAGACTTTCTTGGCCCGTCCCGTCCTCTCCAGCACCTTCTCAATGCGTACCAGAAGTTCCAGCATCTCAAAAGGTTTTACCATATAATCTTCCGCACCCAGCTTTAATCCCTTCACCTTGGAAGCCACATCATCCTTTGCAGTCAGGTAGAGCACCGGAAGCTCCTTCTTTTTAAAATCCTCCATCAGTGCAAACCCGTCTTTTCCCGGCAGCATGATATCCACCACTGCCAGGTCCGCGTCCTCCTGCCATAAGAGCAGCCTCTGGGCTTCTTCCCCATCATACGCTGCCACAGTCTCATACCCTGCTGCCTCCAGGTTCATGCACAGCAATTCTGAAATTGCGCGGTCATCTTCTATCACCAAAATTTTATTTTTCATTCCTGATGCCACCTCTAACGCTTTTTCTATAGTATAGTTTTTTATATCCCAAGTCTACATTGTATTTGTTCTTGCCTTTTCATCATTTATACGCATCAAGACACGATAATGTGACCAGCTCAATTCAGGACACAGTGTGTCTCAAATTATAGATTTTTATCCCTTTTCTTTTTTTGCCATTACAAATCCAAACAGTCAAGCGGATATTCTTCTGCTAACGATACTCCATTCCATAAAAAATGGATTACAATCGGAGCAACTAAGGATTCCGTGTATTCCAAAACTGCCGTCACGAAAAGACTCATTGTTATAACATTTAGTACAGGAAGTATTCCTGCCTCAAAAGCACCACCATGTACAAATGTAAATAATCCAGTAGATATAAGAACAGCGGCAACAATATTTATAATGTTTCAACGATTTCCCTTATTATACTCTAATTTAGTTGCATTTGTACATGAACAGGATTCTTGAAAACATAGACAAAATTGAACAGAATTATGAAAGTTCTCTTACCACGTTTTTTGATTTGTAAACCACTTATTAGCAGACGGATCCGCCAATTCTGAAAACGGATAAGCCGTTTTCCCTTTAGCTTTTAATTTATGTGACATTTCGTTTCTCTTTTTGTTGTATAAAAATAGCACATTAACCATTGGGATAAAATACTATGTAAATTTGTTATTAAACTGTTCGTGAATCAGGTAAATAGAAATTTATAACTTTAACTTTCTCCAAATAATCAGTTTTAGGATAATACATACGACCACCACAACAGCCACCAAGGCACCATCCAACAGTAACTCTGTGTACCACGGTGCAGATTGCATGACATATAGATTTGGATAGGTTTTAAAATGCCAAAACTTATAAATTCCGAACCCAATGAAAACTCCTATGAATGAACCGATAACGATGTTTAAAAAACAATTCAACTTTCTCAGCATGGCAGTGCACCCCTTTCTAACTTCTTATGATTGTATTATACTATGTTTTTCTCTATAGTGAAACAATTTTTATATTATTTTTTATTTTAATATTTATATTGCTATTATCATCATTTTTTCAGACATTTTCAACACATAACCAATGCTATTACTTACCTGGACCTTACGCTAAATTCTTTGCAAGCCCTTGAAAAACACTGAATTTGTCGCTGGTGAGCTTTTCTTTTTTTACTGTATACACTTGAAAACCGTTTTTCTGCAAGCGACTTGGATTATATCCAGTTCTTACTATTATGACATATTTCAAAGGCTCTCTGTCTGTTAAATCATGAAAAAACAATGCAGTTTCATGAAAAAATACAGCTTGGCTACAACATAAATGCAAAAGGTACATCGCATCTGTTCACGTATCCGGTAATACATACACACCATGAGAAGCTTATTCTAATCTTTCAGACTGAACCATATATTTTTTCATGCTAATATGATAATACACATTAGCATGAAAGTAATCACAAATAACACCCATGAACAAATCTAATTTTAAAAATATCCTTTTGCAAATGCTTGTTTTATTTCTTTCGTTATGGAATACTATCGAAAGTAGACATCTTTTTTTGTGCAAAACCACGAACTTGTCCATTTATAAGAAAAAGAATAAATTATTAGGGATATTTTTGATTTCTGCACGTCTAATAGATGTAAAGAAAATGCTGGCTGGCAAAAAAAGAGGTGGTGTTTAAATGACAAAGGAACAACTTGGATCTCTGATCCTGGATTCAGAAAGACAATTATACTCAACTGCAAAAACAATTTTATTTAATGACCATGACTGTGCTGATGCTATTCAGGAAACAATTGTGAAGGCTTTTTCCAACGTCGGTACATTAAAAAACGATAACTATGCCCGAACCTGGTTAATCCGTATCTTAATCAACGAATGTTACAGCCTTGTGCGTAAATCCAGTAAATTTATCCCATTGGAAAATCTGGCTGACAGACAGGAACCGGAATCAGAAAAAACAAAGAATTACAGTGAATTGTATACAGCCGTAAAGTCCTTAAAAGAGGAACTGCGTTTACCCGTTATTCTATACTACATAGAAGATTTCAGTGTAAAAGAAATTGCCCAGATCCTTGAAATATCGGAGGGTGCCGTTCAAAAGAGACTTGCAAGGGCAAGAGGAAAATTAAGGCAGGAATTACAGGAGGTGTCAATATGAGATTAGAAGATATGAAAAACGATATTCCCGAAACACCGGATTTTATCCATAATATGATTCAAAATGAGGTGGCAAAGCAGCTGGCGAATAATAAAGTGTCGAATCTGCGAAGAAGAAAACGATGGACAGCTCCGAAAGTTGCTGCAGTGGCAGCTGTGTGTGCACTGGCAGTTTCCACGGCAGTATATGCAGGAGTAAATCTGTATCACTGGTTTTTGGAAAAACAGGGTTCTTATGGTGTTTCAGTCAAAATTGATGCTGGTGATGCAGTAAAGAAAACCGCGCTTCCAGATGAGGTCCCAGAGGTAGATCTGTCTGCTAAATATGTTCCGGAGGGCATGAGCTGGATTGACGAGTACCATCTCCAATATCCTGAGCATGACCTGACTGGCGGGTTCAGTTTTTCATTTGTCCTGTTGGATAAAAATGATCTGGGACAGGTAGTACAGGATCAGAATGTTATTGATAGTGAAGAGCGTACATTTGGGAAATACCAGGGGATATATCTCAAATATAATAGCATTACCGAAAGCGGGGCTCTTAACCAGAGAATTTATCTTGTCTGCCCGGATTTATATCGTGTGCTTATGATCTACATCGGAGATGATGTGCCAAAGGATGAAGCCATAAAAGTTGCAGAGAATCTGGTGATCGAGGGAAACACGACTATGGTAAAGACCGCCGGATTGCCTACATGGAGCGGAGAGATGATATCTGAAAAGACAGAAGCTGATAATGATGAAATAAGTACTTCTGTAAATGAGAAAAAACTGCCTATTTACCAAATTGGTGACACCTTTGATCTGGATGTGATTGGTGAAAACACAAATGGTGAATATCTGGAAAAAACGATTTCCGCAAAGGTAGATTCTGTTCAAATTTCTGATGATCTTCAGCTTCTCGATCCGGACAAAATACCGCAAGAATGGGCGGAAGCCATTGATGCTGATGGAAAGCTATCTACAAACACATTGAATTATGTGAAGTCTGGCGACGGAATCGATTCCCTGGATGAAATTGTAAAGTCGGAGGAAGTGAACCAGAAGCTGGTCTATGTTACAGTTACCTATACCAATCATTCAAATGAGGAAATCGACCATATGCTTTATCTTGGTGCTTTACTGACCCTGACTAAGGAAAATGGAAAAGTACAGCTTTACATTCCAACAGAACAGGCCGGCGATGGCTATGACTACATTAGCTGGGCCGGCGTGGCAAAGACAGGGGGAATGGTATATTATAGCGTCTCTGAAAATTATGGCAACGGTGGAAACTACATTTCCTCTATAAAGCCAGGCGAAAGTGTGCAGCTGAACATGGCCTGGATCGTAAATGAAAGCGACCTCAAAAATCTGTATCTGAATATGACTGGGGACGGAGCTTCGTATGAGTTCTCTGAATATATACTGAAAAAGGGACTGGTAGATATTCGCCAATAATGTGTCATCGTTTATGATCCCATTTTTTATATGTCATATATGAAAAAAGCGTTTTTCGATTCCTTTTGGTTTCGAAAAACGCTTTCTTTTATTCTGTATAGATGTTCCCATTCTCATCCGTCCAGGTGCCATCACCATTGTCTGTGTATCCGACCCCATCTGCGTCACAATAGTAATAATCTCCGTTTGTTGTTTCTTTTACAGTAACGGTACCGTTACTGCCCTGAAGTTCATGCTGTTCCAGTTGGTTTCCGGAATAATAATCTTCGTCATTCCAGGTACGATATGAATTGCCATTGGCATCTGCCCAGTTTCCATCTCCCTGATAACTGTATCGGCTCCCATAATCATCAGAATAGGTCCCATCTCCGTTATCGTAAAGAACTCTGGATTCTTCATCTCCTCCACCCGGTGCTACAATTGATGCTACACCGGAGGCAGTACTGAATCCACTGGTATATGGTACGCCTGCTGGCAGACTCTCATAAGATGAAACAGACCCGTTATTGTCAGAGGTAATTCCATCATCGGTCGTTTCACTTACCTGTCCGCTGTTTTCCATGGCAGGTTCATCGTTTGTTTCCGCATCTGCTTTTTCCTCCTCGTCTACAGAATCCTCTGTATCTGCAGTCTCTGTCACTTCTCCTTCGTCCTGTGTTTCAGCAGCTTTCTGCATAGTTACCATTTCAGAAAACGGTGCGTAATCCGGTACATTATTTTTCTCTGGATCTGCATTTTTTTCAATACCAGACTTCTCCGTCTCTACTGAAACTGTATCTGTCCCGGCAGAAACATTAAATACCAGATTACCGCCTGCAAGCAGCAACGTCACAAGAATTCCCGGAAGAATTCCTCTGCGAAGCTTCCGAATGTTCACCATATACAGAATCCGATCTTTAAACACCATTTCACTGTCATTAAGACTTGCTGACACATATGGAATCTGATTTTCCATGGCCACTGTCCTGAGAAGCAGCTGTCGATATAATTTATGTTCTTTTTTATTAACTCTGCGAACAACTGCTGTATCACACAGATTCTCAATATCCTTATCCGCTTCTTTCAGCATGATAAGAAGAAAGGGATTGAACCAGTATATCGATGCACAGATTCGAAGGAGCATCTTATACCAGAGATCCCGATGACAATAATGTGTAAGTTCATGGTAAAAGATAAGTTTTCTTTCTTCTGCTGAATACCCGGTTGCTGGTAGATACAATTTTGTATGAAAAAGTCCCGCAAGAAGCGGTGTGGTAAGACCTGCGTTTTGCCTGAGCTCCGGTCTTCTGCGTACGTGCTTCTTTTGACATGCTGCACGGTACATCTGAATACTCACTGTATCACTTACCTGCAGACTCATCCGTTCCAGATTCCTTATAGAAAAATAATATGCCAGCAATTCTCCTGTCAGTTTAAGTACCGCTACGCTCAGCCAGACGGCAGCAAAAATCACAGCCACAATTCCCATCCATTTATCTGATTCATACCTGACAGTTCTCTTTTGTTCCGGGATTTCTGTCAGATTTTTCATGTCATTGCTCGCAGATGATACGGTTTCTGTTATCTTCTGACTTTCCTCTGGTCTGACTGCGTAATCCGTTATCTTCGGGTTTTGCGTATTCTGTTGACTGCTTCTAAGTACTTTGAAATCCACCAGTGCCAGATTCGCCGGAAGGCGCACCGGAACACAAAGGCTTATCGTAATCAACAGCCAGATAAAGTACTTCCATCTCGCTGATACACGTCCTTTAAACAGAGTCGCAAGCACTTTTACCAGTAAAATTACTACTGCTGCAATAATGTTCAGTTTCAGAATGTGCAGAATGAAAACCTCCATAATTCGCTATTCCTCCCTGTCCTCCAGGTTCTTAAGAAATTCACTGAGATCCTGGACTTCTTCCGAGCTGATTTTCTTTCCATGATAAAGTGAAGTTACAAACTTTTTTAGTGAATTCCCATAAAGTTTCTCAAGAACACTCTGGCTTTCATGTGCCTGATAATCTGACTGCGAAACCAAGGGTGTATACAGATTCATTTTTCCCTGTTTCGTCACTTCCACGAAATTTTTGTTCTCCAATCTGGTCAGCAATGACAAAATTGTTGTTGATGCAAGATTTTTCTTCATATTGATCACTTTCTCAATCTCCGGTCTGGTCATCGGCGGAGTATTATTCCAAAGAACGAGCATAATATCCAGCTCTGATTCCGGAAGTCTCTGGTAAGTTTTTTTCACTTTTTCACACCTCCTGTTACATATTTTCTACAAATGTAGGAATAATTCTATTTTACCACGGTTCACGGAAATGGCAAGGGCTTTTGCACAATTTGCAAATACCCTTGCCATTCCTGCAGCTACTAACCACTATCAGTCTATTTCTGTATAACTGTTGCCATTTTCATCACTCCATGTCCCGTCTCCGTTGTCCGTAAATCCTGTACCATTTTCGTCCTGGAAATAATAATCACCATTTGTAGTTTCCGTAACCGTTACAGTATTACCGTTTGCATCCTGAAGATCATGCTGCTCCAATGTATGTCCCAGATGATGAGTGTCATCATTCAGAGCTGAGTAGGTATTTCCATTTTCGTCGGTATAAGTTTCATCCCCATTATCGGTATAGTTCATTCCATCATCTCCACGATATTCACAAGAATAATCTTTGTGAAGAATGTAATTAATCTCAATGGTATTTCCATCACTGTCAACTAATGTCATTGGTGAAGTAGTAAGGATATCGGAATCATCATTGCTGTCCGAGGATTTTGTAGAAGCATTTTCTTCTGTATCGGAGGAATCTGAATCTCCTCCTGACTTCTGACTGTCAGTATCTGTAGTTGCCTTATCAGAAGAATCATCGGTCTGGTTTTCGTTCTCCTGTCTGGTAAGTGAAGGATTCCCAGGATAAGAAATATATTCTACGAATTTTCTGACGTCACTGATGTCATCTGCATCTTTTGCATATCCCACTGCCATATACAGGCTGTTTCCCTCTGAATAAATTGTCTGATAGCAGGCATCGTATGTGTCATTGCATTTGGCAATCCCTGTTTTGACATCCTCCAGTGAGTATTTATAGATATTTACATAATCATTTCCGTTCGTATAGCTTGCATAGGTACCTTCCGTATCTGCTTTTTCCCATTCAGATCCAGCCGGCGGCTGTGTATAGAAATCGTTATTTCCTGCTGCCATAACTGTTGCAGCTGAAAAAATCCCAAGTGTTGCTACCGTCATAAGTGTCATAAATTTTGTCTTCATCGTGGATTCTCCTAGAATTTTATTTTCTACATCTGTAGAAGTTAATTGTATTCTACAACTGTAGAATACAATTGTCAATTCTTTTTTTATATATCCTTTTATTTCTTTTATCATCTTTTATTTTAATAAATTTGCGTATAATCATTCCGCACCACACCCTGTTTCTATGGCTGAATCAGACTAATAAGAATGTTACTGTTATGTTACTGTTAATTGTGTTTATATCTACTTAAGGCACGAATCAGTTTTTCTGACTCCAGTGGTTTGGTAAGATAATCGTCCATTCCAGACTTCAGTGCTTTAGTCTTATCTTCTGTAAAAGCATTGGCGGTCATAGCTATAATCACAACAGCAGATGCATCACTTCTGTTCATTGTACGTATTTCTCTGGTAGCTTCCATGCCATCCATAACTGGCATCATAATATCCATCAGAATTACATTGACCTCACCAACATCTGATTTTGCAAATGCTTCAACAGCCTCCTTGCCGTTTGAAGCCCTTATAATTTCTGCTCCTGCATTTGTCAGAAGGAATTCCGCAATTTCCATGGTGGATCTCACATGACTAAAGTCATATGCCCCTCAGTCGCTTTAAGCGACAAGGCTAAATATCGGCGGATACGCCTGTAACTTAGGATATGCGCAGTCATGCGCTTTTTTCCATGCCAGATATGGCAGGTCCCCACACCACAGGTAGTCCGCTGTATATCTGCCTGTGTTTATGCTACTCTTAAGATTTCCATTTCTGAAAACAGTTCTCTTAAGTCCGCATATACACATGAGATCCTACGCTTTACTGAAGGGACTTTTGCCTCCAGCAAGGACCTTTCCGTTACCGGAAGGGGTTTTAAAAGTTCCCGTATAAAATATCTTGCTCCAATATTATAGGACGCAGAAAGATCACAGTTATATCTTTTTCCATTCTGGAATGTACAGAGGCTGTGATTGCCCGGATCACGGACAACTGTTCCTGACCCATCATAGGCAAGCCTGCTGGTATTCCATGCACAGATCCTGGATATCCGTATCCCTCTCCTATGTGCCTGGTGTTCACATCTTTTCTGGATATCCCTTTTTCGCCACAGGTGCAGCTTCTGTTTCTTTCTTCCGGATATCTTTCCTTTTGTTTCCAGATACTCAAACACGATCACATCCGCATGGTTTTCTTCTGCATATCCTGTGACTGCTCCTGCAATCTTTCTTCCGAGTTCTGTGTTAAGGCGCTTCGCATAAGCCCACCTGCTTTTCACCTGTGCAGAGCCATGCTCGCGCTGGAATCTGCTTATCCGTCCCAGTACACGGTACATCCGGTCTTTTTCACTGGAAAAATCAATAAACCTTCTTCCCAGGACAGTTCCATCTGACCGCATAATGGTACAGACTGCATCCGTATTGAGTCCTAAATCCACACTGCAGATAATCTGTTCTTTTGCAGGTGTCTTTGTAAGCGGCACTTCTTCCGTATAAGAAAAACGCAGGAAGTATTTACGATGCCTTTTTTCCAGCACGGGAGCTGCAGCTTTTTTTCCTGCCCAGTTCTTTCTGAGATATTCCATATCTGTATGGCTGAGGCTGACCCGGAACCATTTCCAGTCATGGCCGTCATAAAGTTTCAGGCACACTCTATCTTTTTCTTCTGTATCCTCACGGTACATCACATCACGGTAGAATACCGGCATGGCATGATTATCACACACCAGCTTCGGCCTGCCGCCTTTCTGATCCGTTTTTTTCCACAGTCCCAGCCTTGTCTTATATGAGGATACACTTCCCAGTGCATGCTGGATAGCTGCCCTTCGCAGATAAGAAGGCATCTTTGGAAATCGCAGGTCAAAATCAAACCTTGCCTGGTTCTTTTTGGTGGTATGCACCAGATGTTCTGCCGTGTTGAAACGTTTTTTAGGTTCCGTGATTACTGCCAGTTCATCCCATGTCTGAGCATAGATCCCAATCAGACAACTGACCGCAGAACGATAAATATCCAGTGTCTGGCAGATCGGTATATTCTGTTTTCGCAATTCTACGCCATAACTGGATACTATCCTCATCTTTTTTCCTTCTTACAAATATAAATACGGGTTCTTTCAGGTTACTGTCTTTCTTTTTGCCCTTCGATATAAGAACATACCTGTTCTCTGCTCCTGTCACTCACTGTTACGGCACAATAAGATGGATTCCACAGATGCCCTCCCCAAAGCTCCTTCTTCAGTTCTGGATGCGCAAGAAACATCTGCCGGGCTGTTCCCCTTCATGATCTTGATCATATCAGAGATATAAAACTGTGGTCTGCAGTCTACAAGCAGATGGATATGATCCGGCATAACCTCCATTGCCAGGATCTGAAATTTATATTCTTCTGCAAGGTCACAGAGCATTTCTTTGCATTCTGTATCAATACCATCTTTTAAAACCTTTTTCCGGTATTTTGTACACCATACCAGATGATACTGCAGGAATACACATATCCTCTACCATATAAAAGTTTATTATTATTGATATTAAACATATTTTCTCCATGTTTTTATTATACCATATGCAAGAGCATTTTGCAAACATTTGTTCTGCCTTTTTTCAAAAAAATAGTGCGTCTAACTCATCACTACTACAATATATTTATGAAGTAACGAGAATGCGACACACAGTTATTCAAATTTAATCGTACCGCCCATTTTCTCTATTAGTTTTTTTGTAATTGGCATACCAAGTCCTGTTCCTCCATAAACAGATCTTGCACCGCCTGTTTCCTGAGTAAATGGTTCAAAAATGTGATTCTGAAATTCTTTACTCATTCCAACTCCGGTATCCTTGCATTGAAACTCAAACAGTATATGCCTGTCATCCACCTGTGTTTCATAATAGCTGAGCAGTATTTCTCCTTTTTCTTTATTATACTTGACAGCATTACTTATGATATTCATAAGGATTCTTTTTAAATGAACCGGACTCCCATTCAAATATCTGTATTTCAGATTGTATTCTTTTTCAGATAAGCTGATTCCACGTTCATATACCTGTTTTTCTATCACTTCTCTTATTTCATGCAATAGCCTGTTAATATCAAAATCCTTATTTTCCAGCACGATTTCCTCTACTCTAATTTGCTCATATCAAGCATTTCATTAATAAGCTCCAAGAGGTATCCTGAAGCATCCCATATTTTCCTGCGGCACTCATCTTGCTTTTTTTAATCATCTTTATAATAATCAGCCACTTCGATCATGCCACGGATTCCGTTAATAGGAGTTCGGATATCATGACTCATTCGCTGCAGAAATTCTGTTTTTGCATTATTTGCCATATCAGCTCTTTGAGCTTCTTGCAAAAGTTTCTGCTTATAGGCTTCTTCCTGCATCATCTGAATCTTCAACAATTGTGCTTTTGATCTCCTGCGGAAGGCAAATACGGAAGCAGCCACAAATATATACAACAGCAACACGACCAACAGGTTTTTGAAAACAGAAGCAAACGCCATCTGCTCATCTATAAACATAGTAATCGCGTCCCTTAGTCATTCTGCCAATATATCTGCATTTTCTGTCTGAAACACGGACCAGTTTGTTAGCTGGTTTCTGTTTTACCTGTTGGATAATATTAATACCTCCAGAGCTCTGTCCGATCAGATCTTCGTCATTTGAAGCAACCACATTTTTTCCATCTGTTACAACGATCATTCCGCTGGAATATGTATCATAGCCACTAAGAAGGCTCTGGATCGTAAGATTATAGTTTCTGGCATACTCAGCCGATGTATGATAAAAAGTGATAATTATGCCTTTTTCGTCAGAGCGTCCATATGCAGCCAGATCCACCTGTGACCCATCCTCAAGAACGATACTTGCAGCGTATGTTTTCCGGGGATGTGCTGCTACATCAAGTACTGTTTTCTTTTAAATCTTATCCTGTAAAGCCCTGGAATTAAGATCGTCTGTACTGTATTCACATTTTACCTTTCCGTTTACATCAAGTATAATAATTCCGGTAAGTTTCTGCTCCTCTGCATATGTTTTCAGCTTATCCTTCGTAACTTCATCCTTTGTATACGTCAGATTACGATTAACCTGCTGGGCACTTTCAATTGCACGCATTAAACCTTTTGTTTGGGATGCTTCATTATATCTGTTATAAATATAACATTGTTCTTTCACATATTTCAGAGTCTCGTCCATTTGCCTGGCAACTGCTTTTATGTCAGTTTTTACAGAATAAACTATAGTTATCAGAAACAGAATCAGTCCTGTAGTAATAATGATGATTTGAGTCTGCCGTCTGGACAGTTTAGTTATTTTCAATTTTGTCCACCTCCAGATATCCACTGGTTTCGGGAAGATATTTTTTTAGAATTTTCTCTTCACTTCCATCTTTTCTCATTTCTTCAAAGACTTTTGTGAGTTTTTCCGGAAGTTCACTATCCGTGTTTTCAGGAAAAGCTACCCCGATTCCTGTAGTCAGGATAGCTTCGTCCAGGATTCTTATCTTTGCCCCGTAATCTTTTATATACTGTTGTATGGAAGTTTCATGAGCTGCTATGGCATCAACATAACCTTTTCCAAGAGAGGTAAAAAGCAGTTTTCGGTTTTCTAAGCTATACACATCTTTTACATAAAAGATATAATACAAAACATGCACAAAATTTTATATTTTTTACAAAGAACAGGTGATTTTTCAAGTGGGTCATGTTATGTAAATTTCACTCAGAGTGGTGCTCCATCACTTTCACTCTGAAACTCCATCTTCATTTTTACCTTTGCCAGTTTTATTTCCGGTATTCCTTCAGAAATGGACATAAAAAGCGCCATAGGTTTTTTCCAATGCCTATGGCGTGTAAATAATTTTCTACTCTGCGGATACCTTGTTTATGATTGTCTGCCTGAACAGGCATCTATGCCAACAGATTTCTCTATACTTTTGAAATTTTATGATACTCTTTTTTCTCTGGAAAATACAAAACTATACAATAAGTTAAATCGTCTGCGTTAACTTCCATTCGCCCATCCATCTGCTCCATCATAATAGAAATATTCTGCAACCCAATCCCTGTTTTTTGATGCTCAGAATCAAACCTGGTAATACTATTTTGAATACTGATTCCTACTTCTTCATTCCCATAACAAAGCTGTATACATACCTCATTTTCATGTTTTCCATATTTTTCAATATTAGAAATAATATTATTCATAATTCTGCCGATAAAATCTGTATTTATACATACAGATATCTGTCTCCACTCCAACCGATCTGTATTTACTTTAAAGCCTTCATATTCCAGTAAAGCACACAGTTCAGAAAGATAATCTCCAAAAGCACACATAATATCTTCTGCAGGTTCCAGTTCTATATGGTGTCGTGAATTTACAAAAAAATATTCAAACATCTGCTCCGACAAATCTCTGATCTGAAGTACACGATCAAAGGCTTTATTTATATATTCCTGAGTAACCGCACCTTCTTTTTGCTGCTTTTTTAGAATCTCAAGATATGCCATCAAACCAGTCAGAGGAGTACGCAGATCATGTGACATTCCTAACACCAGCTTCTCCTGTGCGCTCTTCAGGTCATACTCTATCTGCTCTTTTTTCACCAATGTTTGTCTCATATGTTCCAGTCCACTGGCTAACTGTGCAATTTCATCTGTTCCCTGAACAGTTACATTCCCCTGCAAATTTCCTCTGCTGATTATATTTACCTCTTTCATAAGGCATTGTATATATTTTACATTCTCATACATTCCGGATACAACAATTCCAATACACGCCGCGACTCCAAGTACAACAGAAAAGACCATCAATATGTTAAAATATTTATCCGCTGTTCCTTCATATATATATACATCTGCCGTTCCATCCTTAAATGAAATTCTGTGGTACATTCTCCATGTCAGATTTGGTATTTCTCTGCTGCCATACATAATTTTACCGTTGTAGGAAATATCAAACAACAGCCATTTTCCCCTTGAAATCGTGAAGTCATCAATATTTCGTTCTGTACCCCATTTTTTCAACATTTTATAATCAGATGCACTCAACTTATTTTGTGTGACATATTCCTGAAGTTCTTCTGCACGTTCTGTCTCTTCAGCATAAACATATCCTGTACGAAAGAAAAAGCGTTGCAGTAACCCCTTTCCCCCGAAATATGTCACGCTTAACACTAATAAACCTGCTAATAACCCCTGCATAAGATAGCAAATTATCTTGCCTGTCAAACTATTTCCGCAAATTTTATCCAAGGCGATATCCCTTTCCCCATACGGTTTGAATCATCTTTGGCTTTTGTGGATCATCTTCGATTTTCATTCGTAATCTTCGGATATGTACCATAACAGTATTTCCAGATGAATATAAGAACGGCTCCTCCCACAAACTCTCATAAAGGTTTTTTACCGAGAATACCTTTTTCGGGTTTTCCATCATAAGCAATAAGATTCTGTATTCCATTTCTCTGAGACTGATTTCCTTTTCATTGCGGAATACCTCATTACATTGAGTATTCACTTTTACTTTTCCATATTCAATCCAATGTTCT
Source organism: Blautia sp. Marseille-P2398 (assembly GCF_964240315.1). Classification (NCBI taxonomy): domain Bacteria; kingdom Bacillati; phylum Bacillota; class Clostridia; order Lachnospirales; family Lachnospiraceae; genus Blautia; species Blautia sp. Marseille-P2398. The sequence continues at coordinate 155,420 of NZ_CAXSTD010000001.1, forward strand.
TTTGTCTTCTCACCTTGTAATGTCTGACTATATACATGATATCTTCGTAGTAACGCTTTAACCCGGGCAAGAAGTTCCGCATACGAAAATGGTTTCACGAGATAGTCATCACCTCCTGCCATAAGTCCGAGTAATTTATCAGATTCCTGACTTTTGGCTGTCAGAAACAACACTGGAACATGTGAGATTTTTCGAATTTCTTCACAAGTTTTTATCCCGGATATTCCCGGCATCATAATATCAAGAATAACAAGGTCAATATCATCTGATACTTTTTTCAAACACTGATATCCATCCTCTGCTTCCTGAACAATATATCCCTCACCTTCAAGAAGTATCCTCACTCCTTCTCTAATTGCTGCATCATCTTCTACAACCAAAATATGATTATCCATTTTCATCCTTTCGTCTTCTAAACTGCATATACCCATATTTGCTGACATTGAGAAATCAGGGTCGTATATTCCCATTTTTTTGAACTGTTTGTATAGCTGAATGGATCGTTTACAGAAAATTTCTTTCTGGAATAATCATAAATAACAATAAAATGCCCTGAATTTGTAAAATCTCCGGGACCCATAGCACAGATTATCAGATTTCCATCTTTAAGTCTGTCGGCCATTTCCTGTTCTCCCAGCATATCAAATTGCGAAGCAATTACACCGTAATCCAAAGCAGCTTCTCTCATGAATTTCCAGGATGTTCCAATACCATCTACATAATATCCCTCGTTCATGGATTTTTGCGCAAGCACAGGTGGTGTTGCCTCTGTATTTCTGGTTAAACTGTATATTACCATTGCCATGCACGTCGGACCACATCCGGAAATTCCTATATCACTTGTTCCATAAGGTTCATATCCCCATCTTTTATCCCATTGAATAAATAAAGGAACTTTTTTCTTCCGTTCCTCAAATGTAAATCCTTTAGAAGACTTCTTATGTACATCATTGTATCCTTCGACAAATTCCAGCATTTCCGGATTTCTTTTTAAATCCTCTAAAAGAATATCCGGATAATTTTCTGTATGTAAAAATATCTTCTTCCACTCTGCACTTTCCATTATCTGTTTTTTGTAAGCGTCTGTCAATATAATACCCTCTTCAGTTTTTTTTGCTCTTACTGTCACAACTATCCATGCTGCCAGAATTAAAATCAGAAGAATAATTTTACTACAACTTTTTCCCATATGTTTTTTTCTTTTTTTCATCATAAATCACCATTAATATGATCCCGGTAAATCCTGCCATTGTTGGAATTGAAGCTGTAAACCCTACCGAACCATTAATTCCTGTAAGCAACATATTTTTACTGTTTACAGTATACATCCATATTGCAGGAAAGTTCTGTGCCACATCAATATGAAAAATCTGGCTTTCTCCTGATAGAATATTATACAGACAATGAATCATAACCGAAGACCATATAGAACCTGTCTGCTCTGTAACAAGTGCCAATGCAATTCCTGCAATTTCAACAGAAATAATCATCATAATTACTTTTTTTATATCAGAAGTATCAATCCCATCAAAATGATAAACAGCGAATAAAAAACTTGAAACAAACACTGCACATTTCTTTCCAAAAGTATTCTGAAGCAGTCTTAAAATCATACCACGAAAGACAATTTCTTCTGTTACTGCCGCTTTAATACCTGATGATAAAATAGAAATTGTAACTACATCTATGATTTCTTTATATGTAAGGTTTCCTTTTTCAAATGTTCCCTTTGTAAAAAATATATAAAAAAGGCATATTAATACCGGCATTAATACCGCTGTTATACACCACTTTTTTTTCGGAAGCGGCATTCCTAAAAACAAATCCTGCATTTGAATTCTTATAATATACTTCGTATATAAATATATCATGGTCAGCAGGCTCAAAATCGCAAATGTCACATATAGAATTCTCACATATGGATTCTTCTCACATATCCCATATGCAAATGCTATACTAAATTCATCCGTAAGCTGAATAAGAATGAATGCTATTGCAATATGGAACGTACATTTTATTTTCATAAATGCTCCTTTACTTTTCTCCTCATGTATTATTTTCTAAGAGTTATCTCTTAGAATGTACTTATACAATAACATTTAATTCTTACCTGTTCATTTAACTGTACCTTAACTATTCTTAACTATCTTCAAGCAGATGCAAAGCCTATGACGAAAGCTTTGCCTTAGAAGCTATAGCATCATCCATGGTCATGTTTCCCATAAAATTTGTTTTTCATGTCTACCATCCGAATGCGTCCCGGATCAAAGCTCCGGTTTCTCCGTCTATATAAAACAATTCCTGTTCTTCTGGTGAATCCTTCCATTGGTAGGGACAGCAAAAACTCCATACAGGCCTGTAAGCAATTCCATCTGTGGTTTCATCAATATAATATTTCAGACGGATTTTCGTAACTGGAATCGTGATTGGTTCTGTTTTCTCCGTCGTGTCCTCTTCCGTAAAAAATCCGATTTTTCCTTCTTTTACATATTGTTCCACCGATTTCATTATTTCTTCCATGGGAAGCATAGTGACTGTTTCTTTCTCTTTCACCTGAAGCGGGATCGGTATTTTGAAATAGCAGTCTTCAGGCTTGAGACCAAATCCTGCGCTTCCCTGGTAATGATACTGGGAAAGTCCACCTGCCGGTATTCCATTCAACAGAATTTCTGTGTCGTAATAATCATATCCTTCCGTCATGTCGCTAATTGATTTTCTTACAGAAGTTCCAGTTAAATCAGCTTTGGAAAACAGTTGATTTATAATATTTAATTTCTCATCTTCCGTATTCTCACCTAAAAATCCCAGATCTTTTTCACTTAATCCGTCACACTCTATCATCCCATCCGAAATAAATAACTGCAGTCCTTTTTCTTTATTTTCCCAGACCGTTTCATCTGTTACAGATTTTTCCCATCCATCTTTCCCGCCAAACCAGGAGCAGATGTCTTTCCCTGATATATTGCATTTTTTCAGAACTCCCTTTGAAACGTCATCAGTATTTCCGGTAATATCAGCTTCTATCGTAAGGGTTCCTGATTTTCCCGGCAGAGAAGCTGTTACATGGTTTTCCTTTACCTGCAATATTGTTTTCTCCGGATCATATTTTTCATTTACACTCGTAGTATTTGACGAACTTTCCAAATCTGTTGTGTTCTGCGTACTCTCGCCCGAAGATGGTTCTATTCCGGTGTCAGCAGCCTGCAATTTCCCTTCTTTTCTATATTTTTCAATGATATCCTTTACTTCATCCTTTAATGGAAGGGTTAACGTAAGAGTCTGAGGCGTATATCCTCTGTAAACGTCCTCCGCAGGAAGTGCATAAGAAACCTTTCCTTCTGAATCTGTAAAAGAACCAATTTTAAAAATCTTTTCGTAAGCTTCAGTGTCTTTCCAGGTATAATAAATCTTACCGTCATAAACAGGATATGCCTGAATAGTCATGGAAAGTTCTACTTCAGAATCTTCTTTTAATATTTTCTCAATCAAAGCGTCATCATACAAAGTAATATGCCCATAATAAAGATCTTCTCCTTCTATTTTATTTAAAGAAGCCAGTGCATCTTTTCCATTCACCGTTGCATGATCACGGCAAGTGATCATATAATTCTTTGCCTCATTGGAAGGTTCTCCGAGAAAACTTAAACCGCCGCCATCAAAATACGCTTCTTTAACAGTCAGCATGGACTGATTCCAATCGACCGTCTCGGGAGTTATTGGATAAGAAGTAATATTTTCCACATTTTCTGCAGTTGACTCAGGTTCTGTGACAACCATTTGAGCTGCCTCCTGTTCAGCGACCCCCTGTTGTTCAAGTTCTTTATACAGTCGTCCGATGTTTGTTGCAAGTACGCCAGTACTAACTCCTAATATAGCAGCTACCGGAAGAAGAATCCGAATTATTTTTTTCTTATTTCCTGAATTTTTCGTTCTTTCTCCATTTGTTTTTTTACTTAAAGCCCCCGTTGTTTTCTCGTCTGGGGAATTTAAAATTCCGCTCAGAACATCTTCCATGGCTTTATCAATATTTTCCGGTATTGCAGTTTCTTCTTTTAAAATCCTTCTGATTTCTTTCATATAGTCTCACCTCCTGATCACCTTTTTTAATTTTGCTCTTGCCCGGGAAAGTTTGGTTGATACGGTATTGCTGTTCATTTCAAGAAGGGCACTGATTTCCTTAACTGAAAACTCATCAAAATAATAGAGTTCCACGATTTTCCTACTTTCTTCATCCAGGCATAAAAGCAATTGTTTCCATTCACAGAGATTCAGTTCTTCACAATGTACACCTTCTGCAAAATCATCCAGTTCTGCTGCATGGTTCTTTTGGCGGAGAATGTCCTTGCACTCATTTATAAGGATCCGCATCAGCCAGGTTTTAAAATACTTCGATTCTCTCAGTCTCTGTATATTTTCATAGCAGGATAAGATTGTATTTTGCAGGGCATCTGCAATGTCCTGCTCATCCCGAAGATAAATCCAGGCAGTCTTATATAGGCTCTGCTTATTCATCCGGATTAATCTGACAAATGCTTCTTTATCTCCATTTTTAGCCTCTGTTATTAAAGCATCCATAAAGTACCTCCTTTTCTTCTTATAATTATTAGACTTGAAAAACAGCCATTTGCTTTCAAGAAAAAAATTTTATAAAAAACGCCATAGGTTTTCGATACCTATGGCGTGTAGATATAGGGAAAAGCTGCCTTTTTTATCGGCAGTGGAATGTTTTCTGTGTTTGTGCCAGATCATCCAAGTCATATGAGTGAATTCCTAATGCTTCTAAATCCATTATCCATTCCTGAACTTCATATCCCAAAATATCTGCGAATATTTTTTTCAATATTCCTTTGTCTTATCAATTATCTTGTATATGGTTCGGTGTCTTTTCCGTCATATACAAATACTTTTATATCCGTATTTTCATCAACATCAGCATGGATGCCTACCGTGTATTCTTCATCTGTAACGTTCAGAAAAGAATAGCAGCCACCTGCAGGAATCCTGCCAGACACGAGTTCCTGTTTTCCTTCGCAGAGCAAATACACAATAATATCAAAATCGTTTCTGTTCTGAACCGTCAACACGCCTGTTTTGGATAAAATTTTTGCATCAGAATATGTAATTACATAAGAATCAGGCGTTGACTCTTCCGCACAGGTTACAGAACAATCCCACTGTATCGCGGCATTTGCTTTTCGACAGGCTTCTGAAGACTTATATGTTGAAAACATAATCATTGTACTTATAGCAACAATACTAATAATGACCAACACTATTGTCACTTTTTTCTTCACAGCCATCACCTCCACACACAGTTCAATTTGTTACCCATATGATATCATATCTTTTCTTCAATTACATTACCTAATTTTAATACACAGCCATTCGACTTGCTATTACTTTGTTTTCTTCCATGTATAAAATTGCGGATTTGAATATATCTCCCGGTCACAATCTTTTAAAAGATCCTGAAAAAGTTTTGCCCACATCACAGGTATTTTTTTATTCTTTAAAAATGAGGTCTTCTTTTCCAAAACAAATCTCCGGCAGATTGAAAACATATTAATTAAAGCCGTCTGGCAGAATAATATAGAATTAGTAAAAACAAATTATCGGGACATCATACTGAATAAGGCTGTAAAGCTGCCCGGCATTTTCCGGGGGAAGATTGATGCATCCATGAGAACCACCTGTAAGATATCTGTCACCACCAAAATACGGCTGCCAGTCTGCATCATGAAAGCCAATTCCTCCATTGAATGGCATCCAGTACGTTACCGGCTGTTCATAAGAATAGGTTCCATTTGCTGTCATTTCACCTCGCAGCACAGACGGACTGCTCTTTGAATTCAGTGTGAATATTCCAGGAGGTGTTTTTCTATCCGGATCACCTGGCAGTCCGGATACGATTTCTGATTGAAAAATAATATTTCCATTCTGATAATACCACATATACTGCTCTGTAAGATCTACCTCTATATATGTATCTCCGAGATCATTAATCCCATGTGCATTTGCTCTCATAGAATATACCGGTTCCCTGGTTGTCTGGGTTCCTGATTGAATTTCCTGCATGAGCTGTGCTGCTTCCTTGTCCTGATCAATCTTCCATCCATAGGCTGAGCCATATACATACACAGTCCTTCCGCTTGTGGTCTCAAATTGTCTTTCAGTGCCAACTGTATCATGATCTGCTGCAAGCTGTGCCACATAATCCACTACATGCTGCCTGAAGGCTCCATCATCCGGAAGCAGCTGCCCTTTCTCGTCAAACTGCAGCCAGTTTTTGATGGTATTCCCGTCAAGTGTTACCATTTCATCTCCAAATGTATATGTGATATTTGCTTTTGCCAGGCTCTTATACGTATTTACCATATTCTGAAGTTCTGAACTATCTCTCGTCACATCTGCTTCCTTATAAGCCTTTGGATTGCTTCCCAGATCTACATCTGCCGCCTCATTATCAATTGCTCCGCTTATCATCTGATAAGCTTCCCTGGCATTTAATTCACTGCCTTCTGTCTCTGGAACAATAGTAAATTCTGAATTAGAAAAACTTACATATGCATTTTCCGGTGCTATCTGATTCTCTTTTTGGGCACAATTTAATGAACTTACCTGTTCCTCCAGCTTTTCCCGACTGAAAACAGTCTCTTCTTGAACCATATAATTTTTCGTTTCAAAAAAACCTCTGATCCATTCCCATGGTTTCTGAGTCTTCAGCAGCTGAAGGATTTCCCCGCTGGATACATATTGATAATCAATGTCTTTACCTGTAATAGTCTGAGGTTCCTGCATCCTTGCACTTACCTGAATAACATAGTTATCCTTTTTCCCTGCAATCTCCTGCTCAACTTCATAAGCTGTCTTATTTGAACTGTCAATTCCATTGATGGTCGTACCAAAAAAGAAGTGATATGAGTAATAATAAGATATACCTGCATACACACAACAGCTCATAACCAAAATCGTCACTATAAGCATTACAACTATTTTCATAATTTTGTTTTTCTTTTTGTCTGAAGATACAGTAGATCTGAATTCAGACTTGTCTATCGGCACATAAGTAATTGTTCCGGGTCTTGCCGATTTTGAAGTTCTTATTGATTGCCCCATCACTTCTTTTTGTCTCATATCTTATTCATCTTTCTTTTACATCAACTAGTTTTTTACATTGTCATTGTCAAAATGCAATGTCTTATGGTACTTCGCATTCTCCTCCAGAAGTTTTTTCCATTTTTGTCCATCCTCTTTCGTAGGATTATCAAAATTCTGCTGGCCTTTCAGCTCATCCATATACTGGACATAATCCAGAAAATAAATATCTACCGTAGAAATATCTCTGTCCTGAATTGCGAAGTTATTACAATTTCCAGTAGACTCATTGTACGGAAGTGTGTTTCCATTGGCATCAAGAGCTACCATAAAGCAATCACTGTTGGAACCTTCCTTATAAAGTTCATTTACCGTCAATTCATATGGAGTACGAATCACCGATTTAAGTCCAATACCTGCATCGTTTGTATCATTGAGTTCCAATACTTCTGTCTGGGAATCATCTACCGTAACCGGGATATCGAAGCTCCAGTCACCTTCATATTTGTAGTAGCCAGCATCCGTTCCATATTTTTTCTCATCCTCTTCTGACCACTGATAGTTTGCTTCCAGTCCTCTTACCTTGGTAATATCCAGATGCAGGTTAAAGGTATCTGGAATATCAATTTCTTTAATGTACTTCTGATATGCTCCACCACGCTCAGATACTTTATTGATAAACTCTTCCAACAGCGCATAACCTTCATCCGTCTGATCATCTAAGTCCGCCTGAGTTATTCCCATCTCATCCATTACCTGCTGTGTCATTTCATCGTATTTCTCATTATATTCCGTATAGTCTTTTGCCGCCTGAGCAAGATCATAACGGAAAATGCATGCATAGGTGTTGTCATCCAGAAACTGTCCTTCCACCTGGCCGTCGATCACCGGACTAGCTTCTGAATTAAAGTCCACACCGCCAGTCATATCCAGATCAATGACCGGTGTTCCATTTTCCGCCAAAGTTTCTGTCTCCGGGAATTGTGTATCACTTTTAAACTGCATGGTCACATAAATCGCCTGACTGTTAGCATACACCTCAGAGCATGTAATTGTCAGCCCATCTGCAGTTTTAGTGTAAGCAGCACCACTATTGGTGTTGCCGTTCTTGGCTCCATCTGTTTCACTGCTGTCTGTCTTCGTTCCATCAACAGCTTCCAAAGTTGTTGCATGATCTGAAAAGTCACCAAAGAAACTCACATTATCCTGTAAAATTTCAAAGAGTCCTCCTACAACCGGGATATTTTTTGCCATTACCGGATTGATTGCACAGAATACAAATCCTACTGCCAGTACCGCTGCCATCCCTCCTGCTATCCTGCCTCCACTTTTCATCCAATGATATGGATCCTTTGATGCTTTTTTCTGTAAAACAGCGTTATTTTCAATCAAACGATATGCCTGATTAATATGTTCATGCACGATTTCCGGCATTTCTATGTCCTTTTGAAGTTTTTTCTGGAAGTCTTTCTCATTATAATTTAAAGTCATCATTAGGCACGTCCCTCCTTAACCTTATATCCATACATCTCTGCAATCTGTTTTCTGCCACGATAAAGACGAGATTTTACAGTGCTTTCCTTCATATCCAGAATGTCACTGATTTCCCGGATACCAAATCCTTCCATATAGTATAGAAGAACAACCAAGCGGTATTTACTGTCCAATGGCTCTAAGGCCTGGATCCATTCCATTGCTGCATATTTTTCTTCGTGAAAAGGCGTTTCCGGCATCTGATCCGTATAAGTAACCAGCTTTTTCTTCTGTATCATGTCCTTGCACTTATTGATCAGAATTCGGATCATCCATGTCTTGAAATATCTGTTCTGTTTCAGACTTTTCAAATTTTCATAGCAGGAAAGAATCGTATCCTGTATTGCATCCGCAACATCTTCATCACTTTTCAGATATGCCGCTGCAACCTTGTACATACTCTGTACATTCTCATCTATAAGCCGACAAAAAGCATCTTTATCGCCTTTCTTTGCTTTTCGTATCAAAATCTCATTCATTGTCGTCTCCTTTCTCCTATATCAGACCGGTCATCAGGAAATATTGTATAAAAGCTTTTCTTTATGTGCTTCTACTTATTAGACGTGCAAACTCCCAAAAAAGTTGCACTTTTTTTTAACAATCTCAGAAAATCCCCAAAAGATTAGTTTGAACACTTTCATGCTTTTCATGATTATCAGTCAAGGTGTTATAAAATATTCCAGGTACTAAAAACAGCCGTACCATGTATTTTTACATGATACGGCTTCCAATGATTCCAGCCCCTCAGGACAGATCAATCAAAAATCATATTCTCTGTCCCATCAGGTTTTAAAAATACTGTTTTCGAAATTCCATTACATTCCAGCGTTACTTTCTGCTCATGGGAAGAACAGAGGCGAACCCTGTGTATCCTGCCCTCTCTCCATTCAAAATCAACTGTGATGTCACCCTGTGCCTTCATTCCCCGGACTTTTCCATCCTTCCATTCATCCGGAAGTGCCGGAAGTAACAGGATATACCCTTTCCTGCTCTGGATAAGCATCTCTGCAACTGCAGCTGCAAAGCCAAAATTCCCATCAATCTGGAACGGAGGGTGTGCACACAGCATGTTGGGATAAATGCCGCCTCCCACACAGGAGATATTTTCCTCCCTGGTATAACGGAGCTGGTTTTTCAAAAGCCCCAGTGCATGTTCCCCGTCCCGTAAAGAAGAGGAGGAACAGACAATGAAAAAATTTAAAGCTTATATCGAATATGTAATGAACTTTTATGCCAACTATTACAGATTTTACCGGTAAGTGCAAAATATGGCTTCCGGATATAACCCGGAATCTGTATTTGCAGTTCATGTAGACCTTGTAATCAATAATTTCAGTATACGCTAGAATCCGTTTCCTGTACATGAACAGGATGCGTTAATATATAAACAAAATTTTACAGTTGGCAGACTTAGCCAAAAAGAACCAATATCAGTCTTGCAAAGACCTTGTATCGGTTCTTTTTGTATTTTCTCATTATCTAATTATGGGAGGATTTTTCTATATCACCGAAAAAACTATTATTCCCGCACTTCAAGCCACTGGTCAATGTTCCCAAAATGTACCGCCTGCAGGTTATCTACATCAACCAGTTGCGGGAAGCTGTTTCTGATGATCAGGACACCATTTTCCTTATCCTGTTTTTCTCCACCGCCAGCGATGCCTCCCATGGTTAAGTCAAGTGTTAAAACTGTCCCATCTTTATAACGCACCTGGTCAATATTAGCTCTGCCATAAAGATCCATGCCATAATCTGTACCTGTGTACTCAAACTTGTTTTTCTCATCTTCATACACCTTCATAGCTTCATCATAATCAAGATATAATGACCATAAAAGGGGCGTTACTTCCATTTTTTTCACTGTGATTTCATAACCTCCAAAATCACATTTCCGGTTCACTTCCAGAGTTGTCGGAGGCTTTACTGCACCCAGAGTCCATTTAAAATCCCATGTTCCATCTGTAATAACAGTCTTATCATAATCCCCTTCCTCCGTAAGATTCTTCAATGTGATTTCTACAGTTTTATTACTCAGATTATAATCACTGTCATAAGAAATCCCTGCTGTGAAATATTTAGAATGTGCCGAATCCTGATCATAGTTCAGCAGATTATCCTGGCTCACACCTGTACTCAGGCTTCCAAATCTGTCATCATCTTCTGCATATACTTCTTTTCCATCAATTTTAAAATGTGTCATCTCCTCAAAAGAAGTATGATCAGTCATAGAAATACTGTCCTCTGTTTTCACTTCAAAAAAAGCATACAGGAATCCCTGATCCTGAATAGAATCTGTCAGGGTAACCGTCACACCATTTTGTGTTACAGACTGGTCTATATTCTGAATATAGTTTGATTCCTGCATCGTTTCCTGCTGTTCCTCAGAGGGTTCCAGTCTTTTTAACAGATGGTCATTCCATTTAAAGAACTCTTTTGCCGCCACTGTTACTCCCATGCCTGTACAGATCACTGCTGCTGCAATCAGTAATCGGCCACTGAATCTTTTTCTTTTGTATTTTTTATCAACTGCATCTGCCTGCTCAATATGTCTCAGTGTCTCTTCAAATTTATCATGAAAATCCTGTGGTACTTCCGGTGCTATATTATTCCATTTGTTCTCTAACATGACATTTTCCCCTTTCCTGTTATTCTCTTTGATAGTTTGCTGTTTTTCCTAGGCATCGGTCTTTTCTCTTCTTCATCGGATAACTGTGCTTTCAAAAAATCTCTTGCACGGGAAAGTCTGCTTTTAATCGTTCCTTCCGGAATATCCAGAGCCTCACTGATCTCTTTCTGTGAGAATCCTTCTAAATAATACAATGTTACCAAAATCCTCAGATCCTCCGGAAGTTCCATAATCGCCATATACAGATGACTGTATCTGTCCTCCTCAGTCAGCCTCATATTGTCCATATATTCTTCATATGGAATAACATTTTTTCTTTTCCGAAGAATCCCATTGCATTCATTGATCAATATCTTTGTGATCCATGTTCGAAAATACTTTTCTTTCTTTAAGGTGGGAAGTTTCTCATATGCCTTAAGAATTGTTTCCTGCACAGCATCCCCACAATCAGAATCATTCTTCAGAATGGACTTTGATATATGATACAGCATGGCTTCTGCATCCCGAACCTCCTTAATAAATACATCTTTTGTCATAACTTTGTCTTCTCCTTTTGTCCAGCCGGATTACTACACGTGTTTACTTTTACACTAATTAGATGCATCGGGAAGAGGATTGGTTCTCATAAAATTATCTCAGGATTTTGTAACTTAAAAAATACAATTTGCACATATACAATGATACAATAAAAATATAAAAATTATAGCAATTCCTACACGAAAGGGGTCATGTTTTATGAGAAAAAGAATTAGTTTTATTTCTGTGCTTACCATGTTTCTGGCAATTGGTTTTGCAATTATCTTCTCCATACCCGTAAAAGCAACGGCAAATGGGGTCCAATTAAAAGCAAATCGGACATACACAGCATATGATGTTACCGGTGATGGAACGAAAGATAAAATCAGAATCAGAGCAGCCAATCAAACCGACGATGAAGCATATTCGTCACTTACTGTATCGGTTAATGGAAAAACAGCTTACAGATTAAAAAATACACGTTTTTATAATGTTATAGCAAATATTTATACATTGAAAAACGGACAGCCGTTTTTATATCTCTATGCACCAGCCGAGAATGGTGACGGACCTGTATGTGCATTATTAAAATACACAAACGGAAAGTTCAGAAAGGCCCTTGATTTCACTGAAATTATGGCAGGATACGGAAACCATCGCATAGGTGAAGTTACCAACTTAAATGGAAATAAGATTGTAATTACAGAGAGCATCGTTTCTTATTCTCTTGGTATCAATGCAATTAATTTCACCTACGAATATGTCAATGGAAAATTTGTTCCGACAAGCAGATATGGATCTTACAAAGAAATATATTCCGCAGATGGAAGCAGCCGACATTTCACAGTAAACAGTGATCTTCCGGCATATGCCAGACCAGGCGCTACTGCGGTGAACACAACACTGAAAACCGGATCATTAACAAAAATCATTAAATGCGCACTCATAAACGAAAAGATGTATATTCAGTTAGAATGCGATGGAGAAATCTACTGGATTAAAGCGCTGGAAAATCCACCGATTTCTGATAACGAAAGACAATTTATGGAAGTTAGATATGCAGGATGATATCATAAGAGGATGTCGGTTAATACCACATTTCGACATCCCCAGTAGTAATTGAAAGATGAAATTTATTTTTTGCCGCAAAATGAAGATAGTTTAAACTTTAAAAAAATCCCTAAAATTAGTATACCTATGGATAATTGAAAGATACAGAATCTGCAAATCAAGTAGTAGTTCTATAGAACTATTTTACAAAAAAATCATAGGTTTAATTCCCAAAAACCACCAAGAGATTTTTCTTATCTCCTGGCAACTTCTCTTCATTATATCATTAAATTATTGTACAACACTCATACTTTCATCGATCCAGTTCTGAACCATCGCAGCACTTACTTTAAGATAGTGGGCTATTTTTTCAGCTTTCATTCCATCCGCAGCCATGGACAAAGCAGTTTCTTTTGCCTGTGGCACCACGATTTCATAAAAATAGAATCCCAGATAGCCGATATTTTCCAACTTGATGATGACAATACTCCTGTATGAGAGATAAAGCCCAAAAGAAAAGCAGTTTGAACCGAGAGTAACTAACTCGATAATCAAGCTGCTTTTTTCATATCACGTTATTCAATTCATCAAGACTTCTGCAATTATCTCTGCTGCTATCTGGGAACCTTTTTCATTTGGATGGCACCCATCATCCGCATAAAGATTTACTTTATCTGAAAGTTCATAAAATTTCTTTCCAACATCTGCAATCAAAGTATGGTTTCTATCTGCTACTAGGTGATAAGTTTCATACAGTTTCTGATACATCTCATCATAATCCATTCCAAAAGTTTCCAACTTCTTTCCTCCACGTTGATATGCCCAGGTCGCATAAAAAACTGGCTTTGCTCCATTCTCCCTGATCTTCTCACAGAGTTTTTCTGCATTTTCAAGGAAACTGGCTTTTGATGTAATTGGACCATGCTCATTTCCTGTAAAATGACAAAATCCCATTTTTCATTTTGCAAAGCTTCCTGTGTACGCTTTCCCATCTTTGTTTTCGGATTTAACTGATCTGCCAATCGTTCCCCTCCACGGGTATGTTGCACAATCTCTGCACCGGTCAACTCAGCCAACATGTCCGGCATATGATTTGCCGTTGTAAAACTGTTTCCTAACATCAATATTCTCATCTTCTATATTCCTTTATTATGCGCATTTACTTCTATCGCATAAACCAATTCCGTATGTTCATCAAACAAAACCCACTCCACCAGATCAAAATCATCTGGATGTTCCTTCAAAAATCCAGCAACTGTATTTACTGCAATTTTTGCTGCAAGTCCAACCGGAAATGAATACACTCCTGTAGAAATTGACGGAAATGCGATTTTTCTGATTTTGTGTTCCAGTGCCAGCTGCATAGAAGATAAATAACAGCTTGCAAGTAATTCTTTTTCATTTTGATTCCCACCATTCCATATTGGTCCTACTGTATGGATAACATACTCACAAGGGAGCTTATATGCTTTTGTAATTTTTGCCTTCCCTGTCTCACATCCATGTAATGTTCTGCATTCTTCCAAAAGTTCTGGTCCTGCTGCTCTGTGAATTGCTCCATCCACACCTCCGCCACCAAGAAGTGAATTATTCGCAGCATTTACGATTGCCTGAACATCTGTAATTTTTGTAATGTCTCCTCTGATTGTTTTCAACAATTCCATAATTTCTTTACTCACACTTTCTGTATTCTTCCAAAATGTCATTTGCTCCATAGATATTCTGGGAGTGTTCCATATTGCTGTTGCACATATTCAAAGATTTCTTCTTTACTCACACTCTATTCAGTTCCTGTTTTCTCTTATGTCCTGTTCTCAATCATACCACATTTCCAACCTTCCTACTACTGCCCAAATCCTTTTGCAATTTGAACCTCTATTCCTGCAAGTATTATAAATTGCTTTATAGTTAGCTACCGAAATCGCCACATTTTTCTTAAAAATCATGCGAAGTTTTCGTTAAGAAGTTCGTACGCAGGTTTTACGAAAACCATGACGAACATTTTACGAAAATCCGTTTAAAAAGTTACATGAATTTATAATGCAATATATGAAGTGGTGTATATAAGAAAAACCCTTGAAAATACTGGATTTTCAAGGGTTTTAAGACTCTTTTTAAAGTTCTGCAAAAACCAGATTACTGTGCCATCTGTTTTGCAACTTCTTCTGCAAAGTTCTCTTCTTTCTTTTCGATACCATCACCTGTCTCGTAACGTACGAAACCTTTAACAGTGATCTTAGCACCGTTTTCTTTAGCAACCTGCTCTACGTATTTAGCTACAGACTGTTTTCCGTCTTCAGCTTTAACGTATGTCTGGTCAAGAAGGCAGATTTCTTTAAGCTCTTTTTTGATACGTCCTGTGATCATTCCTTCGATAACCTTAGCCGGTTTCTGGGATTCTTTCGGATCGTTCTGGATCTGAGCCATAAGGATTTCTTTCTCATGCTCAATGTATTCTGCACTTACTTCGCTGTCGCTTGTGTACTGTGGTTTCAGAGCTGCAATCTGCATTGCTACGTTCTTAGCCATTTCTTTAACAGCATCGTTAACTACGTCTGTTTCAACGTCTACAAGAACACCGATCTTACCGCCCATATGTGTGTAGGAAGCAACGAAACCGTTCTCTTCTGTAACCTGAGCAAATCTTCTGATGTTCATGTTCTCGCCGATAACTGCGATCTGAGCTGCAAGAGCTTCTTTAACAGTCTTAGTTGTATCAAGTGCCCATGCTTCTGCAAGGAAAGCATCGATATCTGCTGCTGTTGTGTTCATAGCCTGAGCTGCTACATCTGCAACGTAGTTCTGGAATTTTTCATTCTTAGCTACGAAGTCTGTCTCAGCGTTAACTTCTACAACAACTGCTTTCTTTCCGTCTTCGGAAACTAAAGTTTTGCAAAGACCTTCTGCTGCTACACGGCTTGCTTTCTTCTGTGCTGTAGCAAGACCTTTTTCGCGAAGGAATTCTACTGCTTTATCCATATCACCTTCTGTAGCTGTAAGAGCTTTCTTACAATCCATCATTCCGGCGCCGGTCATTTCTCTTAATTCTTTTACCTGTGCTGCTGTGATAGCCATTTCATTTTCCTCCTGAATAATATTCGTAAATCGCCCGGAGGGGCTTTTCCTTTTTCAATGACAGGAAAGCCTGTCGGCTTTCCTGTACTGGTTCAAAAAATTATTCTTCTGTAGCTGCGAACTCTTCAGATTCAGCTTCGATTTCACCGTCTACATCTGCAGTACCCTGTTTTGCTTCGATAACAGCGTCTGCCATTTTGGAAACGATTAATTTTACTGCACGGATTGCATCATCGTTACCCGGAATTACATAATCCAGTTCTTCCGGATCGCAGTTTGTATCGCAGATACCGATAAGCGGGATTCCTAATGTATGAGCTTCCTGTACGCAGATTCTTTCTTTCTTAGGATCTACGATGAAGATTGCATCCGGAAGTCTCTTCATTTCTTTGATACCGCCGATGTTTTTCTGTAATTTTGCAAGTTCTTTTTTCAGCTCAATAACTTCTTTCTTAGGAAGAACGTCAAATGTTCCATCAGCTTCCATAGCTTCGATTTCTTTCAGTCTTGCAATACGGCTCTGGATAGTTTTGAAGTTTGTAAGCATACCACCTAACCATCTCTCGTTTACATAGAACTGTCCGCAACGCTCTGCTTCTGTTTTGATAGCATCCTGAGCCTGTTTCTTTGTTCCTACGAATAAGATGCTTCCACCGTCTGCTACGATATCAGCGATTGCATTGTAAGCATCGTCAACCATACCTACAGACTGCTGTAAGTCGATGATGTAGATACCGTTTCTCTCTGTGTAGATGTATGGAGCCATTTTAGGGTTCCATCTTCTTGTCTGATGTCCGAAATGTACGCCTGCTTCTAAAAGCTGTTTCATTGAAATAACGCTCATGTTTGTTCTCCTTTTTGGTTAATTTCTTCCGCCCGGTTCTTTTTCCTGGGGACCCAGCCTCACACCGCAGGGCACCATCCGCGGGAATCTCCGAACGTGTATATTTTTGCATGCACAATAGATGCGCATGACTCGCAACTTCTGTAGTATAGCATACAAAAACCCTCCATGTAAAGAGGGTTTTTTGCAAATTTTTTATTATTTTTACAGGTTTTTCAGGATCTGCCAATGCTGTCTTTCAGTTTTTTCTCTTCTTCAGCAGTCAACTGACGGCATTCTCCTTTTTTCAGGTCATCCGGCAATGTTAATACTCCCATGGAAATTCGTTTCAGATAGACCACTTTCTTTCCTACTGCTTCTGTCATTCGCTTGACCTGATGGAATTTGCCTTCTTTGATCGTAAGCTGAATTTCCGAAGACCATCCTGACGGATACTGTTCCAGTTCTGCCTCTTCCACTTTTCTGGTTCTGAGGATTTCCAGTTTCGCAGGCATAGTCGGATTTTTTTCTCCAATCTCCAGACCCTCAGCAAATCTCTGTACATCCTCTTTTGTCACGCAGCCATCTGTGACAGCATAGTAAGTTTTGTCTACATGCTTCTTCGGAGAAAGAAGTTCATGTGCCAGTGCTCCGTCATCTGTGATCAGAAGCAGGCCCTCTGTATCTTTATCCAGTCTTCCTACAGGAAACATATCTTTCCTGTCTGACGGCACCAGTTCCATCACTGTTCTGTCACGCTTATCCTCTGTTGCACTGACATAACCTGCAGGTTTGTGCAGAAGATAATAGACGAATTCCGGTGCCCTGGAAACTCTGTTTCCATCCAGAATTACTTCATCCTCTTCACTGACCTTGATCTCCGGTTTCTTTGCAGGCACACCGTTGATCCGGACTTTTCCTTTTTGAATATATTTTTTTACCTCACTTCTGGTCCCTGCTCCTGCATCTGCCAGAAACTTATCAAGACGAACTGCTTTTCCCATCACATTCTCCTGTTGATTATCATCTGCTTTCTATGGCAGATTTTTTTATATCATTCTCTTCTTTTTTCTTACACTGTACACTTTTTCGAAATGAGTAAGGCAGCACACTACGCCGGCCAGCAGAATCAGATAGATCAATATCAAAATCTGCACACCGTATTTCATGGAAAACAGATCCAGTGCATATTCTGAGATAAGCAGTGACCAGATGTTTGCTCCCATATGGAGCAGCATACTGCTGTAAATATTTCCACTCATTTCCAGTATCCATGCAAATGCAGTTCCGAGGATGCTTGCGTAAATTCCCTGTACGATATTTCCGTGATAGATACCAAATATCAACCCGGAAATCACTGCTGCCACCGGCATCTTCAGCCAGTCACGCAGACGCAGATAGATTAACCAGCGGAAGATCATTTCCTCCGCCGCAGGTGCAATAATTCCCATCCAGAAAATCATCATAAGAAGTGATTTTCCTTCTGTAATTCTGGTCATGCTCTCCTGATAGGTGGTGCTGTTGATAAATGACTGAAGTATTGCCATCAGGAAGTTTCCATATTGTGCAAATCCGGCTCCTGCCAGAAGTAAAAGAACTGTTTCCGATATAGAAAGCGGTACTTTTTTCTGCGCCGGGATCAGGCCGCTGGCAATTCTTCTAACTTTATCTCTTCGATAAAAATACAATGCCGGGATCATAGCCAGGATTCCTGTTAAGCCTGTGAGAAAAATCGTGTAATTATAGTATGTCTCTGCCGAATTTTCTGCTGTTCTTGCAAATACTGCCAACGCAGTCCCTGCAACGATCTGCGAAATCACAAAATGGATTCCTGCCGGATATCCTGCCCTCCAGATTTTAGAAACAATATTTTGTTTTCGCAGAGGGCTCAGGCGAAAAAATCTACGATTCCTTCTGCAGAATCAACGATTTTCAGAGGTTTTGCCTGTTTAAGCTCTTCTTCAGTTCCATATCCGAAAGAAACTGCAATACATTCCAGGCCAGCTTTGCGTGCTCCGTATACATCATGTTCTTTATCTCCAACCATAATAACCTGATCTCTGTGTTTGTCCATATTCAGACGTTTCAGAACATCTTCGATCACTTCTGTCTTGTTTGTTCTTCGACCATTCAATTCGCTTCCGCCGATTTCTGTGAAGTACCGGGTAAGTCCAAAATGATCCAGGATCTGTCTCACATATACTTCCGGTTTAGAGGATGCTACTGCGAGAATATATCCTTTCTTCTCCAACTGTGCCAGCATGTTCTCAATTCCCGGATATACGGCATTTTCAAAGATTCCTGTCACAGAATAGCGTTCTCTGTAAATTTCCACCGCCTGTTTTGCGGTTGCCTCATCAATCTGTGCATATTGCATAAACATCTCCATAAGCGGCGGTCCTATGAAAACCTTCAGTTTCTCAAGGTCCGGTTCAGGCTTTCCAATTCTCTCCAGTGCATACTGAACAGATTTCGTGATACCCTCTCCGGATTCTGTTAATGTTCCATCTAAATCAAACAAAATTACTTTGTACATAGGTTCCTCCTGTCTCAGAAAAATTGATATAATATGATAAATTATAGCATTGTTTTCCTGAAGCGTCTATGAGGAAAAAATCCGGGGATTCATTTTTATCAGCTTTCCGCCTTGAGAGATAACCAACAATTCTATTTCTTTTACATTTTCATCTTCCGTATCCGGTATGATCCAGTCTCCTTCCCAATGCCAGGGACATTCTGTTTTGTTAAGCCGAAAAGAAAGAATCTGAACAGAGCCCCGGGATATTATCTGAATTCGCGGGGTATGGAAACTATCTGTATTTTGTGTGCAATGAAACTTAACAGCTTCATCTTTTACATGCGTGTATTCAACAGTATCCCCCTGGTTTTCTTTATTCTGAAACACTTTGGAATTACCTGTATTCTTGTTTTCTTTTTCTGTTTTCTTTGCTTTATTTTGTTTCTTCTTATTTTTCTTTTTTGACGGCTTAGGAGTTGGGGGCTGAGTTGATTTGGGTGTTTTTGTCGGCTTCGGATTTTTCGCAGGTTTAGGTGTTGGTACAGGTATTGATGTTGGGGTGGGTTTTTCTGATATCTTAACAGCGGATTCATTATCCGTCCGGGATGTTATCTGCATATTGTTATCTGTCTGAGGTTGAGCGTTCCATGCAGAATTATTATTCCGGGCATTATTACTCTGAACGTTATTATTCTGGGCATTATTATTCTGGACATTATTATTCTGAGAATTATTATCCCACTGAGAATTATTGTTCCATTGACTGCTGTTATTCCAGTCAGTGTTATTCTGCTGTACACCATTCCATTGCTGTATATTATCCTGTGTTCCGTTTCCTGTATCAAAATCATACTGATATCCATTGTCCTGCGTCTGATCGTTCTGTGCAGGAGTTTCTGATGTGTTGTCTCCAGTCTGCCGGTTATTTTCCCATGTATTCTCCCAACTGCTCTGATTCCACTGCTGTTCCTCATGCCATTGCCAGCTGCTGTTTTCTCCATTTCCTACATCAATATCAAAACCTCCCATCTGCATGGCAGAGATAGTCGAAGTCAGGCACAGGCATAAACATACAAATGTCACAATCCAGAGTCTGTTATGATTTTTCTTCACTCTTAGTCATCTCCTTTTCCCACAATCTCAGATTTCTGCTGACTGTATCGTCTAACATTGTTTCTTTCGACTTATATTCTGTCCATAGTGCCTGACCGGCTTCCTTTTGCCAGGTACGGAACAGGAACATTCCATATTCACCGTATCCGGCTCTGTAAGTTTCATCATAAAGAAGCATTTGCTCATAGTAGAATCCTGCATTTTCATAATTTTCCTGGTACTCACTGTTTACTGCCAGAATCTGTAATATCTTTCTTGACTCCTCTTTTTCAGTGCATTGTTTTTGTAATTTCCGCAGTCCGGTATCTGCCTGTTCACAAATTTTTTCCCTGTCCGCTTTACTGCCGTTTTGAAATTCTTCCTGATAATAAAGGTCTGTAATATCAGTTAGCTCTTCATAAAAATCAAATGTTTTGGAGCCGGATACCAGATCAGAACTAAACAGAAGAAAAACAGTTATTACTGCAAAAACAATACTGCTCCCTGCCAAAACCAACATGTTTTTAATTTTACTCTGATTTTGTCTCTTCTGGATTCTGCTTAGTTTTTTCTGTACAGTCTTCATATTTTGATAACGCATTTCCGGTTTCTTCATGCAGCATCTGAAAATAAGCCAGAATAATGACATGTTTCGGATGAATAACAGACAATCTGTTTTTCCACATAAGGCAGATAATGTTTTTCCAAATGTATAAATATCTGTTGCTGCATTTATCTTTCCCTCATATTGTTCCGGCGCAGCAAAACCGGCAGTGCCTGTACATACTTTATGGTGATATTTATATCCGTTTACAGCACCGCCCAGATCGATCAGATATAATCTTCCATTCTCACCCAGCATCAGATTGTCAGGCTTCAGATCTCCATAATAAACCGGTGGTTTCCGACCATGAAAATAGGAGAATACATCTGAAATCTCCATTCCATATTTAACGATTTCATTTATGGAAAAATGTTTTCCGCCTCTTAAATACTCACCCAGAGATTTTCCCCTGACATATTCCATAACAAGGTAACATTTTCGGTTATCTTCTATGTAATCTATCATCTTTGGCAAAGACGGATGCGAAAGTTTCAAAAGCATACGGGCTTCACTTTTGTCGGATACCGGTATTTCTTTTACCGCCCACAAAACGCCCAGTTCCAGGTCTCTGGCAAGGTAAACTTTCCCTCCGCCGCCTTTTCCAACAGGATCCAGAATACAGTAACGCCCTTTTAATACAGTTCCAGATAAATTCACTGGTTCACCTCCTGTTCAATTGTCAAACAGATAAAATCATCAGATTCGCTACTTGCTCATAACCGAATAACTGCTCCGCAGTTTATCTGAGCCAAGCAGATATTCACAATTCGTTTAAAATAAAAATGGAAAATGTGATGAAAGAATTTCATCACGTATAGATTAGATAAATACATGATAGCACATTTCGTTCTTTTTGAAAAGCCCCATTTACAATATATGTAAACAGGGCTTAGT
Organism: Blautia sp. Marseille-P2398; assembly: GCF_964240315.1. Classification (NCBI taxonomy): domain Bacteria; kingdom Bacillati; phylum Bacillota; class Clostridia; order Lachnospirales; family Lachnospiraceae; genus Blautia; species Blautia sp. Marseille-P2398. The sequence goes on from NZ_CAXSTD010000001.1 coordinate 177,246, forward strand.
ATACGTTACTGTTCACTCCGTTCTCAGTAACGTAGCCAAAATTCATTCCAGATTGCCTGCGGCAATGAAATTTTGGCTTGTATGTCTCGGGATTTTGGCATATTCATGCCCAAACACCTCGCAGGATAGTGGTGTGTGAACAGTAACTAGTATACCAACAAGTTGATTTATTGATGAATCTTATTTTTACATTCTGTCCGGTGCAGAAAATCCAAGAAGATCGATACATGTCTCCAGAACTTTCTTAGTGAGTTTCAGCAACTGGATGAAGGAAGCTTTCTGTGCTTCGTTCTCTTCGCTGAGGATCTTTGTCTCATGATAGAAGCTGTTGAATGCATTGGATACTTCGTAAATATATGCACAGATCTTATGCGGTGCTTTTTCTTCAAAGGCGTTCTCTACGGTTGCACCAAAACCTGTCAGCTGAAGCATCAGGTTCTTCTGGCTGTCGTTTACAGGATCAAGGATTGTACCTGCTTCAAGGTTGCCGCCCTCTTCTGCAAAACGGTTCAGAATAGATTTGATACGAACGATCGTATAAAGGATATACGGACCTGTATTACCTTCAAATGATGTAAATCTGTCAATATCAAAAATGTAATCCTTGGTAGCCTGATTGGAAAGGTCACCGTATTTGATTGCGGAAAGCCCTACGATCTCTGCAGTTTCTTTCGCATCTTTATCTTTCACGCTGCGATTCTCAACAATCTTGGTAAACATCTCTTCGTTGATGTCTTTAATGAGAGTTTCCAGACGCATAACGCCGCCCTCTCTTGTCTTGAACGGTTTTCCGTCTTTTCCGTTCATGGTTCCGAATCCAAGGAAAGAAAGCTTTGTATCATCTTTTACAAGCCCGGTCTTTCTTGCACAGCGGAATACCTGGATAAAGTGAAGTTCCTGACGTTTGTCTACCACATACAAGATCTCATCCGGGTTAAATAATTTCATTCGCTCTACGATTGTTGCAAGGTCTGTAGTTGTATAAAGAGAAGCTCCGTCTGATTTCAGAAGCATACATGGAGGAATCTCTTTTGTGTCGTTCTCTTCTTTTACATCTACTACAAGTGCACCCTGGTCTACATAAGCGAATCCTTTTTCTTTCATCTCCTCAACCATTCCAGGAATATATGGCTGTGCATCGGATTCCTTTTTCCAGAGATCAAAAGACACATTTAATTTGTCATAGTTGCGCTTCAGGTCTGTAACGGATACGTTCATAATATGGTTCCAGAGAGCCATGTATCCCGGTTTGCCCTGCTGAAGAAGATGAGTTGCTTCCAGAGCTTCGTTTCTGTACGCTTCATCCTCTTTGGACTTGCCGCTTGCACATGGATAGATTTCTTCCAGCTCGCTGATCGTAAATGGTGCTTCCTCCGGATACTCTCCTGTGTAAGAATCATCAAAATAAACCAGCTCCGGTTTTCTGTGTTTCAGTTCTGTAATGATCAGCCCCATCTGAAGACCCCAGTCTCCCAGATGAACATCACCGATTACTTTATGTCCTACAAAGCGACCGATTCTCTTAATACTTTCTCCGATGATTGCAGAACGAAGGTGTCCTACATGAAGAGGTTTTGCAACGTTTGGTCCACCGTAGTCGATGATGATCGTCTTCGGCTCTTTTGCTGCAGATACGGAAAGTTTCTCGTCTGCTGCCATTTCCTTTAAGTAATCTGCAAGGAATTCACCTTTTACTTTTAAATTGATAAATCCCGGTTTTACGACTTCTGCCATGGAGAAAACCTGGCTGTCTTTTAAGTATGCTACTACATCATCAGCGATCATAAACGGTGCCTTCTTGTATGCTTTGGCTCCTGCCATAGCACCGTTGCACTGAAATTCGCAAAGATCCGGTCTGTTGGATACGGTTACTTTTCCGTAGGATGGGTCGTATCCGGATTTTTCAAATGCTGCGGAAAGTTCTTCCGCCATCTGTTCCATAAGTTTCTTCATTCTTTCCTAACTCCTCAGATTGTTTTATTCTACTACCACTTTTCTTGAACATGCAACTGCAATAGCACCATGTCCGATATGGCATGCAACACTTAATGATAACGGATTCTGCACAATCTCAATTCCGGGGAATACTTCGGCAATTTCTTTCTTAAATTCCTCTGCTTCCTCCTGATTTCCTGTATAAGCAGACTGCAGGCACATTTCGCCACGTTTTACGTATTCTGTGAAGCGGTTCTCCCAGTCATTCTGTATAGCCTTGAGCATGACACGTTTTGCCTGCTTCTTGCCTCTTGTTTTGGAATATGCATCCAGCTTCTCACCCTGGATCTGAAGCACAGGTTTCAGGTTCAGAACTGTTCCGATTGCTGCTGCTGCAGGAGTAATCCTTCCGCCTTTCTTAAGGTATTTCAGAGTTTCCAGAGTAATATAGATACTGGAATCCAGCTTCTGCTCTTCCAGAACCTGTTTGATCTGTGTCGCATTTCTGCCCGCATCTCTTAATGTGAGGGCATCCAGTACAGATTGTCTCTGCGTAACAGAAATTCTCTGATTGTCTACTACATGTACTCTTCCGTCATATTCCTGAGCCAGTCCCATTGCTGTATCGCAGGATGCACTCAGTCCGCTTGACATTGGAATGTGCACTACTTCATCATACTTTTCCAGTAATGTATTCCAGAGTCCGCATACATCTGCCGGCCCCGGCTGTGAAGTAGAAATAGCCTCATCATTCTTAAGTCTCTCATAAAACTCTTCCTGTGAAAGAGTGATTCCTTCAAGATAAAGCTTCTCGTTAATATAAAAAGGCATTGGAATTACGCTGATTCCAAGTTCTCTTGCCTGGTCCTGTGTTATGCCGCTGTTACTGTCTGTGACAATGGCAATTTTTCCCATATTCATATCTCCTTTGCTTCTGATCCACTTCAGATTTTTTATGTATCAATTATCTTTTCATAAAATTACAGACTATGTTCAGTTTATCATATTTTTTTATGTATCACAATCAGGAACCGCTAATTTATTGCAAAAAAATTCCGCATAGATTGACCCATGCGGAATTTTGACTGCCTGTTTCTATTCTTTTGCGATATTTATGCCAGAATTAGTCCAGTTCCCTTACGATCTTACGTACCGGCAGAACAAATGTAGGTGATACAGATAATTCATCAATCCCCATCTGTATAAAGCGTTCTGTCAATGTAGTATCTGCTCCGAGCTCTCCGCAGATTCCTGCCCAGATTCCCTCTTTATGTGCATTATCAATGACCATCTGGATCATACGAAGTACAGCTTCATGATGAGAATCATAAATATTATCCAGTTTTGCATTCTGACGGTCGATTGCCAGTGTATACTGTGTTAAATCGTTAGTTCCGATGCTGAAGAAATCAACTTCTTTTGCAAGAAGATCACTGATCATAACTGCAGCCGGTGTCTCGATCATTACACCCTGCTCTACGTCATCATTAAACGGAATGCCCTGCTCTGTCAGCTCTTTCTTAACCTCTGCAACAATAGCCTTGATCTGTTTTACTTCTGTTACAGAGATGATCATCGGATACATAATGGAGATATTTCCGAACATACTTGCTCTGAACAGTGCACGAAGCTGTGTCTTAAATACTTCCGGTCTGTCCAGGCAGATACGGATTGCACGATAACCCATTGCCGGATTCTCTTCGTGTGCCATATCAAAGTAATCAATCTGCTTGTCTGCGCCGATATCCAGTGTACGGATGATTACTTTCTTTCCTGCCATATTCTGTGCTACTGCTTTATAAATCTGGAACTGCTCTTCCTCTGTCGGATAATTATCTTTTTCCAGATAAATGAATTCACTTCTGAATAGACCAATACCTTCTGCATCATTAGCCAGTACACTGGCTACATCGCCTGTGCTTCCGATGTTTGCGTACAGATGAATCTTATGTCCACTCTTTGTCTCTGTAGTTTTGCCTTTTAATTCTTTGAGCATTGCTCTCTGGCGCAACTCCTCGTCTTTCTGATCCTGATATTTCTTCAGGGTATCTGCATCCGGTTCCACAATAAGAGAACCGGTCTTACCGTCTACAACTGCCATTTTCCCATCCATGCTGTCATCATATTCAATATTGATCAGCGCCGGGATATTCATAGTTCTTGCAAGGATTGCTGTATGGGAATTGGAAGAACCTTTCCTTGTAACAAATGCAAGAACTTTGCTCTTGTCCATCTGTACAGTTTCACTTGGAGCCAGATCCTCAGCAACGATAATAGATGGTTCTGCAGCATCCATATCTCCCTCATCGTGTCCTGATAATACACGTACCAGACGATCTGAAATATCCTTTATATCTGCCGCTCTTGCTTTCATGTAGTCATCATCCATCTGCGCAAACATGTCTGCAAAATTATCGCCTGTTGTTGCTACTGCATACTCTGCATTTACATTCTCCGTACGGATAATGTTATCAATAGAATCCAGATAGTCCTCATCATCCAGCATCATCTGATGCACTTCAAAAATAGCAGCACCTGATTCTCCAACTTCCCGGAGTGCCTTATCATACAGTTTCTGAAGCTGTTCAACTGCTTTCTCTTTTGCTTCCTGCACACGTGTGATCTCTGCCTCCGGATTTTCTACCTTCGTACGCTTTACACTTGTGTCTGCTTTCTGCAAAATAGAAATCTTTCCAATTGCAATTCCTGAAAATACGGACTTACCTTCTAATACTTTCATTACTCCAATTCTCCTTATTAAAGATTATGGCATAACTGTCTGACATCTTCACAGTTACAGATTATTTTTCAAAAACTCTCTCATTACTTCGGCATCTGCCTCTTCATTCTCGCCTTCCACATGTACTGTTATCTGATCTCCCTGTTTTACTGCAAGATTCATAACACAGAACATCCGCTTCGCATCACCACTGTCTGTTCCTTTAAAAATAGTGATATTGCTCGTAAGCTTTCCAGCTTCCTGCACAAGAAGCAGTCCGGGCCTTGCATGTATTCCAAATTTATCTTTGATGATATAGGTAAATGATACCATCCGCGAACTTTCTCCTGTATAAATAATTCTTTTTGAGATACTCCATTATAGCACAACCTGTCTTTGTACTTCCATATTTTTTTATTTTTTGTACAAATTTTAGCACATTCCTTGACATCTATACAAATTTGATTGTTTTTCTGTTTAAAATCCACAGAAAAATGGTTATTGTTCACTTCGTTTTCAATAACACGCTTTGCAGGATATTACCAGTAAACAGTAACTAAAAATGTTACAGAAAAACAGACTCAATATACAAAGGTATTGTACATCAAGTCTGTTTTATCTATGCAGTGTTTATTCACTTCTCAACGCATCAATAGGATTTAAATTTGCTGCTTTCACAGAGGGAAGCAGTCCAAATACCACGCCTATCACTGTAGAAAACAATACTGCGATCACAATTGATGGCACACTGATCGCAGTAGGCGAACCGGTAACCTTTCCCACCACTTTCGACAGCCCGATTCCTGTTATTACTCCGATAATACCGCCAATACTGGTAAGTACGGAAGCCTCTGTCAGAAACTGTCCCAGAATAGTCTTCTTACGTGCCCCGATAGCCTTTTTCAGACCAATCTCTTTGGTACGCTCCGTAACAGAAACCAACATGATATTCATGACACCAATACCACCCACAAGGAGAGAAATACTTGCAATCCAGATCAGCTGATTATTTGTACTCTCACTGAGCTTCTGCATATTCTTAACCTGCTCCATGATATCTTCAGCTTTGTATTTCATGGTTGTATTTCCACCTGTATTCAGGGCTGCAATTAAATTATTCAGCGCATCTGCTGCTGCATTTCCCACCGTACTCATAGTATCTGTGCTGTCTGCTTTCACAATTACATTCTGAGGAACATCAAATTTAAAGGAAATCGGCCAGCAGCTGTCCGGAATCATCACACTTCCAACGATTGACTGATAATAAGTGTAATATTCGTCAATACTGTTGATCGTCGGCTGATAATTCTCATCCTGCCGGATCACTCCCACAATCGTATATGGTTCCTGATTGATCTCCACAGTCTGCCCTACCGGGTTCTGTGACGGGAACAGATTCTGTGCCGCATTATCATCGATCAGCGCAACTTTATTGTAATTTTTGTAGTCATCCTTTACAAATCCTCGTCCTGACTGAATCACATATCCGCAGGTAGCCAGATAGTTCACATCAATCCCGTAAACACTTCCGCCTTCCAGACTGTTATTGTTATTATAAATAGATGCGCTGGTACTGTTATAATAAAAAGTTGCATTCTCAACATGGTCCAGATCTTTCACTTCTTCTTTTACATCATCTGTCAGAATCGGTGCTTTTGAAGAATTTCCATATTCCGCATCATATTGATTATCTCCATCATACAGATAAATATTTACTGTATTGGAACCTGCACCTATCAGGTCTTCCTTAATCTGCTCACTGGTTCCTTTGATGGTAGAAACAATTGCAATGATAGACGCAATACCAATAATGATACCCAGCATAGTCAGGAAGGATCTCATCATATGTGACCATATTCCCTGAAAAGCCAGGCGTATATTTTCAAGCATAAAATGTCTCCTTTCTCAATTAATATCCATACATCTGATCCAGAGTAACTTCTTTTGTCTTTGCGCCCTCTTTCACATCTTTTCCATAAGGAAATGCAATCAGATCATCTTCACTGAGCCCACCTTTGACAATCACACTGTAACCGCTGTCTACAGCTGCACCCACAGAAATCTCCTGTTTCTTCAGGACTCCTTTATCATCTTTATATACATAGTTTTTATTATTGTCATTTCTGACAAAAGCTTTCTGGATGACCATAATGTTCTCTGCAGCAGATGCTTCATAATTAACAGTAACCCAGTCCTGATCCTCCAGTTGAAGAGTTTTATCAGTCACCACTGCTGTAAATGCATAATAAGATACATTGGGATTGCTGCCTCCATAAGAACTGTTACCGGTTACAGGATATTCCGAAACATCCATAACATCTGCCTCAAAAGATCCGCTGGTATAACTTGTACAATTAAGCTTTGTGCCTTCTTTAAAATCATCGAGCATCAGTTCACTCACAGAACCTACCACATAAAATCCATCACTGCTTTTTATCTTGATCAGAGCCTTACCGTCAGTTGTCTCACCACTTCCGGAATCCCCCACATAAGTAACCGTACCATCCAGTTTTGCAGTGATAAGCTTTTTATTAGCTTTCTTTTCCAGCTGTGATATCTTGATATCGCTTTCCTGGAGATCCAGCTTCAGACTGGCAATCTTACTCTTCTGATACTTAATAGCATCTGTCCTGGAAACAGGGGTTCCGGTAGGTTCATCATTCCCACCAGGATTATCATCTCCTCCATCATCTGGATTCTCATCATATTTATCTGCATCTGCCAGTGTAAATTCCACCTCTGCAAATTCATATACCGGTTTCTCCAGAAAACTTCCGTTTACCAGATAATAACCTGTGCAGGAGGTTTTCAGATCATCATAGTCCGCTATTGTATCATTCTGATGAAATTCCAGACGGTACCAGTAACCACCCTGATTAACAACTTTGGTTCCATCAGGACTGTATCCTGCAAGTTTATTAAAGAATGAACCCATTACTGTTACTTTTTCTTTTGCACTGCTACACAGATATACATATGGATCGTCCTCTGTGCCACTTCCTGTAAACGGAACGGAATCTGCATCCAGTTTTTGATAAAATGGCTCGTCACCATCTGTGATATTCGGATCACCTTTTCGGTAATAAGGATCAAAATATGTGGTACGATCATCCAGTGTTGGCGTTGGCGTTGGTGATAATTCCGGTGTATCATTTTTTCCTGAATTAAAATCATCCTTCTCTCCGTCACTGAATCCATTCGCTGAGGGATCCGAATATACCGGAGTATCATTATCCGCAGATGTTCCGTCTGATGAACCGCCTGTATTTCCGGTATCTGTTGAAGCATCATCTCCCGGTAAATCTGCCTTGGATGAAGAATTGTCTGAGCCCGCATTATCCACTGCATCTCCATCTGTAAAAGCAGATAACAAAAACGGATGCATGGCTGCTGCCAGATAATTACCGGACATATCTGCTGTGGATGATAACGTATTATCCGGCGTCATATCATCATCGCCTGTATCATTATTAGTGCTTCCTGTTTTTGAATTCAGGTTATCGGCATCTGTACCCGCATCTGTTTCCTCTACAGGTCCACCATTCTGAAGGCTGTTCAGTCTGTTCACTGCTTTATTTAAATCCTGCTCCAGTTTCTGTTTTTTCAGCTTTGCTATATTCAGTTCCATTTCCACCAGAGTAGTATCAAAAGAAACCAGAGGATCCCCTTTTTTTACGGCATCTCCCTTTGTCACATAAATCTGATCAATAATCAGGTCTTTATCACCGTTTACTGTCTGTGTTGCACTGGATGTAATGGTTCCGTCAAGCGTGGTGGAAGGTGTATAAAATTCCTGCAGTAATCCGCTCACAGGAGTAACCGCCACTGTTTTCTGGCTGTTTTTCTTCAGCTGCATCAATCCCGCTGTAATTCCGCTTCCTGCGATTACCACCACAAGCACTCCTGCGAGGATTTTCTTTACTTTGCCCATGAAGATCACCTCTTTTCCTGAAGGATACCATCTTTGATCGTAACCACCCTCTTCGCATGTGCGGCAATATCCGCATCATGGGTGATCATCAATACAGATACCCCCTCATCATTCAGTCTCTGGAAAAGTTCCATAACCTGCGCACCTGATTTACTGTCAAGAGCACCTGTAGGTTCATCTGCAAGAAGAAGTTTCGGGTTATTGACGATCGCCCTGGCAATGGCAACCCTCTGCATCTGACCTCCTGAAAGCTGATTTGGCTTAAAATCCACTCTGTCCGCCAGGCCCACTCTGTCAAGTGCCTTCAGAGCGCGTTCTCTTCTCTCCTTCTTAGGTACTCTCGCATAATTTAATGGCATCTCAACATTTGCCAGAGCACTCTGCTTAGGGAGAAGATGAAAACTCTGAAAAACAAACCCTATCTTATTCAGCCGGATATCTGACATTTCATTCTCCGAACACGCCTTAATATCCACTCCATCCAGAAAAAAAGTCCCCTCTGTCTGCTTGTCCAGACATCCGATAATGTTCATCAGAGTAGTTTTTCCCGAACCGGATGGTCCCATAATTGCCACGTATTCTCCTTCTTCCATGGAGAAATTCACGTCTTTTAATACCGGAACTTTCATTTTACCCTGCTGATATTCTTTATATATACCCTTTAATTCCAGTATCATTCGATCCCCTCCACGTCTTCACCTGCGCTCATACCAGGTGCCTCATCGATTGGTACAAGTTCCTCATTTGGATCAATCGAGTCATCCGAACTGTCATCTTCAGAACCCTCTTCCATATCTGGATCTGTATAGGCTTCCCCATCTGCGGAATCTGGCTGTTCATCATCCATATTTCCATGATCAGCATCCATATCTGTAATCCCGTCCGCGCCTCCGCTCATTGTCTGAGCCAGATCTCCGATCTCTGTTTTTTCGCCTTCTTCCAGAGCCGCTGTCGGGAATGCAATCGCATCTTTCTTTGTAAGGCCCTCAACAATCTTATATTCTCCAAGATCATCATCATGTTCTCCAAGTGTTACATAACGCTTCTCCAGTCTGTTCTTATCGCTGGCTGCCCATACATACGGTTCATTGGTATCTGTGTCCAGAATATAGTAATCACTGAGCCACAGACCGTCTTTTTTCTCATCCTGTCCGATGTCACGTTCTATGTACACATGCTGTCCAAGCATCAGATTCTCAGAGGAATCCAATTCCACATAAAAAGGATAAGAAGTAGACGTTGTCTGATCATCGGAACTGGTACTTGCCATACCCATATACATATCATTACTGCTGTCATCTGAAGTTCCATTATTCACATCTACGGATCCCATCGTTCCTTTCCATGTTTTACTGCTGTCTACTCTGGAACGGATGATCACTGCCTCTCCGGGTACAATAGAATCCCTGTTCTGTTCATTAACTTTACCTTTTACTCTGTAAGCACCTGTACTGAGAATTGTAATAAATGCAGAACTGTCCGAACTTCCGTCACCTGACGACATGCTACTGTCCATTGCACTGCTGTCATCCACAGAATCACCGTCGTCACTTGTCATTTTGGAAGTGTCAATTTTCTGTATCACACCATCTATTTCACTTCGAACCTCTGTATTCTGTGTTGCGCTCTGAAGTTTATCAATTTCAGACTGTTTACTCTTCTGACTATATTCATTCTTCTTGAGATTCATTTTGTTAGTCTCGATTTCAATGGTATAGGACAACTGATCTTCGGCCTTTGCTTTTTTCTTCTCCGCTTCCAGCGTAGCTATCTGTTCTGTCAGGCTGATCTGTTCATTTTTTAATCTGTCCAGATCCAGTTGCGCCTGCTTCAGATCATCCTCAATACTGCTGAGATCATATTCAAAAAGAAGCTGTCCGGCCTTTACCTCTTCTCCGGTCTTAACTTCCACTTCTTTTACTTTTCGTCCACTTTCTATTTTTACGTTTACAGTTTTCTGCGGTTCTACCACACCGGCAAACCGATTTACCGCTGTTGTTTCAGATCCGGTGATCACACTTACTTTTGACACATACACAATAGAATCACCGGTTCCACTCTGACCGTTTCCTTTAAAGTGATACCAGACTCCGGTTCCGATACCGCCTGCTGCGATCAGGATTCCCAAAACGATAATAATACGTTTCTTCATAAATTGCCTCCTTGATATTGTCACCTTGTTCGGGCTAACATCTATTATACACTACTGCTTCTTTATATTATTATTATTCATTTTCCTATCATATCAGATTCCGTCTTAAAATAAAAGCTTTGTAACTAAATGGCAACATTTTTCACAATTTTTTCACGTTTTTTTTATGAATTTCGTTCATCTTTTTCACTTTTTTGACAGTCAGTACAAAATCTGTTAAAATAAACAGAATAGTAACTGTCAAACAGTTGCACAGAAAGCACTGTGAAAGGAAAGAACACGTATGAATATAAACAAACACCTGATTCTTCTTTTCTCTGTCTTATTTTTTCTTTTTGCTGTATCTGTAAGCAGCGGCTGTTTCCGCAAAAATGAGTCAGATGTAAAGAGTGTAGTCAGAAATGAACTGGATCAGTTAAAAAATCTCGATTCAGAAACTACGCAAAAATACATACCCTATACAGAGCTGTTCCCCGATGCCACAGAGAATACTGATTTAACTGATGAAATCAATGAAACCTTTTCTCTCTTTTTCCGGAAATTTAATTACAAAATTTCGGATGTCATCGTCGGCACAGCTAATCATTCTGCCACTGTTTCTGTCAAACTGACCACAATCGATTCCAAAGTTCTTGCCAGAGATTTTAAAGCAGAACTTCTCCGGACACAGATCACAGAGTCAGCCCAGGCGCAAAAAGGAAATATCAAAGATTCTTCCAGATCTCTTGAGGCTCATTATCTGATCCTGAATCATCTTTTAAACACAAATGACTATGATACAGCTGAGACAGACTGTAACATACAGCTTGTCAATACAGGCAATGATAAAAAGGAAAAATGGAAGATCCAGCGTACCAATTCTCTGGAAGATGACCTTGTCGGCGGTCTTATAGCTGATCTGGCTGATCCGGATATTCTTTCACCGGAAGATACCCTGACTGTCTATCTTGACACTCTACAGAAACTGGATTTGAAAGAAATGACATCTTATCTGGGTGTAGTAAATATCATGAATACATCCGATACTGCAAAAAATTCCATTGCCTCAGCACTTGCTGAACAGATTCATAAAAATTTTAATTATGTCATTAAATCCAGCAGTGAAAATGGATACAATGCCACTGTTACAACTGAAATTACAACCTTTGACAGTGATTCGATCCTGGCTGATTATCAGGAAAAGCTTGATAAATATCTGGCTTCTGCTGACGCAGTTATCGATGGCTCCCAGAAACGATACGAGAAATCTTTCGAAATTCTTCTGAACAGCATCAATGATAATATCGTTACTACCGTCAATGATGTAGATTTTGTTCTAATCAATGATGGGGTATCCTGGAAGCTTCAGGATGAGGGAAATACTTTGGGAAATGCTATTTTCGGTACTTTGACAGATTCTCCTCTCGAGACTTCTGATTCTGAGGATGAAAATATTTCTGCCGATACAGATAAGCAGACAGATGATAATACTTCTACTGAAAGCAGTTCCAATTAACGATTAGTCAATCGGATATTCGCAATCCGCTTCCGCTACTTGCTCATAACCAAATAACTGCTTCGCAGTTTGGTTAAACAACTAAAAAGGCCACCATATCACAGAAATGTTCCTTTCCCGAATCATTCTATGATATGGTGGTCTTTTTAATCTTTGTCTTATTCTTTTTACATCCCCGTTATAATTTTGATAAACAGTAAAACCAGAACGATCAGAATAATCGGTCTTACGATTTTATTTCCATTTTTCATTACCATTCCAGATCCTACATAATGCCCTGCAATGGAAAAAACAGAAGCTGCAAGTCCAAGATATATGACAATCTTTCCACTAAATAAAAAAACAACTAATGCCATTATATTAGAAGAAAGATTTGCAAGTTTCATAGTTCCGGAAGCTTTCGCTACGGGAAGTTTTGCTACTCCTGTATATAAAATAAGCAGAAACGTACCAGTTCCCGGCCCATAAAAGCCATCGTAGCAGCCAACAGCCAGAGAACACACCGCACACAAAATCCACTGTTTCTTTCGGGAAATCTCTACATTGCTGTTATCATCCAGATTTTTCTTCTTCATTACATAAAACGCAACAATAGGAAGTACTGGAATCAGCATCCATTTTAATATCTTATCACTGGCAAGAAGCGCAATATGAGCGCCTGCAAAAGAACCAACAAGAGCCATGGAAATACATGGCAGTGCAACTCCCCAGTCTACAAATTTATTCTTACATAAACGTGCTGTTGAAATCGCTGTCCCAGTTGCCGAGGATAATTTATTCGTTGCTATCGCATTGTGCATCGGAACCCCTGCAAGCAGATACGCAGGCAGGGAGATCAAACCACCCCCGCCTGCGATAGAATCAACTAATCCTGCAAGGAATACCAACGGGCATACAATCAAAAACGTCTGAATTGTAAGCTCCATCCTTATTCAGTTACTTCCTCCGGTCTTACTTCCAGTTCCAGTTCTTTTAACTGCTCCTCGCTTACGCGGCTCGGAGACTGAGTCATCAGACAGGAAGCATCTTTAACCTTCGGGAATGCGATTACGTCACGGATGCTGTCAACTTTCGCCATAAGCATTACCAGACGGTCAAGTCCGTATGCCAGTCCGGCGTGAGGCGGAACTCCATATTTGAATGCGTCCAGAAGGAATCCGAACTGCTCGTGAGCAGCTTCTTTTGTGAATCCAAGTGCTTCAAACATTCTCTCCTGAATATCATCCTGATGGATTCTGACACTTCCTCCACCAATTTCATTACCGTTTAATACGATATCATATGCTTTTGCACGAACTTTTCCAGGATCTGTATCCAGAAGTGGAAGGTCCTCTTCCATAAGCATGGTAAATGGATGATGCATTGCTGTGAAACGATTCTCTTCTTCACTCCATTCAAGAAGCGGGAACTCTGTTACCCATACGAAACGATACTCATTCTTATCAAGAAGATCCATCTGCTTTGCAAGTTCCAGACGAAGTGCGCCAAGTACATCATAAACCAGTTTCTTCTTATCTGCTGCAAACAGAAGTAAGTCTCCTGCTTTACCATCCATAGCTGCTACCAGAGCATCCATCTCTTCATCTGTCATGAATTTAGCAAAAGAAGATTTTCTTGTGCCATCTTCAGCGATTGCAATGTATGCAAGGCCTTTTGCACCGTAACCTTTGGCAAACTCAACCAGTTTGTCAATTTTCTTACGTGGCATAGCGCCCTGTCCTTCTGCATTGATACCACGAACACTGCCGCCATTTTCCAACGCAGAAGTAAACACGCTGAATCCACAGTTTTTAACTACATCACTTACATCATGAAGTTCCATTCCGAAACGCATATCCGGTTTATCAGAACCAAATCTGTCCATAGCTTCCTGCCATGTGATACGCTGGATTGGAAGTTTTACATCAATATCAAGTACTTCCTTGAACAGATAAGCAAGGAATCTCTCATTTACATCAATTACGTCATCAACATCTACAAAAGAGAGTTCCATATCGATCTGGGTAAATTCCGGCTGTCTGTCCGCACGAAGGTCTTCGTCACGGAAACATCTTGCAATCTGGATATAACGGTCATAACCAGAGCACATCAGAAGCTGTTTGTACAGCTGCGGAGACTGTGGCAGACCATAGAAATGTCCCGGATGAACACGAGACGGTACCAGATAATCTCTTGCACCTTCCGGTGTACTCTTACCAAGCATCGGAGTTTCAATTTCAAGGAATCCTTCTTTTGCGAAGAACTGTCTTGTAAGCATCATGACTTTGCTCTTAAGCATAATATTCTTCTGAAGGTCAGGTCTTCTTAAGTCAAGATAACGATATTTCAGACGGATTTCATCTTTTGTCTTGCTGTTCTCTTCAATTGGGAACGGAGGTACCTCTGCTTCAGACAGAACACGAAGGGATTTTACGCGAAGCTCAATTTCACCTGTTGCAAGATTCTTGTTAACAGCGCCGCCTCTTTCTTCTACCACACCGGTAACAGCGATTACGAATTCACTTCTCAGCTTACCTGCTTTTGCAAAACCTTCTTCATCAATGCTGCCATTCTCAAAAATCAGCTGCATGATACCGGAACGGTCTCTTAAATCTACGAAAATAATTCCGCCTTTATCGCGGGCTTTCTGAACCCATCCCATAAGGACAACTTCTTTGCCGATCATTTCCTTTGTTACTTCTGCACATCGGCATGTTCTGTGCAGTCCCTGCATACTTTCAGCCATGTTTCTTTCCTCTTTTCATGCTTTCTATATTATAAGAATTGTTGTAACTATCCGGCAGTCTGCTATCTCGCAATGTTGCTGAACAGTTACGAATTATTACATTCTGTCTTTAAAGAATTCTACAAACTCTGTATAGCCCTCTGCTGTCATCTGATCTTTCTGGAATTTCTTATTCTTCTTCATAATAGAAATATTGATCTGTGTTCCGGCATTACGCTCTTCCTGAGCCTGTTTCAGAATCGTCAGCATCTTGTCTGCCGGCATATTCTTCTCGATAAGATATGCTTTCTTACCATTCTTTGTCGGGATTTCATAATTTCTCTCAAGAAGAAGCATTACGATTCTCTCGAATCCAATTGAAAATCCGCAGGCAGATGTATTGTTTCCTGTAAATTTACCGATCATCTCATCATAGCGTCCACCGCCGCCTACGCTGCCGCCAAACTCATCCATAGAGATTTCAAAAATCGGTCCTGTATAATAAGACATTCCACGTACCAAAGTCGGATCGAAAGACATCTTAAAATCTGCTGTCTTAACAGAATCTACAGTAGAAATGATTGTTTCAAGGTCCTCAGCAACCTTTGGATCCAGAACATCTTTTAATTTCTCTTTGCAGTAACGAACACCCTCAATGTCAGAAGTGATCTCTTTGAAAAGTCCAAGGTAGGTATCAATGCTCTCTTTTGCAAATCCTTCCTTCTCCAGTTCTTCTGCAACACCTTCCAGACCAATCTTGTCCATCTTGTCCAGAATGATAAACACAGTGTCAAAGCTTTCCTGTGGGAATCCACTGTACTGCGCCATCGCTTTTAAGATTTTTCTGTCATTGATGCGAATCGTAAAGTTGTGGAAATCCAGCTTTCCGAGTAACGTTGTGGTAGCAAGAACCAGTTCGATCTCAGCCAGATAAGTAGGCTCACCCAGAATATCAATATCACACTGCATAAACTGACGGAAACGTCCTCTCTGCGGTCTGTCTGCTCTCCACACATTACCCATCTGAAGTGCCTTAAAAGGAGCCGGAAGCTCATTTGCGTTGTTGGAATAATATCTGGAAAGCGGCACAGTCAGATCGTAGCGAAGTCCGGAGTCAACCAGATCACTTTCTTTCTCTGCTTCCGCAAGTTTCAGTTTCTCCCCACGTTTCAGGATCTTGAAAATAAGTTTCTCATTCTCTCCGCCCTGTTTACTGGAAAGATTTTCAATATGTTCCACACATGGTGTCTCTATAGATGAAAAGCCAAATGTTCCGTATGTTTCACGAATCATGTTCATCACATAATTACGGATTTCCATCTCTTTTGGTAAAATGTCCTTCATACCGGTTACCGGTTTCTTCTTTAATGCCATGTTGTCCTCCTCTTTTATAAAAATTCTGCCCGTCTCCATTATGAACCACTCTCTGAAACGCAAGAAAAACCTGCATATCAAAATTTTTTACTTCATCGATCATCAACTCCATAACTGAAGAAATATCAAATCCTCTTCTGTATGGTCTGTCAGAGATCAATGCTGCATATACATCGCAGACTCTGAGTATCCGGGCACCTATGGGTATGTCATCACCTGCTTTATTGGACGGATATCCACTGCCATCATAATTCTCATGATGGTACAGGATACTCTCCAATACAAAATCCGAATATCCCTGCCCTTTAAGTTCCTCATATCCCAATGTAGAATGCATCCGGACATACTTCAGTTCCTCTATCACCAGAGGATCCTGCTCCTGTCCGTTAATATAACTTGTCAGCTTCAGCTTTCCTATATCATGGAGCATTCCTGCTATTGCAAGCTCATAGCACTGTTCATGCGGCAGTCCCATCTCCTCTGCAACCGCATAAGCCAGATTACTTACCAGCATTCCATGATGCAGTTCAGAAGCAAGGTCAAATTCCAGAATCCTCTGCTGTGAACCTGCTGCTGTCTTTTGTACTGTGTCCAAAATGTTACCTCCACATCCTACAGCCAGGTAGCTATTGCTGTCCGTTTTCTCTCGATCATCTCATCAATGCGGGAAATATAATTAGAAACGTCTTTTACATTCTCCACACGCTCAATTCTCTGTCCATGGTCAAAGACCAGCTTGGAAGAACCGCCTGCCCCCAGTGCGATGATAGGCTGTTTTTCCTCCATAATCAGTATATTGTAAATTCCCGCTTTGTCAACCTTTGCATAGCCAACATTTTCAAAATTTCCCTTCATATTCTTCTGTCTATACAGATAATAAGGGCCCATTCCCATTTCATATGCGGTTTTCATGGTCAGATCCATAATCTCCTGATTATTCTCAAAAGACATTTCCTGATATTTCTCTTTAAAAATATTCAGCCTTGCTGCACGTTTCACTGCCAGTGAATGTACGGTAATACTGTCCGGTGCCAGTTCACGAACCTGTTCAAGAGTCCGCTCTACCATGTGAATATCCTCACCCGGGAGTCCTACGATCAGATCCATGTTAATGTTATCGTATCCCAGCTCTCGTGCCAGATGAAACGCTTCTTTTGTCTGCTCCACAGTATGTCTGCGGCCGATAATATCCAGGGTTTCCTGATTCATAGTCTGTGGATTTACGGAAATTCTTGTTACCGGATACTCCCTGATCGCCATCAGCTTTTCACGTGTAATACTGTCCGGTCTGCCGGCTTCCACAGTAAACTCTGCCAGTCCTTCATAGCCAAAAGCTTCTCCCACTGTATCCAGGAGCTTACGGATCTGATGTGGAAGCAGTGTAGTCGGGGTACCGCCGCCAATATAGATGGTGTCCAGTTTTCTTCCCTTCATCATAAGAGCAGTCTCTCTTACCTCACGGCAGAGAGCTTCCACATATTCATCTGTTCTCTTCTCCCACACTTTCAGCGGATAGGAGCTGAAGGAACAATACAGACAGATACTTGGGCAAAACGGGATTCCAATATAAAGGCTGTATCCATTTTCATAGTCAATATCCTTCAGAATCTCTCTTTCCCTGTTTGCAATAGTGATGGCAAGCGCTGTTTTCTGCGGACTCACCAGATATCTCTCACGCATCTCCCGGGCTGCTTCCGTATTTTTCATTCCGGATTCGATCATTCCCATTGCCAGTTTGGCAGGACGTATTCCTGTCAGATTTCCCCATGGAAGAGTTCTGCCCGTCAGTTTTACCAACAACTGATACAGAGCATATTTGATATTATCTTTATTCTCTTTTCTCAGAGCATGAGCATCCTGTATTCCACAGCCTGCATTCTCTTTAGAAAGTATGTCTGCGGAAATTACCCCTTTTTGCTCTGTTTCCTGTTTCGACAGATTCTCTGTCCTTTCGTATTTTATGATATAACTGTCATTATCCCGTTCCACACTGAAGCGGAGGTCATACTCTGCTTCACCATTTTCATAAAGAGTATGTATCTCCGCTTCGGGATAAAACGCTTTGATCAGTTCATAAACATCATGTTCAAAATCTCTGTTCTTAAACAGAATGCCTATTTTACACAAATGGATTATACCTCTTTTCATAACCAATAGTGGTAGATGCATCATGTCCGGGGAAAACCTCGGTCTCTTCAGGAAGCGAATCTACCAGTTTATGGAGACTTCTCACAATTTCTGCTGTACTTCCACCCGGAAAATCCGTTCTTCCAACAGAGCCATAGAACACTGTATCACCGCTGAACAATACACCTTCATCTTTCAGATAATAACAGCAGCTTCCTTTGGTATGTCCCGGTGTATGGATCATCTGAACGGAAAATCCCGCCAGTCTGATAACATCCAGATCCTCCAGAAATACATCCGGCACAATAGAACATCCCTGTCCATAATGTACAGTCATATTGATCGAAGGTTCGCGGAGCATCTCCTCTTCCTGACGACAGGCATAAATCGGAATATTATATTTCTCCTTTACTGCCTGTGCAGCCAGAATGTGGTCAAAATGTCCATGGGTAAGAAGAATCGCCACCGGTTTTCCATTCATCCGGGAAATCTTCATTTCAATCTTCTCCGGACAATCTGCGGGATCAACAATGATCAGTTCTCCGGTTTCTTTATTCTTAAGGAGATAGCAATTTGTATATACAGGTCCTAATATACATTTCTGTAATTCTAAATTCTTCATGTTATTCCTTTCTGTCAATCTGCAGCAGTTCCATAAAATAATGTTCCAGCAGATTTTTCCATGATCAGCCTGTAGTTCTCTCTACGTCAATGACACTCTCTACCTGACGGATCTTCTCGATCAGGGAACGCAGTTCCTCTTTGCTTCCAATCTCAAAACTCATGGAAATAGTTGCCTTCTCCTGCTTGCTTGTACGGCTGTTGATACTTCGCAGGTCGATCTTACGTTCTGTAAATATTTTAGAAAGATCCACAAGAAGCCCTGTACGGTTATTTGCATAAACCTGAATCTCAGCCATATACTTCTCTTTTTCCTTGGTATCAGGCTGCTGCCATTCCGCCTCGATCAATCGTGTCCTGTCCGTCTCAGACATATTCAGCACATTGACGCAATCTGTACGATGGATTGTGATTCCACGTCCTCTTGTAACAAAGCCTACAATCTCGTCACCCGGGATCGGATTACAGCACTTGGAAAAACGGACTGCCACATCATGGATTCCTTTTACCACAATTCCACTCTTGCTCTTGGCAATGTGAAGCTTCTCCTGTGTCTCAGAAGCAGCCTCAAGAACCTGCTCATCTGTCAGATTCTTCTTATTTTCCTTATCATAAGCCTCTACCAGCTTATTGAAAACCTGACCTTCTTTCAATCCGCCATGACCAATTGCAGCAAGTACTGAATCCCAGTCCCTGAAACCATATTTACGCAAAACAGCCTCCAGATACTGGGTTTTTGTATAATTTGCGATCTTAAATCCCTTTGCACGCGCATACTGCGCAAGCATCTCCTTGCCCTTAAGGATATTATCTTCTTTTAATTCCTTCTTGAACCACTGGTTAATCTTGTTCTTTGCCTGAGTACTCTTAACCAGTTTCAACCAGTCGCGGCTTGGTCCCTGAGAATTCTGTGAAGTAATGATTTCAATACGGTCGCCGTTTTTGATCTCATATTCAATCGGAACCAGCTTACCGTTAACTCTGGCACCTACCATCTTATTTCCGACTGCACTGTGAACACTGTACGCAAAATCCACCGGTGTAGAACCGCTTGGAAGTGTTTTAACATCTCCCTGTGGAGTGAAACAGTAAACACTGTCCGCAAAAAGATCCAGGTCATTCTTCAGAAGACTCATGAATTCTTTGTTATCAGACATGTCTCTCTGCCATTCCAGAATCTGACGCAGCCAGTTCAGTTTCTCTTCCTCACTCTTACCTACAGGAGCCTTTCCGTCAGACGACTCCTTATATTTCCAGTGTGCAGCGATACCATATTCTGCAGTTCTGTGCATTTCATAAGTACGGATCTGGATTTCAAAGGGCTGTCCGTTGGGTCCGATCAATGTGGTATGCAATGACTGATACATATTGGGTTTCGGCATGGCAATATAATCTTTAAACCGTCCCGGAATTGGCTTATACATCTCATGGATCACACCAAGGGCAGCATAACAATCCTTCACTGTATCTACAAGAATACGGACAGCAAATAAATCATAAATCTGATCAATAGTCTTATCCTGATTTACCATCTTCTTGTAGATGCTGAAAAAGTGTTTTACACGTCCGTCCACCTGCGCCTTAATATTGGCATCATCCATATGTTTCTTAACTTCTTTTACAATCGCACCTACAAACTGTTCTCTCTCGCTTTTACGCAGGGCAACCTTATGCACCAGGTCATAATATACATCCGGCTTAAGGTATTTCAGCGACAGGTCATCCAGCTCTACCTTTATCTTGGAAATACCCAGACGCATGGCAATAGGAGCATAAATATCCATGGTCTCTCTGGCCTTTTCCTGCTGCTTTTCAGGACGCATATACTGTAAGGTACGCATATTATGAAGACGGTCTGCAAGCTTGATCAGAATAACTCTGATATCCTTAGCCATGGCAAGAAACATCTTTCTGAGGTTCTCTGCCTGAACTTCTACTTTATCCGCAGAATAAGATAACTGTCCCAGCTTGGTAACACCATCCACAAGAAGTGCAACCTCTGAACCAAATTCCTTCTCAACTTCCTCATAGGTCATCCAGGTATCTTCAACTGCATCATGAAGAAGACCTGCAACTATCGTTTCTTTGTCAAGTTCCAGATCTGCCAGAATGATGGCAACACACAAAGGATGAATGATATATGGCTCTCCAGACTTTCTCTTCTGTCCTTCATGAGCTTCACTTGCAACCTTATATGCCTTCTCTATCATGGAAATATCTGTTGATGGATGATACTTCAGAACACTGTTTATCAGTTCTTTATAAAGCACCTCCGGACTTGTAAAATCATGCATGGTCTTTACTGCCGCATCTGCTCTCTTTACAGATTCCAGCTTCTCTTTTTCAACCTGCATTTCATCTTTTTTTGCTTCTGTACTTTTTGTTATCTCTGTCATATGCTCCCACCTGCCTGTCCTGCACAATCAGCTGTGCTTATTTACCATCATAACAAATTACAGACGCTACATCATACCCATTCAGTCTTTCGCGTCCCTTTAAACCTGCAAGTTCCATGAGAAATACAACCTTGACAACCTCACCGCCAAGCTGTTCCACCAGCTTGATCGCTGCTTCGATCGTACCGCCTGTTGCGATCAGATCATCAACGATAACCACTTTCTGACCTGGTTTTATGGAATCTTTATGCATTTCAATCTCTGCACTGCCATATTCCAGATCATAGCTTACAGATACTGTTTCGCGGGGAAGTTTACCTTTTTTACGAATCGGTACAAATGGTTTATGAAGATTATATGCGATCGGTACACCAAAGATAAAGCCTCTGGACTCTGTTCCTGCAATCACGTCCACATCTATATCCTTAAGACAGTCCTGCATGGAGTCGATTGCCAACTGCAGGCCATCCGCGTCCTGCAGAACACTTGTAATATCTCTGAAAATAATCCCCGGTTCAGGAAAATCCGGTATACTTAATACATAATCTTCAATTTTCTTCATTTTATTTCTCCTCCAGTGTGTGTTATATTGCTGTTCGCTCATAAATATTTTATAGTATATCACCTTTTTATTTCAGAATCAAGTTACTGTTAAGCCCTGACATTTGTATTTCCAGGCTTACCGGCGGTTACAAACCAAGCGGTAATATTAACAGTAATTCTGAATAATAATCTGAAGACTCTCTCGTCCCCTGAATCTGTTGATCTCCGGATAATAAGTAACAGAAATACTGTCTTTTTCCCTGATAAAGTTCACAAAATCCTCTGCTTCTCCGAAATAAATGCCTTCCACTGAAATCCCCTGCGGATCGAGAAGTTTTAGTTTTACTACATTTTTATTTTTCCCGATAATACTGTGATCAAGCACTCTGAGATTTTTCTGCGCAAAGACCGGTTTTGTATTCCCTTTTCCAAAGGGTTCCAGAAGCGAAATCTGTTCTACCAGTTCTTTTGTAATATAAGACACAGGCATCGGCACATCAATCACGATCTTAGGACGCAATTCTTCGTCCGTCAACGTACAGTTGACATTGAGGCGTCTCCGGAATTCTTCTATATTTTTTTCTTCTATAGACAGACCTGCTGCCATCGGATGACCTCCAAACTGTATCATCAGGTCTGCACATTTTACCAGTTCTTCATACATAGAGTAACTTTCTATTGATCTTCCGCTTCCTTTTGCACTTGTCTCACCGCCCGTCAATACAAAGGCCGGCCTGTGATATTTTTCCCTGATCCTGCCTGCTATAATACCGGCAAGACTTTCATGACAATCCGGAAGATAAACTACCAGTACTCTGTCATTTTTCAGCTCTGTAGTCTCTATAATCCGGATTGCCTCTTCTTTTCCTTTCTCAGTGAGAGCTTTTCGGCTCTGATTAAGAGCTGTAAGATCTCCGGCAAGCCTTGCTGCTTCTTCCTTTGTTTTTGCATTGAGAAGTGCAAGAGAACGGGCAGCTGTATCCAGTCTGCCACTGGCATTGATACATGGTCCCAGCACAAATCCGATATGATAAGCTGTGATTTTAGCATCTTCCAGAGAATTTGCTCGGATCAGTTCCTGCAATCCTTGATTTTTGGTATTTTTCAGACGGCACAGCCCTTCTTTTACCAGAATCCTGTTCTCTCCCTGAAGATCCATAACATCTCCTACTGTTGCAATAGCCGCCAGTTCATAATAATCTTCCAGCTCCTCTGCCGGAACACCAAATCTCTCGTAAAGTGCTGCAATATATTTAAAGGCCACCACTGCCCCACACAGGTTTTTATTCGGGTATGGACAATCATATTGTTTCGGATTCAAAATCGCATCTGCCGGCGGAAGCACCATCTGGCGTTCTCCCTTTTCCTCCCTGTAAGGAACCTCATGATGATCTGTAATAATCACTGTCATTCCCTTATCCTTTGCCATCTGGATTTCAGCAGCCGCAGCAATTCCATTATCACAGGTCACGATCGTATCGATCCGGTCCGTTTCCGCTCTTTCTATAAGATGTGCATGAATCCCATATCCGTCTGCAACTCTGTCCGGAATATAAGTATCCACATCTGCTCCGATCCTCGCAAGGCCTTTCATTAAAATGTATGTAGAGGTCACACCATCAATATCATAATCACCAATAATACGGACTTTTGCTTTCTGCGATATTTTTTTCTCCAGGATATCTACAGCTTTTTCCATATCCTTCATCAGCCAGGGAGAAGGAAGCTCTTGTACTGTTCCTGACAGATACTCTCTTATCTTATCTTCTCCGATCACATCTCTGTTCCTGATCAGTCTCGCAATCACCGGATCAATATGAAACTGTTGACCGATCTGGTTAAAATCTGCTCTTTTTGCTGCTATTACCCATTTCTCCATATATTTTCTCTCCTCATAAAAATATCCCGGAGTTTTACCCCGGGATATTTCTGTCTGCCTGTTTTTCAGACAATTATTGTTTTATTCAGCATCATCATTCTGCTGTTTTTTAGCTGCTTCTTCGGCAGCCAGACGTTCAGCTACTCTTTTTCTGTTTTTCTTCTTTGGCTGAGTCGGATCTTTCTGTGATACATCACGTGCTTTCTTCGGCTTTGAAGAGGACTTTGCAGATGCGGAAGCTGCAGCAATTGCCGGCTGTCCTTTTCCTGCAAATTTCTTTTTCATCACATACCACAACGCACCTGTAATACATACAGAAGAATATGCACCGACAAGAACACCAACCATCAGAGGTGCTGCAAATTCACGGATAGAAGAAACACCCATGATATAAAGAACAGCTACCATAACAAAAGTTGTAAAAGAGGTATAAATACTTCTTGTAAGAGTCTGAGTGATACTTGTGTTTACAATTTCTGCCAGTTTTTCTCTGGAACCACTGTGAAGGTTCTCACGTATACGGTCAAAAATAACGATTGTAGCATTGATAGAATAACCTACGATTGTAAGCATGCAGGCAATAAATGTATTACCGACAGATACTCTGGCAATAGCATAGAATGCAAGTACAACCAGAACATCATGCAGAAGCGCCAATACCGCACTGCTTGCAAAACGGATGTCTTTAAATCTGAACCAGATATAAAGAAGCATACAGATTGTAGCTACTATAACGGCTACGATCGCATCACGACGCATTTCACTACTTACTGTAGAAGAAATACTTTCTGTGGAAATCGTGCTGTCATCTACACCAAATTTCTCAACCAGTGCACTCTGCAGAGCTTCACGTTCGCTCTGATTCAGAGAACGTGTCTTGATCACAACCTGATTTGTTCCGACTACCTTTGTAGGCTGAACATTTTTATCTCCTGTCACCTCTTCTACAACAGGAGTTACTTCAGAATCAATGGTCTTAATATCCATATCTTCATTAAATGTAACAGTCGTAGAAGTACCGCCTGAGAACTCAAGGCTGTAATTTAACGCTTTGTTTCCTGCATGCGAATTAGCAAACATCGCTGCCGGACCGCAGAGGATCAGGATAATGGAAATAGCAAAAAATACTTTCTTCTTTCCAAGGAAATCAACTGCCTTACGTTCTTTTGCAGATCCGTAGAATTTCGGATCACGTACACCAACTGCATAAAGTGCATTTACAATCAGTCTGGATACAACCAGTGCTGTAAACATGGAGATCACGATACCAAGGGCAAGTGTATAAGCAAATCCCTTAACAGTACCTGAACCAAGCCACATCAGCACAAAGGCTGCGATCAGTGTTGTAATATTTCCATCAAAGATTGCAGAGAAAGCTTTGCTGAAACCGGACTTAATAGAATTCCTTACTGAAACTCCTGCACCAATTTCCTCTCTGATTCGGGCATAAATAATAACATTGGCATCCACCGCCATACCGATACCAAGAATAATACCCGCAATACCCGGAAGAGTAAGAGTAATATCAAAGGCATTCAGCGTGATCAGCATTAATGATGTATAAAGAATCAGTGCGATACCTGCAACTACACCAGGTACGCGGTATGCAATGATCATAAAGATAATAACGATGATCAGACCGATCGCACCTGCAAGAACACTTGTAGAGATTGCTTCTTCACCAAGCTGTGCAGCTACAACACTGGAACGAAGTTCTTCCAGTTCCAGTCCCAGAGAACCGATACGGATATAAGAAGCAAGGTTCTGTGCTTCTTCCAGGTCAGACATTCCGCTGATCTGTGCTTTTCCGCCGGAAATCTCTTCATTTACATTCGGAGCACTGATAATGTTATTGTCATAGACGATAGCGATCTGCTTGCCTACATTATTCTTTGTAGCTTCTGCAAATTTTGTTTTACCACTGTTTTCTCCATCAGAAGTAAGAGTAAGACTTACCACATATTCCTTTGCACTTGTGTTCTGATTCTGGATCGCACCACCCTGGGCATCTGCTACATCAGAACCTTCCAGAACAACACTTCCGGATTCCTTGATCTCATCCATAGTTCTGGAGAGAACATATCCATCCTGTCCTGTAGTAAAGTTCTGGTTTCCGTCAGCATCTTCTTTTGTGATGAAATACAGGGAACCTGGTTTACCCAGATCATTCAAAATAGTATCTGCATCTGTAACACCAGGAATTTCAACTGTAATACGGTCTGATCCTTCCTGGTATACCTGAGCCTCAGTACTGTACTGCTCTACACGCTTCTGAAGCTTGTAGATCGTATCTGACATCTCTTCGCTTGTCGGATTGCTCTCCTTAGCCTGGTAGGTAATGCTGACACCACCGGCAAGATCAAGACCCGTGTTGATATGTTTTGCTGCACCGGTTCCGGTAGGACCGATACCTACGGCTGCAGTAAAGCAAAAGAACACAGTCAGGATCAGTGTCAGAAGCAGCACTACGATTCCTTTACTTTTCTTCATAGTTCTTTTCCCTTCTTGATTTTTTGTCCGCGGTCATGTTCATCCGCCTGCCAGCCATTTTCTGTTATGATAACAGCCGACGGCGGTATCAGTCAGACAGATTACTGCCCACTAATCACATGCCAGTGCGGCTTTTATCATGATGGCGCACTCCACACGTTTTCTCTGGAGTTCGCATCCGATTTCATAATTGCCTTTGATATCTCCCTGGAAATGGAATGCATTTGCCGCACATCCGCCACTACAGTAGAAACGTGCGAAGCAGTCTTTGCAGTCTTTCTTTGTGTAAACGTTGCATCCGCCGAATTCCTTCTGGATTTCCGGCTTTGTGATGCCTTCGTCTACATTTCCCATGAGATACTGTTCTTCACCAACAAACTGGTGACATGGGTAAAAATCACCCCAGGGTGTTACAGCCAGGTACTCTGTTCCTGAACCGCAGCCTGACAGTCTCTTGTATACGCAAGGGCCACCTGTAAGGTCGATCATAAAATGGAAGAAGTTAAATCCTTTTCCCTCTTTCTCTCTTTTAATCATTTCTTTTGCAAGAGTATCATACTCTTCCATGATCTGGGGGATATCCTCCTCGCGGATCGCATATTCCTCCGTATCAGCCGCAACTACAGGCTCTACAGAAATCTGTTTGAATCCAAGATCTGCCAGATGAAGCACATCCTTGGAGAAATCAAGATTATGGTGAGTAAAAGTACCTCTTACATAATACTTGTCCTGATTTCTGGATTCTGCAAACTTCTGGAACTTCGGCATGATCAGGTCATAGCTTCCTGCACCTTTTCTGAATGGACGCATGTAGTCATGTACTTCCTTACGTCCGTCCACACTGAGTACAACGTTGCCCATCTCTTTATTGCAGAATTCCATTACTTCATCATTCAGAAGAACTCCGTTTGTTGTTAAAGTGAAACGGAATTTCTTATTGTGAAGCTTTTCCTGCTCTCTGCCATATTTTACCAGATCTTTTACAACCTGCCAGTTCATCAGCGGCTCGCCGCCAAAGAAATCTACTTCCAGGTTTTTTCTGGAACCGGAGTTCGCGATCAGGAAATCAAGAGCTTTTTTGCCGACTTCATAGGACATAAGAGCTCTTCTGCCATGATATTCGCCTTCTTCGGCAAAACAATAACGGCAGGCCAGATTGCAGTCATGAGCAATGTGCAGGCACAATGCTTTTACAACGGTCTGCCGGTTATTTGAAAATTCTTCAATTACATTCTCATAAACATCTTTTGTAAAAAGCATTCCATCTTCTTTCAGCTTATTACATTCTCTTACAGATGTCTCAATATCTTCTCTGTTATATTTGTTTTCCAGTTTCTCTGCAATAGCTTCTGTGCCAAGGCCCTCTTCCAGATATGGAAGAACCTCATATGTAACCTCATCTACCAGATGGATGCATCCACTGTTGATATCCAGTACAATATTAAAGCCATTGCTTTTATAACGGTGAATCAGACTCATTTTACTAAAATCCTTTCTAAGCGTAAGATAAGCAGCGGAATAAAAGTTCCGCTGCTTATCTCATTTCTCCATAGCTGATCTTATTTCTGCTCGCAGCTCTGGTTTCCTACTGTACAGGAAGTTTTACATGCGGACTGGCAGGAAGTCTGGCACTCGCCACATCCACCTTTTTTTACAGTGTTCTGTAAATTCTTTGTATTCAGGGTTTTGATATGTTCCATAACTCTATCCTCCTTATGTAATTATATTCTTGGCATAGTATATCATATATCTTTTCATTTTAAAAGCTTTTTTTTACGACAGCATTCCACCCAGTGTTCCACCGCCTGTGCACATAAAAAATGTTGTAACTGCATGAGCTGCACTCATATCCCAGCCGCCTTTTGCCATAACAGAGACAGTCAACAGTAATACATAGTAAGCCAGGCCTGTGATAACACCCCACAGATATTTGTCTTTACACACAATTTTGCCGGCCATAAAGCCTCCCATGAAACATGCAAGTACATAAATTATAATAATCCCCGCATCTACAGCTGTTTCTCCCAGATCAAAAGCAAACAGTACCAGGGCCAAAAGCAGTAATGCCACTCCTGTTAATGCATATGCAAATAATAGTGATTTCAAAATTGCTCTGACTTTCATTGTTTCCCCTCCTGTTAAACTATATGGGGGAGGAATCAGTGTTATTCTTTTATTTCTTTCTCTTTTTTATAAATACAGCCACACCGGCGATCACTGCAGCTGCCACAAACAGTATCACAAACGGCATAATTGATGTTGTATCTCCGGTATTTACTGTATTGTTATTTTTCACAGCTTTATTTTCCGTTGAATTATCATTCTGATCAGAAGAAGAACCATTATTGCTGTCAGAACTGTCATTCATAGATACTGTATTGTTCTTTCCGGAATCAGAGCTCTGACTGTCGGAGGAAGCCGGTGCAGGAGTTACCGCATCTGTATCGTCCGTATCATTCCCCGCATCAGGTCCTACTAATTGTCTGCTTCCTGCAATTCCAAATGGACTGAAAGAATGTGTGCTGAATACCATAATACCATTCTCTACACTCGGAATAATCGTCTCAGTTGCCCCGTTATCCAGGAGATGTTCGATAGTATACTGATATCCGGATTTTACCGGCACAGTGACACTGATATAATCTCCATTAGGGATCTCATATTCTGTATTATTCTTAAGATCCCAGAGTTCAAATTCATAAGACTGGAAAATCATTGCATCTGATTCATTGGTAAACTGATAGCTGTCACCGCTTGAAACTCTGAACTGTACATACCATGGAAGATTAACTCCGCTTACTGTAATACCGTCGCAGGTATGATTAAGTGCGGCCCTCTCTTCTTTTTCTTCATCAGAAAGAGAATCCTCTGCATCTGTAGGACGGTCATCCTTATCGTCCGGCAGAACAGGATTATCAAAGATATTATCATCTGCGCCATCTTCATCATCTTTCTTCGTATCTTCTTTATCCTGTGTCATATCATCTGCAGGTTCCAGCTTACCGGTAGTTTCTGTATCTTTATCCGTCTTATCTGCATTGCTGTTATTATCTTTGTTGTTTTTATTATCTGTTTTATCTTCTTCAATCTTATTCTCTTCATTGTCTGTATCAGTTTTATTATCCTGATCTGATTTACTTTCCTTATCTTCTTTATTGTCTGTATCAGCGTTTTCATCTGCGGCAGGTTTTTCTGACGAAGTTTCAGGCGTTTCTGTTGAATCTGCATTTTCTGTTGGATCTGTTTTACCTGAGCCTTCTGTCTTATCAACATTATCACCATCCGTAATACTATTCACTATTACATTGATGTAACCGACAACCGCGCCGCTCTCCGGATCCCATCCATCCACATGGCTTAAATCCTGCCCTTCTGCCGGTATAAGAAGTACCTCACAGCTCTGTACACGCTGTGCAGGAACGAAACTTCCATCTGCCCATTCAAAAGTTCCATATTCCGTTGCCGGAAGTTCTACATCCGCAAGTTCTACAGGCTTATCAAGCGTGATGTTGTCCGGGATCAGAGAAGACACAGTATTCTCCTGTGACTCAGCCGCACTGACCTGTCTTGTTACACCCGGTATATTATTTCCTGCAATCAAAGCCGCTGTTAAAGCCGCTGCCGCCAAAATACCCGTTCCTTTTAATTTATTTTTTCTTATTCTTATATTATTGGACATATCGCACCTCTATATTTATATTCGATTCTTATGTTTCCTGATAATCATTTTTTTACTTTCAGCCAAATATCAGTTCTCTTTTTACGTAATACAATAATATTACATATCTGTATATTATCAAACTTTTATCATTTTGTAAATATTCTGTAATGTTTTTTTTCATTTTAATCGAGTGAATTATAACACAAATCTTACTTTTTCGACAGTCCTCTTTTAAATTTTTTTATACTATCTTTGAACCAAAAGCTTTTTCTTGATTTTTTATATGAAATCATGTATATTTTGCTTAAATGTTTTATGATATGATTCAATCAATAAAGATAATCAAAAGGAGTGAATAAATCTTGGATTCAAGTATTGCCTTTCAGGCGGTGGCGATTCTGATACTGATCGCACTTTCTTCATTTTTTTCTTCTGCGGAAACCGCTATGACAACCGTAAATAAGATTCGGATACAGTCTCTTGCCGAGCAGGGCAACAAACGTGCTGTTATTCTGGAAAAAATAATTTCCAATTCCCCAAAGATGCTCAGTACCGTATTAATCGGAAACAACATTGTAAATATGTCTGTTTCTTCTCTCATGACTACACTCACCATAAAGATTCTGGGAAACGCATATGTAGGAATCACAACCGGCATCCTGACTCTGCTGATTCTCATTTTCGGTGAGATAACCCCCAAAAACCTGGCAACAATTCATGCTGAAAAATTGTCCCTGGCCTATTCAAGAATAATATACGGGCTTATGATTCTCCTTACTCCCGTTGTTTTCATTGTAAATAAAATAACAGAAGGTGTACTGGTCATTCTGCATGTTAACCCGGACGAAAAGGCAAATGCCATGACTGAACATGAACTGCGTACCCTCGTCAATGTAGGTGAAAAAGACGGCGTCATTGAAAACGAAGAAAAACAGATGATCTACAATGTGTTTGATTTTGGCGATTCAACTGCAAAAGATGTCATGATTCCCAGAATCGACATGACCTTTATAGATATCAATTTTTCCTATGATGAACTTATGGCGGTCTTCAGTGAAGATATGCATACCCGTTTTCCGGTTTATGAGGACAACACTGATAACGTAATCGGTATTATCAATATGAAAGATCTTCTTGTTTATCCAAAGGACAAACCTTTTTCAATCCGCAACATCCTGCGTGAGCCTTATTTTACCTATGAATACAAAGCTACAGCAGACCTGATGATTGAAATGCGTAAAGCATCCGTCAATCTGGCAATCGTTCTGGACGAATACGGTGCCACAGCGGGTCTGGTCACATTGGAAGACCTGTTGGAAGAGATCGTAGGTGAGATTCGCGACGAATACGATGAGGATGAAGTCGAAGATATTAAAGAAATCCAGCCTGAAAGAGAATATGTTGTTCAGGGTTCTGCCAAGCTGGATGATATCAACGAAGCCCTCCATATTAATCTGGAATCTGAAGATTATGATTCTATTGGCGGATATATTATTGAACAGCTTGACTGCCTTCCCAAAGAGGGTCAGTCTGTCACACTTGAAAGTGGCATCCGCCTGGTTGTTGACCGTCTGGACAAAAACAGAATCGAACTTGTCCACATCTGGCTTCCCGAGAAGAAAACTGAAACAGAAGAACAGCCGTAACTGTCATCTCTCCAGCATCAGTGAAAATTGTTTCACGATTCTGGAGAGTTCTCCTGTAACCGCATCAATTCCTTCTTCGTTCTTTTTCCAGTTTTCTCTGGTAATTCCATCTGCATTCACAGGCACCACATAAAATTCTGTTTTCGGATACAAGAGCTGATAATACATCAGACATCTTCTTGCATGGTAAGATTTGCAGCACAAAATCGCTCTTTCTATTTCCAGTTCTGCATGATCTGTCACCTGTCTGGAATAAATTGCGTTCTCATAAGTAAAGGTTGCCTGGTCTTCTTTCAGGATTTTCTGATCCGGAACTCCGTTTTTTATAAGAACATCCCTGAGAAATTCCCATTCTGTTCCATATTCCTTATCATATACATTGCTTTTTTCAAGAACGCCTGAAAACTTTCCATTTACTACACTGTATTTTCCACTGGGCAGAATCCAGTCCGCCATCCCTTTCTTAAACAATTCTGCTGCTTTTTCCGCCATCTGCGGATAACCATTTCCAGGGACAAAAATAATATCAGATTTTTCCGGCTTGTTTTCTGCAAAAATAAACTCTTCTGAACTTTTTAAAAATTTTTCATATACGTCATTCATCATTACTAACTCCTCGTTATCTGTTTTTTCTACAGCACCTCTCAAATAATGCGTTTGTAACAGTCCAACAAAAATTCACGCTCTGATGAACCGGAACAATATGCATTATTTACGAAGATTTCTATAGATAGATACAGTGTACCATATTTTTTCTATTAACGTACAACCAAGTTAATTCTTAAAACTATGTCCCCCACTGCTTATGTTACTGTTCACTCTGTTCACAGCAACACGCTTCGCGATGCACAGACTTCCAATATTTCCAGAAGGCTATTTTGTCACAATAACCGTACTGTAACCATCATCCCTCAGTCTCTGCTCCATATTTACTGCATTACCAATCTGCTGATAGGCACCTGTCTGAACTTTATACAATCCGTTTTCATGTAACATAAAAGAGGGATAACCTTTTTCCAGTAACTGATATAACATACGGTCCGCATTCTCTTTTTTTCTGAACGCTCCAGTCTGCACTCTGTAATAAAGCGGTTCCTGCACTGTTTCCTCATCCAGGCTTCCAAGAATCGCATCTGCAATTCCCTGAGCTATATCGCTAAACTTGTTATCAAACAGTTTATTATCTTCTTCGGAATTGATAAATCCGGTTTCTATTAAAAGAGCCGGCATCCTGGTTCGTCTGAGGACCACAAGTCCCGGCCGCTCTTTTACACCGATTTCGCGGAATCCCACTTCTCCCAGAGCTCCCAGAATATTCTCAGCCATCTGATATTTAATCCCGCTTTTATCATAAATCAAAACTTCCGCTCCATTATACTGATTTTCCTTTGGGCTGCTGTTTCGATGAAATGAAATAAAGTAATCTACTCCTGCCTGATTTGCAAGCTGTGCCTTCTCAAAAGGTGTCTGATAGACATCACCGGTACGGGTATAAGAGATGTCAATCCCTTTATTTTTTAAAATCTCACCTACCGCAAGAGCAAGTTTAAGATTGTCATTCTTTTCCTGTCTTCCCTTATATACGGCTCCCGGATCCTGACCTCCATGTCCGGCATCCAGCATGATCGAATATGCCATGACGACACTCTGCTTTCTTCATATACTCTTTATACTATATGAATTAAAAATATAATTGTGCAGGTCGCTTGACTTTTTTACACTAAAGCGTTATACTTTAAAACGTCACAGTCGAATAACTCGATGACATTATCCGAATCATTTACCAGTACTGCTTTCCCTACAGAAAATCATTCGGATTCAGGTAAGTTTTATATTATCAAATAATAAACGCAATTCTTACCTGACTTAATTTAAACATTATATTAGGAGGATATATCATTATGAAAAGAAAAGCATTAGCAATCACTCTTGCAGCAGCCATGGCTATGGGAACCTGCGCAGTAACAGCAAGTGCTGCTGACGGAGACAAATATACAATCGGTATCTGTCAGCTTGTGCAGCACGAAGCTCTCGACGCTGCGACACAGGGATTCAAGGATGAAGTCACCAAAGAACTGGGAGAAGATGCAGTTACCTTTGACGAGCAGAACGCACAGGGAGATTCCAACACCTGTTCTACAATCATTAACAGCTTCGTTTCCAATAATGTTGACCTGATTCTTGCAAATGCAACTCCTGCTCTTCAGGCAGCTGCAGCAGGGACAAGCGATATTCCGATTCTTGGTACTTCTGTTACTGAATACGGTGTTGCACTTGGACTGGATGATTTCAACGGGACTGTGGGCGGAAATATTTCCGGAACTGCAGACCTTGCTCCCCTTGATCAACAGGCAGCAATGCTCAATGAACTTTTCCCGGATGCAAAAAATGTAGGTCTTCTCTACTGTTCTGCCGAAGCAAACTCTCAGTATCAGGTAGATACAGTAAAAGCTGAACTTGAAAAACTCGGATATACATGTGAATATTATGCATTCTCTGACTCTAATGATCTCTCTTCTGTTGCTACAACAGCAACTGACGCAAGTGATGTAATTTATGTACCGACAGATAATACAGTTGCTTCCAACACAGAGATCATCAACAACATCTGCCTTCCGGCAAAAGTTCCGGTAATCACAGGCGAAGAAGGTATCTGCAGCGGATGCGGTGTTGCGACACTTTCCATCAGCTATTATGACCTTGGTGTTACAACCGGTAAGATGGCTGTTAAGATTTTAAAGGACGGTGAAGATATTTCCACAATGCCGATCGAATATGCACCAAACTTCACAAAAGAATATAACAAAGATATCTGCGAAGAGCTGGGCATCGAAGTTCCGGACGATTATGTTGCAATCGGTGAGGCTGCTGAAGACACTGCCAAATAAATCCGGTCAGACAGTTGAAAAATACTCACACCAACAGGATTTTAAATAACAGCTTATCAAACAGTTATAAAAATTCAATTTATATGCGATCAGCGGGAAAGGTTTGACGCCTCTCTCGCTTTTCGCATCTCAACAGGAGGAAATTACAAATGCAAATTTTAACATTAATCACTGCACTTCCGGGTGCAGTAGCCCAGGGTCTGATCTGGGGAATTATGGCAATCGGTGTTTATATCACTTTCCGTATTCTTGATATTGCAGACCTTACAGTTGATGGCACTATGTGCACCGGTGGTGCAGTGTGTATTATGATGATGCTTTCCGGTCATAATGTCTGGATTTCTATGTTGGCCGCTACTCTCGCCGGAATGCTGGCAGGCCTTGCGACCGGAATTTTTCACACCTTTATGGGAATTCCCGCAATCCTTGCCGGAATCCTGACACAGTTATCTCTGTATTCCGTAAACCTGAAGATCATGGGAAAAGCAAATCAGGCAATCAACGTTGATAAATATAATCTTCTGGTTTCCCTGCGACATATAAAAAATGCATCTCTTTCCAAAAACACAATTTTTATTGTAGCAGTTATGTGTATTCTCCTGATTGCCATTCTCTACTGGTTCTTTGGAACAGAGCTTGGCTGTTCCCTTCGCGCAACCGGATGTAACCCAAATATGTCACGCGCCCAGGGTATCAACACAAACAGGAATAAAGTTCTCGGACTTATGATTTCCAACGGTCTGGTAGGACTTTCCAGTGCACTCCTTACACAGTATCAGGGATTTGCAGATGTCAACATGGGACGTGGTTCCATCGTTATCGGTCTGGCAGCAGTTATTATTGGTGAGGCAATCTTTGGACGTATTTTCCGCAACTTTGCCCTTCGCCTGTTAGCAGTTATCTTCGGTTCCATTCTGTATTATCTGGTACTTCAGATTGTTATCTGGATGGGTATCGACACTGACCTGCTGAAGATGCTGTCCGCAATCGTAGTTGCTCTCTTCCTTGCATTCCCATACTGGAAAGGCAAATACTTTAATAAACCAGCCAAAAGGGGAGGTAAATAAAAATGCTTGAACTTAAAAATATCTATAAAACCTTTAATCCCGGAACCATTAATGAGAAACGTGCATTAAATGGTCTGAACCTGAAGCTGAACGAAGGCGATTTTGTAACTGTTATCGGAGGAAACGGCGCCGGCAAATCTACTATGCTAAATGCTGTTGCAGGAACCTGGCCGGTTGATGAAGGACAGATCCTTATCGACAATATTGATGTTACAAAACTTTCTGAACATAAACGTGCTACATACCTTGGACGTGTGTTTCAGGATCCAATGACAGGAACCGCTGCAACAATGGGTATCGAGGAAAACCTTGCACTTGCAAAACGCCGCGGAAAATCCCGTCTTCTCCGCTCCGGAATCACTAAAGCTGAGCGCGAAGAATACAAAGAGCTCCTGAAAATTCTTGGTCTTGGTCTGGAAGACAGACTGACTTCTAAAGTAGGACTTCTCTCGGGTGGTCAGAGACAGGCTCTTACTCTTCTGATGGCAACGCTTCAGAAACCAAAGCTTCTGCTTCTGGACGAACATACCGCAGCTCTTGATCCAAAAACAGCTGCCAAAGTTCTGGAAATTACAGATATGATCGTAAACCGCGATCACCTTACGACATTGATGATCACTCACAACATGAAGGACGCTATTGCACATGGCAATCGTCTGATCATGATGATGGAAGGAAAAATCATTCTGGATATCCAGGGAGAAGAAAAGAAAAAACTGACAGTTAAAAACCTTCTGGACCAGTTTGAAAAAGCAAGCGGAGAAGAGTTCAGCAATGACTCTGCACTGCTCGGATAACCGTATAAATTACTCATAACGTTTCTAAATATCCTTTATATGAGAGTACTTTTTTATGGAGTACTCTCATATTTTTATTTCTCATCTTTTTCCAGCGGAGTTACACAGATAAATTTATGTGTTTCCCTATTGTACTGATAGATTCTCGACGTCAGATAGTCCTCTTTCGGTGTAGCCTCCCTGATCGTATCCCGCAAAACACACTGCAAATCTTCAGGTTCTACAAATTTATCATTATGGATCATTACCTCATGTACACTGGTAAACACCATATAGAAATCGGAATCCAGCATATATGCCAATTGTTCTGCCACTCCCGGCAGGAACACTGCAACTGCACCATTTGTTTTCTTCGTTGTACTGAGACAATTTCCCATTGCATCTTTCTTCAATTCACACTTATCACCCAGATTCATAAAACTTTCACCTTCATATTCCGGATTAAAAATCATCTGTTCCCATCTGTAAATTCTGGGCGGACTCATAAAATACGTATTGAGAATCGCCTCCTGAAACACCTCATCACATTCTTTTCCCCACTGCTCCAGCATTCCCTGCCGGATTTTTGTACTTGTCACACATCCTTCATATTCCGTAACTTTCATATAAAGCACAAGTGCAATATCACCAAGAGTTTTATACACCGCATCCTGAAGATCCGCGGAATATTTATCTGCATTCAGCAATCTTATAAACAGGCGGGGTTTTGTCTTCTCATAATCCCTGATCACTCTTGTTTTCTCATAAATATCCGCCTTTTTTATCCGATTCAGATCATCTGTGATTTCTTTTATAATTTCCTCAAACGGACTGCCATTCTGATAAGATTTAAAAAGTTCCTGTGTATAAAGTCCACAGACCTCCCAGGCATCATCATGCTCTGCAAACTTCACCAGCAGTCTGTCTCCTACAGGCGCAAACCTCCCGCCTTCTTTCTCAAAAGAAATATTTTCCCTCGGAATCCCTGTAGCCTCGTAAATACCAATCTCCAGTTTCTCTACGAATGTTTCATAGTCTTTCTGCATATTCAGTTCCTTTCTTGCTTTGAAAATAATACGGGCAGGATGCCCTGATTTGAATGTTGACTTTCCGTTTTCGGAAAAAAGAAAATAAGGGAGCGAAAGCCCCCTTAAGAGTCGCTGTAGACATAGTATAAAATAGCCACAGCTATTTGTAAAGTAAATTTCATCGACAATATTTATTACAGTTTCTTTTTATCTTTCAGATATTCCAGAAAAGCCTCACAGCCCTCCACCACATCCGAATATGTGACATCAAATCCACCTGTATACCATGGATCTGCGATATCCCTCGGATCATCACTATAATCCAGAAGAAGCTTAACCTTGTCCTCTGGATCCGATTTCAATATTCTTAACATATTCTTCAGATTCCAGTGGTCCATACCGAGAATATAATCATATTTATCATAATCTGCCTTCGTTAGTTGAACTGCGCGCTTACCCTTACAATCAATCCCATGCTTAGCAAGCTCCTCTCGCGCCGGAGGATATACCGGATTCCCGATTCCATTCCATATCTCCTCAGTGCTGGTTGCAGCAGATGCGATATAAAACCGGTCTGAAAGACCTTGCTTGGAAACCATGTCTTTAAAAATGAATTCTGCCATTGGTGAGCGGCAGATATTGCCGTGGCAGACGAATAGTACTCTAATCATCTATTTTTAACTCCTTTTTTATCTCGGATTATCTCGGTTTTTCCTTATTTTTCAAGCATTTGCGCACTTTTTCAGTCTATCAAGATTTTTCCCATTTCTCGGCTTATTTCGGCTTATCTCGGTATGTTTCTTCCTTCAAATGGTCTAAAATATGGTCTAAAATGGCCTCAGATTTCAAATTTAGACCAGCCGACATTTGCCGTTCTCCTATGTCTGAAATCTTTGATTTTCCGAAAAAATTTGGTCTAAAAATTTTTCCCTTTTTCAATCTGTTTTAGACCACGACCATCTTCAAAGCCTTGAATTTACTGACTTTCTAGCCATTTTACGAAATGGTCTAAATTAGACCATTTACCCCATCTTCTTGAATTTGACCTTGTCCTCCTTCATACCTAACTGCCGAAACTCATTTTCAGCTTCTGCCTGCTTCCTAGCAAGCTTCTCCACTTCTTCCCTCGCATCGTCCAGCTTAAGATGTGTATAGGTATTGAGAGTAACACTGATGTCCGAATGGCCCATCAGATACTGGAGTACCTTTGGATTCATTCCGGACTTAGCCATATTAGAGCAGTATGTGTGTCTGCATACATGAGGTGTAATTTTAGGAAGCTGTACACGATAGATGCTGTTGTATTTGTCAACCGCATGCTGGAAATATTTCTCCCAATGCATTGCCACCATAGGTTTACCGTCCTTATCAAAGCAAAGGAAACCGGAATAACCATCAATCATAGGTTCTACCTTCGGTGGTCTGCGATTTTTCAATATACACTGAAAGCATTCGTATACATCATCCTGCATCGGAATTACTCTTGTACCGGCGTAGGTCTTTGTTGTATCAATATAGACCAACGTTCCAGTCTTCTGCAGTTGGTGGTCAATATTGATGGTTCTGTTCTCCATATCCAAATCCTTAACCGTCAACCCTGTAAATTCCGAAATACGCATCCCTGTCTTAAACAGAATGTACATACCGTCATAATACTTGCTATAGTGCGTATCATTTTTGATGAAATCAAGGAAAGTTCTTTCCTGTTTTCTTGTAATGGCCTCACGAGTGACCGCATCATTTACCACCACAGTTGCCAGTTGAAATTCAAATGGATTCTTTCTTAATATATCATCATCCACTGCCATCTGAAATGCCGGTCTAACTACCCCTCTGATGGAATGAATTGCCGAATAGCTTTTCTTATCCACCTGCTGCAATCTGATTAACCACTCCTTTGCATCCGACAATCTGATTTTATCAATTCGTCTTGCGCCAAAAGGATCTTTATACAGCAAATTGATTACAGTACCATAACCAGCTCTGGTTGTATGCTTAACGCCTGTCTTGGTTGCAATGTATTTCTTCACCAAGTCAAGAACTGTCAAGCCTGCGCCATCAGGAGTAATCATATCATTCAAATCTCTGTTGATTGCTTTCTCCTGCTCTCGTAAAGGTGCATTATCTCTTTTTCCGGCTGGGATACTATCCGTAGCTACCAATCTCCAGCTGTAAACCGTCTTACGCTTTCCATTGCCATCTATATATCGGAACTTGTATCGTCCATCCGCTTCTTGGCTCTCTCCTGTGCGAAGAATGCGATTTTTACTATCGCGTCGTTTTTCGCTCATTGAACATCGTCTCCTTTCAAAATCGGGAGAGCCTTGCTGCTTAATTCATATAGCACATAGTATGTATCCGACTATGTATTGATAGTGTACCACAGACAAAGCTCTTTTTCCACAAGAAATTTAAAAACTTTTTTGAACTAAATCACATTCATCTGACTGTCCATATACTTCTCAAACTGCTCACGCTTAATCAGCGCTCTGTTGCCGTTCCAGAGAACAAAGTCAGCATCTGAATGTTCCTGAACAAAGAGTTTCAATTTCTTGTATCCGATACCGAAGTACTCCGATGCTTCATTCAGTGTTAATGTGTATTTCTGCCACCAAGGCAGTTCTCTCTTCTCGGTCATATCGACACCTCCATAAGATAGTAAGGTTCTTCTCTTCTATCTTCCTAAGCGCCTTTTGCCGAGATAATTCCGGTGAATGACGCAAAAAAGACAAAAAAATAAGACCTGCAGATATCTCTATCTACAGGCCATCTGTCTAAGTTTTCGCTATTTGATTTCTCCTTCTATTTTATTTGCCTCTGACACCGCTTTTTCTATCTTCTCGATAAGTATAACCATATTGTCTCTATAGTTTTCAATCTGCATATCTATCTTATCAATATCAGAGCCTAAAACAGCTTTCTTTCCATAGAATCTAATTGCACGTTCCCATTCTAAATCTCCAATCTTTTTATGGATAAAATCAAATTCTTCCTTTAGCGCCTTTAATTCTGCTGTCAATTTCTTCTCCATCAGCTCACTGTCCCTTCATATTATTCATCTTCAATCTCGTCATCATATATTTCAACGTCAATATCCTCGTAATTGTATGCTCCCATGGGATATTCCCATATACTACCGCTCACTCTAAAACGTTTTCCACATTCTTCACATTCACAATCAGGCCAATCAAAAGTATACGTTATTTGAGGTCCCATTTGCCTTTCTTCATCAAAACTCTCGCAGTCTTCTTCAAAATCCATATTATTCTCGGCGCCACAATAAGGACATGCTATAGCTCTCTTCAAAGATATATGATCCATTCCATAATCCTCGTATTCGTCGTATTCCATGTCATCTGTATAATCAATTTTAGAATATCCCTCTCTATCCTTCAGAATATTTTTGAAATACTTTGTATTCTCGTAATACGCTTTAAGAGCTTTCCTAAATATTTCTGATTTGGCTTCACCAGTCTCTTCACTGCAAAAACTTAGCATCTCATCTTCCGCATCATTTAAGCGTACTCGATACTGCTTATCCCTGCTGTCTTCCTTTGGAGGTCTCCCTGCCATATAAAATCACCTACCTTCTATTATTTTATGGATATCCAATAATTATATATTAATTGGATATCCTATATTTGTCAAGCATTTTTGGATATCCGTTTTTAAAATTCTTTCTATATAATAATCCGCAAATAATCGTAAAAATAACATTCTCTATATTTTCTGACAATAATCCAGACTAATCCATCCTGCTCCAGACTTCAACCTTCCCCACCCTTTATCAGAACCCTTTCCGCTCTTCACTTCTATGATGGTAAATACACCCTTCCCGGTATACTTTCCAGTCTTCGCAGTATTCGTTCCAGCACTCTTCCTGATATTCAGATCATCAATGTCAACCTTTACCATGAATGGGCAATCCACATTAGAAAACTCTATATCAGAATCACATTCAACATCAACCTCAGCACCATACACAGCATTGGCATTCCAGTCATATACCGTATAACCTTCATGCTTCTCCGCCATCGCCTTAGCATTGTCAAGCACAGTATAAGCACCAAGCTGAGAAGCAGCATCCTTCCAATTCTTCCTTACCCTGTAATACTTCACCACAATATCAGAAGAGCTCGAAGGCTTTACATTCCATTTAGTCAAATTCCACTTCTCAATAATGCCACAAAGTTTCTCCACATAAGTAAGACTCGTAGCATAACCACCATCCTTAATGATCTGCACTGCCTTCTTATAAGCTGAGCATCCTTTCAGCCCGTCATATCGGAACTTCTCTCCATTCTTAGCGCCAAGCAGATAAGCACTGTGATCCGCAATGGAATCATCCACATTCAGATATTTTCTGAATTCTGCTGTGACTGTCACATAGCTTCCATCTTCCTCCTGCTCCTGTGTCTTCTTTTTATAAATGCTCACACCATCCCAGACTGAACCACTCCAGGTATTACCGGAAAGTGACTTCTTCATTCCAAAACAGTTATTGGCTCCCAACGCAAGCTCACTCTTTCCATAACCGCTCTCCAGAATAAACTGGGCCATAGACACTGAAGCAAGAATCCCTGATTTTTTCTGATCTGCGGTAAACAGTGGGCCAACCTTCGCAAGCACCTGTTCTTCTGTCAGCCCCTGAAATTCCCCTGCCTGCATCCCTGATGGAATCACTTCCACATTTCCGCTGCCAAGTCTTGAAGTAACCTTCGCAGCCAGATCGCCCAGCCTCGCATATAGCCAGTCTCCAGGACAGCTCTTATTCGCAAACCACCGGTGTACGGTAATAAGCATTTCATCCGCCTTCGGCTGATAATTCAGAGACTTATTTTTATCACCAAACCAGAGCAGTTTTTTCTTTCCATTTCTTCTGCAGATATCCTCACACAGATCAACCAGACGGTCATAAACCACCTGATGCATAGCATACGGTTCCGCCTTGTCAGAAGCACATTCAATCGTCACTGCCCTCTGATCATTCGCATTACTGGAAGTACACCAGGAACGATTCTTCTCTTCCACATACAATCCGACCCGGCCATTCCTATCGATTCCATAATTCGAAGAAGCCTGGGTAGAAGATTTATGAAACCAGTCCCCCAGACCTTCTGCTGTACACTGACCTACTACACAGTGCGGCGATATTCTGTCAATCTGCTCCGTTCTCAGTCCGGAATGATTCGGACTGAGCAACGTGTACGCCACCAAAGAACTATTACTGTATCCCATAATCACTCACCTCCTACCTCATTCTCTGATGCATCATCGGAGTCTCCTTCACTTTTATCATGCAGCTGTTCCAGCACATCTTTCATCTTCTGCGGGATCGGCAGCCCCAGATGCCCTGCATTCTCCAACAAACTCACACCCTCATTGGAAATATAGAAAAAGATCACTGCTGTCCTCAGCACAGATCCGTTCCCGATCACAGCCACATCCAGAATATTCGCCATTCCCACCAACAGAAAAATCAGCACCTTCCTGCAGATCCCCCGGAATCCCACCTCGCTGGAAAGCGTATGGTCCGCAAAAGCACACATCACCCCGGTCAGATAATCGATCACCACAAAAGCGATCAATGCATACAGAAGCCCGTCACAGCCTCCCATAAACCAGCCCAGCCATCCGCCTACAGCCATAAAAACCATCTGAATAAAGTTCCAAAATTCCTTCATGCCAGAATCCTCCTCCCATGAAAAAAGCAGCTCCCATTTCTGAGAACTGCCGTAAATAAGTTTTCTATCTCCATGCCCTGCGGCAGAAAGACCTACATTGTTTTCTCCGTCAGCGTATACGTGATCTTCATGGTCTTGTCCGTATTCTTCACCACCGCTGACGAAAGATTATTGATACTTGCCAGATAAGGTGTCAGAAGATAAGCACACCTGTGTTCCTTCCCGTAACTGCCACCCCACATAAATACAAAATTCTTATACTGGAACAAAGGCGTTGCCATAGCTTCAAACCTTGCGCTCCCCTGTGTCTTGATCACCCTGTCATCCGCCGTAATCTGGAAATCCCCTGCCACAATCAT
This sequence comes from Blautia sp. Marseille-P2398, assembly GCF_964240315.1. Taxonomy (NCBI): domain Bacteria; kingdom Bacillati; phylum Bacillota; class Clostridia; order Lachnospirales; family Lachnospiraceae; genus Blautia; species Blautia sp. Marseille-P2398. Next base: position 220,721 of record NZ_CAXSTD010000001.1, read on the forward strand.
ATCCCCGAGAAGCGTCATGTACACCTCACAAGAACCAGCCTCGCCTAAAGATTTCAGCTTGGAAGTAAAGCCCAGCGGGATCAGTGTCACATCCGCTGAATTTGCAGTATTGATCTTATAAACTCCCTTCTTATCGTAAGAAGGCACATACAGATACCCCTTCCTCACACAGCATTTTACATTCCGTTCCGGATAGGAACCGTCCTTTGCCCTTGTGCCCACTTCCGAAAGCTTCGCCTTGGACAGTGTCCAGCTTCCTTCTGTAAAGGAATAATCCTTTTTGGAGATCCGGATCCACACCATCTTCGCATCCCCGGAAGAATTCGGCTCATTGGAAAATCCATACCAGTACCCGTCATGCCCGTCCATAAATTCCCCGTACTTTGTATAATCCCCCAGGAACGTGAAGCTTTCCGTTGTCAGTGTCTGCTCTTCCAGTACAGTATAAGTGGTATCATCCAGCTTCTCATTCAGCCCGATGTTAAACACCGGGATCCGGATCTTCGTAATGGTCACACTGGAAGTCCCAAAGGTGATGGAATACAGCAGGTTCTTTTCAAAATCCAGCTCCACTGCCTCAAACAGTGTCATCTGCTTCGCCTTCGGGATATCCCCGATATCCACCTTTTTCAGAAGCAGGAACGTGCTAGCATCCCCTGCCGCACTGCCAAAAGCATTCTGCCCGCCCAGGGCACTGGTCAGTGCCACCGCCGCAATATTTCCATTCCCCTGGCTGGGAGTAAACTCCCACACAAACTTATATCCATTGTCCAGCTTCTTGCTCTCCGTCTGGTTCAGACTTCCCCTCGCCACATTGGAACCGGAATTTACATTGTTGGAAGCATAAGCCACAGGCAGGTTCTTCCCCTGCTCGTAAATATGGTCCGCCTTTTCTTCCAGCACTGCCGGAAACAGCAGAATCCCTCCGATCATGTTCGGGCAGATGGGAAGCAGCGTCCCGTTCCACAGAACAGAATTGTCATACTCCCCACTGGCTTTCAGATAAATCCCCATGGGATTCAGCCCCAGAATATTATTCACTGCCTCCGTGATCATGTTCGTCTCCTGCACAGTTTCCACCGCACCCGTATTCGTATCGGTCAGTTCAATGACCATTTCACCTTTTAACTTCATCACACACCCTCCATTTCTACAGGCCTGCAGAAACCGCTGATTCCCGCTCTCTCAGCAAAATACACCTCAAAGCCTCTGTTCACCGTCTCCTTCATCTGCATGGACAGCGAATCCCGGAAGCCATTCACATTCAGGCCTCCGCCAATGGCAAATCTCGTGGTATAATCTTCTACCTCAAGCTTTCCGTCCCAGGCTTCCCCTGCAGCCATAGCCTGTCCGCTGACAGAAGCAATGCAGTCTCCCACATCAACCGTCCCACTGCCATTCTCCATCCAGAGATACACATTGAACGTATTCGTATAATTGGCAACGATCTTCTCAATGGGATAATACAGTGACAAAATATGTTTCCCGGAATGCCAGGTCTCCACCGGACAATGCTCCACAATCTCCTCATTATTAAATTCAAAGACCACATGACAGAACGCCTGTCCATCCTCCTGCCACTTCACCGGCAGACACACATCCACAGAAACCTCCGAACCACCCCCTGATCCGGATCCGGAATCTGATCCACCAGAGACATCATCCGTACTCCCTGTATTCTCATTCCCGGAAGTATTTCCAACTTCATTCCCTGCCGCATCATTTTCAGAATTTCCTGCATCCGATGCCACCCCGGTTCCATCAGAACCACCCGTACCACTTCCAGTTCCACTGCTACTTCCACCTGAAAACGGAATCACCACAGTCCCGGAAGCCTCCGCAGACCGTTCCACCGGATCCGCAGCCACATCCACAACAACCTGTGCAAAAAACTGCATATGGTTTTCCTCAGAAGAAGCAAACTGGATACTGATCAGCTTCACCTTTGTCTGCCCGATCTCATGTGCGGAAGCATTGGTAAACGTGTGGATCCCGATCTTCCCCGTCTTCGCATTGTCTTCAATCTGGTTCAGCAGCCCCGAAATATTCTTATCATTCCTTGACTTTGCCTGAGCCAGCCTCGGATTCTTTCCCACACATTTCAGGGTCTGCTTTCCCCCGATCTTCTGTCTGATGGAAGTGATACAGGTGATCTGTCCCTCATCCGCCTGTCCTCCTGCAAACGTCAGCACATCCCCCGGATCCAGTGCAGGATTCCCAATAGTATCCGAATCAAACGGCACATACCGGATCACAGACAGATCTGCCAGGATATTCCTGCACAGCATCTCCCTGGTCTCCTTTAACCCAAACTGCAGAAGCGGATTCACCCCCAGATTCATGGTCAGCCCGTTATCCGGATCCAGAGCATAATACTCTGCAATCTGCGTCTGCTTATTCGTGGAACTCACTGCCGTGTACCTGGTGATAAAATCCGAAAAACTGGAAGAAAACCGGTGTCTCTGCTCCACCTTCATCACAGGATCCTTCCCGTACTTTCTCAGTTCCAGTTTCCCCTCCCTGTTGATAATAAAGAAACCTCCCAGAACCTGTGCCACATAAAACAGCACGTCCCGGCAGGTCTCAATATCATTTTCAGTATAAACAGAAATCGTCACCCCGCCATTCGGCATGGCATCAATCTCCGCCCTCTTATTCGCAAACTCCACTTTGCATCTCTTACAGCACAGGGCAATAAAATCATAAGCAGTCCCCACAGTCTCAAACCCGTTGAAACTCTTATCAAACCGCAGCATAAAATCATATGCTTTCAGTTCCAGGCACTTTGCCAGCCGGTTCGCCTCACTGACCTCAAAAACTCCCATCGGCACATCTTCCACCGAACCATCCGCCAGCACCAGATGAAACACAATCGTCACCAGTGCATCCTCCAGTGTATACCTGTCAATGTCACTCAGAAGAGTAATCCCCATCTCCGCCGCATACACCGTCCCCAGTTCAATCTCCGTACTCCCGCAGCACTGCCTGGAAATATACCCGGACCCCTTCACAATCTCCTTAGCCCCGAACTCATACGTCATTCTGCCTTTGGTAACGATCGTACCCGTCCAGAAATATTTTCTTGTATTACTCCTGACTGCCCTCAGAAAAGCATCCGACACAGGATACATCCCGCCACCTCCATTTCCCCACGAAAAAAGCACCAGCCAACTGACTGATGCCTTCGTAAAAATAATCATCCCCGTCCAGAACTGCCTTTCCCGTCAGGTTCCACACCCCTGACCACGGAGGACCACCATCCCCCGAAACACAGAAAGACAGCCTTCCATCTTCCAGAATAACAGGAGCCACTGCAATATTTTTCATCCGCGGCATATATGGCTGTTCAAACCAATACGCTTTCCTCTCATCCATTCTTCTTCATCTCCATGATAGCCACCTGCCCTGCAAACTGGAAATTTACTTTTCACCTATTGCCTTGAAACAGACCACTACACCGCAAATAAAAAATATAATACAAACAATGAGTGGGATTATTAAGCCTAACCCCAACAAACTGCCTAAAATACCAGTAATTCCGTTATAATCCCACTCGTGCGGTGCCACAGAGCATAGGATAATTATTGAACCAAGAAACCCCATTAGTTGCCACACAATTCCCAATATCATTTTTTTCATACAATCACGCTCCTTTGCCAAATTCATGCTTTTCTACTTCATTTTCTTTTTGATAATCTGCACGATTACGAAAAATATCACCACACTGATTACTATAAAAACACCAGAAAAACTCCATAGTATGGTGTTCAGTATCTGTTACTGCTTTTTCATGGTGTTACCCCCAAACCGGGGGGGGATTATTCTATACGAATATTAACCGGCCTCACTGTAAGTTCTCCAGCGCCTTCAACCTTGTACCATTTTCCCCGTTCAAGCTGAATTGTATCGCCGGCTCCATGAGTAATGTAACCTATTACATAGGTTTCTCCGCTTTCTATATCCGTAAATACGACATCGGTATCAGCAGTCCCAGTAACTTTTACGCTTCCATTAACAGGCTGTATCTGTTCGCTCTTCACTGTCTCGTTACCTGAAAGAGTAAACGTGTGCATCTTAACATAACTATTATAACTGATACCGATGATAACGACAGCAAGCGGGATTGCAACGCTCAACGCTCTTTTCAACCGTCCCATATAACGCACCTCCAAAAATTCAATTTTCCAGCTCGACAGACTGGAATTTATTTATTTATTTTCTCTATTGGAACGATACCTTTTCAGATTCACGATAAATGACACAATCCATACAACCGAACAAAGGACATTCAGTACAAACAAGAAAACTGACTCATTATAGGTTTTTAAAACAATTTCAAGTACAGCCCTGATTGTCCAGATAACGGCAGCTAACCCGACAAGTATTACAGCAGCAAGGCTTGTTTTTTTCATATCATGCCTCCTCCCCATTAAATTCAAATTTTCCAGCTCGACAAGCTTGAAGTTGTATTTATTTATTTATTTATTTTTTCTCAAATTCGTAGTAGATAAAAGCAAAAATGAAATGCCTAATAATAAATATGTTACTGCTAGTGTAGTGTTTTTATCCATAAAATTCACTATCGACACTATAAAGAAACATATTGAAGCAAATAAAAAACATATACACCTGATTTTCTCTTTTTTATCTTTTTCCATGATTTTTCCACCTCGGTCAATTAGAATTGTTTGTTCACTTTTCTTGTATTCCTTTGTAACAAAACACACCGCCAATAATGAAGATGACTATGCAAACGACAAGCGGTATCATCAATTCTAATCCTAACAAACTGCCTACAATGCCTGTTATACCGTTATAATCCCATTGATGAGGTGCCGCCGAACAAAGAATTATAATCGCCCCCAAAAAGCCCATTATCTGCCACGCCAACCCAAATATCAATTTCTTCATTTTTTATTCTCCTTTAAATTCCGATTTGATTCTCCCATTATACCATCTCGCTACATCTCCTTCAACGTAAAACTCACCGTCCAAAGCCCCTTATAACTGGTATCTTTCCTCAGCTTCGCCTTATACCCAGTCACATACATCTCAGACAGTTTCAGCTCCGCCGTCTCCACATCAAAATACTGCACGCTGATCTTATCCAGCTTCGCATACCCTGCCAGCTTCTTAAGCCACTTCGCCGTAACAGAAAACGACACCGGGATCCGCACAACACCATGCCGCACCACATCCCTCTGTGTCGTCCCTGCCTCCGTCTCACCGCCGGAATCCGCCTCCACATCCTCCAGCTCCACCTCATAAGAATCCGGAAGCGGCAGGTTCTCCCCGTCAAATACAAGATACTGAAAAAAAGCCATCCTATCTACCTCCGCTCCTCAGACTCATTCTCTGCTGAGCCGTCACGATCACCTCATCCAGCAGCTGGTTTCCCAGATAAACAGGAATCACCAGATTCCCCTGCTGTCCCTTCTGATCACTCAGCACATCCTTCAACGCCGACACAATGCCAGCCGTCAGATCCGCTCCGCCGGACGGTCCCATACCGGTCATCACACTGCCATCTGCCACAGCCATCTGCGGCGAAACCACCATATCCGCAGCCACACTGTTCACAGCCGCCTTTACCATTCCCCTGCTCTTCTCAATGCCCTCAGCCAGACCACTCATAAAATCCGGCATCCAGCTCTCGAAATCCGTCAGAGGTCCTTCATCCGGCACAGAAAAATGCAGATGGGAACGGATCGTATTTGCCACATCCGTCACTGCATTGGCAACTGCACCAATACAGCTCCGGATACCATTCACAATGCCGTTGATGATATCCGCGCCCCACCGCCATCCGGCAGACGCAAGACCCGTAATGTAATTCACCGCATTTCCCAGACCGTCCCTGATCGTATTATAGATTCCGGAAATCGTACTCCGGATTCCGGACCACATGGCATTAAAAGCGCCGGAAACCGTATTCTTAATCCCGTTCACCACAGAAGAAATCGTGTTCCTGATTCCGTTCCACACGGAATTGACAGTACCCCTGATTCCATTCAGCACGGTAGAAATAATTGTCCGGATCCCATTCCAGACCGTAGAGATCACCGTCCGGATCGCATTCATCACCGTAGTAATGACTGTGCGGATACTGTTCCATGCACTCTGCAAAAATGTCCGGATCCCATTCACCACATTCGTAATGACAGACTTAATCCCATTCCAGACAGAACCAAGAAATGCTGAAATCGCATTCCACACCGCCATGACCGTTGCACGGATCCCATTCCACGCTCCCACAAGGAAAGTAGAAATTGCAGTGACAACCGTTGTGAACAGTGTCTTAATCCCAGCCCACAGACCGGAAAAGAAATCCCTGATGCCATTCCATACAGCCACCGCCGTATTCCGGATCCCGTTCCATGCGGAAACCAGAAACTGGGAAACCGCCGTCCATACCCGGACAGCGACTTCCTTAATCTCATTCCACAGCCTGATCCAGAACTGCCGGAACTCCTCATTCGTATTCCAGAGATAAATAAACGCCGCCACTAAAGCTGCAATGGCAGCGATCACAATAGCGATCGGATTTGCCATCATCGTGGCACTCAGCGCCGCAAAAGCACCCTTCACCGCGCTGATCGCACCGGCAAGCTTCGGTGCCCATGTCATAATCGTTCCAATGGCCGAAAGGGTCTTGCCTATGATGATCAGCACAGGACCCAGAGCCGCAGCCAGAAGTGCAACGATCATGATCACACGTTTCACCCCGTCCGGCATGGCATTCAGCACATCCACCATCCCCTGCAGACCGGAAACAATACTCCGCACCGCAGGCATCAGCAGATCCCCGAAAGAAATCGCCAGCTCCTGAAGCTGTGACTTCAAAATAGTCAGCTGTCCTTCCAGATTATCCTGCATGGTGTCCGCCATGTTCTTTGCGGCATCCTTGCAGTTATTCACCGCCCCGGACACCTTTGCAATATCCTCTGGTGCCGCATTCATCAGTGCCAGGAAACCTGACATGGCATTCTTTCCGACCAGCGCCTCCGCATTGTTCGCCTTCTCAGCTTCCGTCATTCCTGCAAAAGCTCCCCTGCAGTCAGCCAGGATCGCAGACAGGCTCCTCATGGATCCGTCTGCATTCGTGGTAGCAATGGTCACATCCCCGATCGCCGCACCCGACAGCTTCACATCCCCGGTCAGGTTGGTCATAATGGAACGCATGGAAGTACCAGCCTGGGAAGCCTTGATACCCGCATTCCCCATCAGCCCGATAGCTTCTGCCGTATCCTCAACCGAAAATCCCAAAGCCCCTGCAACCGGCGCACAGTACTTAAACGTCTCACCCATCATGGACACATTGGTATTGGCATTGCTGGAAGCAGCCGCCAGCACATCTGCAAAATGTCCCGAATCCCCTGCAGTCAGCCCAAAAGCCGTCAGCGCATCCGTCACAATATCAGAAGTCGTTGCAAGGTCTTCCCCGGATGCCGCAGCCAGATACATAACGCCTTCAATACCTGACAGCATATCCTCCGTCTTCCATCCGGCCATCGCCATGTAATTCATGGCATCCGCTGCCTCAGTCGCAGAAAACTTCGTTTTGGCACCCATCTCCCTGGCCTTGTCCCTGAGCTTATCAAAATCAGATCCCGTTGCCCCGGACACAGCCGCCACCTTACTCATCGCAGAGTCAAAATCAGCGGCAGTTTTCACCGCCGCCGTTCCAAGCCCTGTCACCACTCCCGTCACCGGAAGCAGTTTTTGTCCCACAGAAGAAATCTTGTTTCCAACCGTCTGCAGTTTCTCACCGGTTGCCCCGATTTTCTGCAAAGCAGTTGCAGACTGCTCTGCCTGCTGTTCCAGTCTCCGCAGTTCCTGCTCCGTCTCAACGATCTCCCTCTGGAGCCCGTCATACTGCTGCTGGGAAATCGTCCCGTTCCGCAGTGCCTCATCCGCCTGCCGCTGCGCAGTCTTCAAAGTCTCCAGCTTTTCCCTTGTCTCAGAAACCGCCTGTGCCAGCAGCCTGTGCTTCTGCGCGATCAGCTCCGTATTCCCCGGATCCAGCTTCAGAAGCTTCTCCACATCCTTCAGCTGGCTCTGCGTATTCCTGATCTCTGTATTAACCCCTTTCAGGGCAGTCTGCAATTTTGTGGTATCGCCGCCAATCTCGACAGTGATTCCCTTAATTCTGTTCCCTGCCATACGGCTCACCCCCTAAATTCCATAAAAAAAAGCACAAAAATACCCGGATCACTCCGGGCACAAAAAAAGCACCTGCCTGACAAATGCTTTCATTATCGTTAAAATACGTCGAAATCCTCCTGTGTGGCAACCTTTCTCCATCCCTTATACTCATCGTTCCTGCTCTCCACAAACATATCATTCACCATCCCGATAGTCAGCAGATCCAGATCCCGGATGGAAATTCCCAGCTGCACACACCGGAGAAGAAACAGGGGAGTTGTCATTTCACGGTCTGTTGCATAAAGTTTTTTTTAGCCTCCACATCCGTCCTGATGTTCATTCCCCACAGCTCGATCAGCTTTGGCAGAACCTGATAAATACTGAATGTGTTAAACTCATCCAGCCATTCCTCCGGATTATCCGGAATAGACGGATCCGCATGTTTCGCCATCACGTACGCAATGTTCTCAAACATCTCAAGGGAAAACAGATCCAGTGAGGACTTTTCCGGGTCTCCGTCCCCAATACTCTTTTCCAAAACAGATAAATCCTTGTAGATATCCCTCTGGAACTTAATCCTGTAAATACGCGGAATAGCGGCAGAAGCCTTAAAAGCAATCGCCTTCCCGTCAATCTCAATCTTCTTCATCATGCTCATATCTGAATTCTCCTCAGCTCAGTGCTTTTCCATTTCCTGCAGCATCCACAACAGACTTTCCGCCATCGGCAGCCTGCAGAGAAGCCGGATCTGCAGCCGGCAGATACACCGACTTATACCAGTCTGCATAAACAGTTGCATCCGTAGTATTCCCTGTCTTTGCCTTCACCTTTCCATCCGACAATGGCGTGGCCTTAATAGTCAGCGTTTCCGTCTGCACTTCCTTCTTCTCCTCGTTGGTCTTGCCCTCAATCTTCGGACGGGAAGCCGAACAGTTATACATCACGTGCCGGATATGGCGCACATCCCCGTCAAACTCAAAAAGCAGGGCAAACAGTGCCAGTTCTGCGTCCGAGTTTTCAATCAGAACGCCCTTGGCATCCAGCTTCTCTCTCAGCACATCCGTCCGGAAACTCTCCGGAATCAGTGCAAGCTCCAGATCCCCGTCATAGCCCATATTGTTGTTGATCACATAATACGCAATGCCATCTGCATAAAAATTCTCCGGCTCCCCGTTGGCATCCAGGGACAGTGATACGGACCCCGGAAGCGGCACTGGTGCTGCATAGGACACCGCCCCGTCCTCCCCGATCGTCAGTAAAGCGTAATGCGCATTTTTCAGGTTATACTTCACCTTGTTATTCTTATCAGACATATTATCCCTCCATCATTAAACAAATCATTACAGTTCCATACTGTACAGCACCTCATACAGCTTTTCGCTCTGGATCCAGACCTCCGACTTATTATAAAAAATCCCGGCATCATCCAGAACTGTTTCCACCAGGGCTTCTGCCCCGGGATCCTTCCGGTCCGTGTATAGCTCTATCCTTACTTCACTGATCCGGAAGTATACCCGTCCGTCTGCCGCAAAATTATCACTGCCGGGAAGCAGATAGCAGATAAACGGCGGATCCGGGCTTTCCCCTTCTGCAAAATGGTCATAAGCAAAAGGAAAACCAGCCTTTTCCAGCATCCCTGCCAGTTCTTCCAGTGTCATATGCTTTCACCTCCTGATCACCTCAGTGCCTTCTCCACTTCCCGTTCCAGAGTCTGCGCAGCCCGTTCCTCCGCAGGCGCAATATGGGGAAACGCCCTTGTCCTGCCGCCTTTTCTCAGCGCATGGCCGAACTCCAGCAGATGGACCAGCTGGTACCTGTTCCTGGAATACACCACGATTTCCATCGCATTGGCAGTTTCCTTCGTGGTCTTCGCCGCCCAGCTCTTTGCATAGGCACCGGTCTTCACAGGGGCATTCTCCTGGATATCCTTCCTTGCCTGTGTCCCTGCCTTCTTCACTGCTTTTTTCACATCATCCGCCGCAAGTCTGGCATACTCTTCCATGCCTTCCATAATCACATCCGCCATCTGGCTGACCGTACATCTGTCCCCTGCCATCTGATCACCTCCGGACTTTCCTGCATGTGAATTTCAGACACTTCTTCTTATAATTCAGATGATCCACACTCACAATGTCATACACCTGATCCCGAAACAGGATCCTGTGGGTAACAGACCGGATACCTGCAGTCTTTTTACAGTACCGCACCGTCACAGTCATTCCCACATCTTCCACCACAGTCCCTGCGGTTTCCGCTTCCCTGGAACTGGCAAGCCCCTCACCGCCTATCGTAGCAAAACAGCAGTAATCCTCTGTCCACTCATTCCTGTGATTTCCGATCCCGTCCTTTACAACAGAACATTTCTGAAAAATCACCTTTTCATTCATCAATGCAATATTCAAACCAACCACCTCAGAATCCCGGTTTTCTCACTCCAAACAGCAGGCTCCGCAGATCCATCACCAGCTGATGGTGATCCGCTTCCTCCCTGTGTTCATACAGATAGGCAGCCGCATACTGCACGGCAATCTTCGTCCCCTGCAGATCTTCAAACTCATCCTCATCCACAATCCTTGCCACATCCATGCAGATCTGCTGCCCCTGCCTGATCAGATCCCCGATCAGCGCATCATCATCCTCAAAATCCACACGCAGGTAATTCTTCATCTCATCCACTGTCACTGCCAACTGCATCACCTCAAAACAGAACCGGCAGGCCTGTACTTCTCCTGCCGGTCCCCTTATTCAAAAAATCAGTCTGCCTTCAGTTTCATAATCTGCACGGCTTCCGGAAGAACCAGTTTTCCGTCCACACGTTCCTTTGCAACAAAACCGATCATTCCATTGCCTGCAAACAGTTCATTCAGCTGCTTAAAGGATCTGTTTCCTCGGTCACCAATGTTGTAATAGCTGTAATCCCCAAAAGCAATGCCGTCCTTCGGTGCATAGGCAGAAGTCTCCACCTTATACCCCAGGATTCTGTCCGGTTCCCCTGCCTGATAAGCCGGCTGCCAGATATAAGCACCGTTATTGTCCTTCAGCTTTCTAAGGGAAGGCAGTGTTGCATCATTCATGATAAAGGATGCATTTTTACGGTACGGACGTTTCAGGCCATACACCAGATCCAGCATGTCATCTGATTTCAAAGCTGCAGCCAGTGTATTCAGCAGATGCCCTCCGCCTGTTCCGTCAAAAATACCGGTCGGTTTCCCTGTTCCGTTTCCGTTCAGGAAGGCATCCTCTTCCGCATTGGCAAGTGCCTTTCCAAACTGAACAATAATGTAATTTTCCAGATTAAAAGCATTGTCGTAAAGCAGTTCCTCTGTTACCTTGATTGCCACATGAAGCTTATGTGCATCCAGGATCTTCTGGTCAAAAGTCGCATCCCCGAAAGTCAGCGCCCCGCCTTCCTCGATCCAGCTTGCCGCCGGCTTGGTAGCCGCAATATTGATCTTATGCTCCCCGGAAGTCACGATTCTTGTGGCAAGACGGCGCATGATATTTTCTTCATTCAGAACATCAACCAGTCTTCTGTCATACTCTTCCGGAACCAGATAACCGCCGTCGGCATCCACGCCCTCCTGAAGGGTATTGGAAACCTGGCGGAAGTTGCTTCTCAGTGCATTCAGCATTGCCCTGCGGTATTCATCAGAAGCACGTCCTGTCTTTGGCTCACCCTGGCCGCCTGCATAAGGCTTCCCGGTCAGCGGCTGGTTTACCGGCTGGTTCAGGTTCTTTTCCATTTCCTCTGCCTTGCGGTGGCGGTCAATCGCCTTTGTCAGATCCTCAATCTCCGATTCCATTCTCTCATAAGTTGCACCGTCCTCCGCAGACAGAACACCATTTTCATTCTCATGGGTATCCACAAAATTCTTTGCAGCTTCCCAAACCTTAGCTCTTTTCTCCATTAATTCCTGAATCGTCATAATCCGTATCCTCCTCAGATATATTTTTTGATAAAATTTAAGCGTTCACGCAGATCATCCGCAGAACGCCCTGTGTCAACACTATTTAATTTTGGTGCGGCAATTCCCGCCTGATCTTTCACGGATTTTCCGGTCTTTCCATAATGCCTCTCCAGCTTATTCATCAGCGCATTATTCACTGCCCGTCTGGAAAACATTACAGAATCAGACGTCCCGTTTTCTGTACGGCCAGCACCTGGATCTCCATTTTCGCCTTCACTGCCCTGTTCCTCTTTCTGGAACAGAATGTCATCTGCAAACCCAAGCTCCACAGCCTTATTCGCATCCATCCACGTTTCCGCATCCATCAGATGTGACAGCTTCGCCCTGCTCTGGCCCGTTTTCCGTACATAAGCATTGATAATAGATTCCTTCACGGCATCCAGAAGTTCCATAGCCTTCTTCATCTCTGCATGGTCGCCCCATGCAACCGTTGCCGGATTATGGATCATCATCATGCTCACAGGACTCATCCACACCTCAGTTCCGGCCATTGCAATGACAGACGCAGCAGATGCCGCAAGCCCGTCAATCTTCACCGTAACCTTTCCCGGATATTCCGACAGCATGTTAAAGATCTGTGCCGCCGCAACGCAGTCCCCGCCCGGACTGTTGATCCACAGGGTAATGTCCCCTGTTCCCGCATTCAGCTCATCCTTAAAAAGAGCCGGCGTGACATCATCGTCAAACCAGCTCTCCTCCGCGATAACCCCGTTCATGAACAGGATTCTTTCCTCAGCTTCCTGTCCGCTTTCCAAATTTATCGCTTTCTTTTTCCAGTTCCAAAACTTCTTCACCAGTATCCTTCCCCTTTCCAGATCCGGCAAAGATACCGGCATCCTGTAATTTCGTCATATTTCCATTGATCAGATACAGATCACCGCCAAGCTCCTCCGGGATCCGGTCCATATTTTCCAGTTCCCGGATATCATTGGCACTCATCCATCCATTCTGTCTTGCCGTGGCATAACCGGTCATCCTTGACTGGTAATCACCCCTGAGCAGCCCATCCACATTGAACTTAAAGAAATACTTCTTCTTTTCCTCCGCAGACAGCAGAGCCCTGACCATTGCCTGTTCCCACCGGCTCACCCAGGGATCCAGTGTATACTTCACAAACTCCAGAGACTGCTGCTCAATGTTGCTGAAACTGGACTTATCCAGATCCCCGACCATATGAGGCGGCACCCTGAAAATCCTGGCAATCTCATCAATCTGAAACTTCCTGGTTTCCAGGAACTGGGCTTCATTCGGTGCAATGGAAATCGGCGTATACTTCATTCCCTCTTCCAGGACAGCAACCTTATTGGCATTGCTGCTTCCCCCGAAAGTGGACTGCCAGCTCTCACGCACCCTGCCCGGATCCTTCAAAGTCCCCGGATGCTCCAGCACTCCTGACGGAGCGGCACCGTTGGCATAAAACTTGCTTCCATACTCCTCCGCAGCAATGGCAAGCCCGATCGCATTCTTCGCCATGGCAATAGGTGAATATCCGACCAGCCCGTCAAATCCAAGCCCCGGAATATGCAGCACATCCGCCGGATGCAGACGCACGATCTTTCCATTCGCTTTCGGATCCGTCCCGGTTCTGCCATCCACATCATCCCCGTCATAAACCAGGTACTCATAATAAAGCCTGCCATGCTCATCCCTGTCCACCGTCATCCGGTCGGGCATCAGCGGATAAAGAGCCACAATTTCACCCTTTCCGTTCCTGATGATCTGACTGTACGCATTCCCCCACAAAAGCAAGTGCGTCATCAGAGTCTCTCGGAACACAAAAGAAGTCATCTCTGGATTCGGCTCATCATGCAGCAGAAAATACAGCGGATGATCCACCGCCTTCTCCTTACCTCCGTTATCGTTATACCTGTAAAACTGCAGTGGCAAACCCGCCACCGCCTCAGAAAGAATCCTCACACAGGAATATACAGCAGTCATCTGCATGGCACTCCGTGCGTTCACTCTCTTCCCAGAAGCTGTGCTCCCCATAAAAAATCCATATCCACTTCCAGCTGTGCTGTTAGAAGGAGCATCCCTCCCCCGAAATAAATTACTGAAAAATCCCATACACCCTCCTTAAAATACCAACAGTCCTCTCTCATCGTAAACGCTGCCACTCTGCCCTTCCTGACGTATACATCTATCAAGCGCCATAATTGCGGCAACAATGCCATCTATCTTCTCCTTAGATTTAGCTTTGGTTACTTTAATATTGCCAGCAGGATCTGTGTCAATAACAACGTTACCTGCCATCCATCTAAGCACTGGATTCCCACAGTGAATAATTCTTCCCTCCATCAGTAAGCGATAGAATTCTTTCGTCGGAGCTAACATTGAAGAAAATCCCTGACCAAAAGGAACAATGGTAAAACCTTCGCCCTCCAAATTTTGAATCATCTGAGTCGCATTCCATCTATCCACCGCTATTTCCAAAATGTGATATTTCTCTGATAGGTAGATGATGAACTTTTCAATAAAATCGTAATGAATCACGTTTCCCTCTGTAGACATGATATAGCCTTGTTTTTCCCAAATATCATAGGGAACTGAATTAGCTTTCACTCTTCTAGGTATGGTTTCCTCAGGAATCCAGAAGTACGGCAAGAGCACATACTTTTCATTTTCATCTCTCGGCGGAAATATCAATACTAAAGCTGTAATATCCCCTGTACTTGAAAGGTCAAGTCCTGCATAACAGTCTCTTCCTTCAAGTGAAGCCGCCTCAATTGATTCATTTCCTCTCATATATATCGCATCTGGAATCCATGCAACGGTTGAACTCACCCACATATTGCATCGAAGCCATTTGAAAGTAATCTCATCCGCCGGGTTCTGCTTTGCTTCCCTGTATGCATCTCTCAGTCTTTCAATATCAACGGTATATCCAAGAGAAGGATTTACCTTATACCAGTTTTCTTCATCTTCCCAGTCCTCATCATCCTTAAGTCCATAGACCACAGGATAAAAAGTCGGATCCACACGTCTGCCTTCTAAGATATCCACCGCCTTAGTATGAAGCTCATAAGCAATGGAATGTCTATCATTACCTGCAGTCGTTATAATAAAGTGAAGCGGATTCTGTCTTGCATCCGATGAGCCCTTGGTAAGAACATCATACAGCTGCCTGTTGGGCTGCGTATGAATTTCATCAAATACCAAACCGCTTACCGAAAATCCATGTTTACCGCCAACCTCAGCTGACAGCACCTGATAATAACCGGCATTACTGTAATTCACAATACGCTTGGTGGCTCCCATCAGCTTGCTTCTTTTCATCAGAGCCGGTGACATCTCTATCATCTGTTTTGCCACATCAAATACGATGGATGCCTGCTGTCTGTCAGCCGCTGCACCATACACTTCTGCGGAAGGCTCATTGTCCGCATACAATAAATAAAGAGCGACTGCTGCTGCTAATTCGCTCTTACCCACTTTCTTACATATCTCCACAAATGCAGTGCGGAACTGCCTGTTCCCATCAGGTTTTACAATCCCGAATATATCTCTTATCAATTGCTCCTGCCACGGTAATAGCCAGAATGGTGTTCCTGCCCATTTACCTTTGGTGTGACAAAGATTCTCAATAAAGGTCACTGCCCTGTCTGCTTTCTTCTTATCATAATGTGAAGTCGGAAGCATGAACTGGGAAGGTTTATAATTTTTAAGCTTCGGATATCCCTTTGGTCTTGGTTCCTTTGCCATTAGGAATCACCCCCAAGCAATGCCTCCATCTCATCTTCCGACTCCTTACCCTTTGCACTACCAGCCACAATACGTGACCTGGATGAAGGCGTAAGTCCAAACTCGGATGCCGCCTGCAGCATCAGCTTCTGATTGGTATTTGCAATCCCAACCCAAGGTGTCTGCTGCTGATATCCTTTATCCGTTTCAAAGGTCGAACCCCCAGAATCTATATGCTCCTGCGCTTCCTTCCATCTGGCATAGGACTGGCAGTATGCAGCAAATGCCGCCATGTCCACTTCCGTAAGAACACCCATCTGATTCATCAAATCAGCTAAACGTTCCCACTCTTTCTTAGCCTCAGGTAATAACCATTCCGGACAGTTAGGCATTCCCTTTGCCGGAATTGGCTCCTTCGTATTCAATTTTCTTTTTCCCGGATTACCTTCCAGCTTTTTCAAAGCTGTAGGCTTTGGCTTTCTTCCTGCCATGGTCATACCCTCCTCCCTTAATTTTTTGCATAATAAAAGGACCATGTATCTCTACATGATCCTCAAAAAATATTTCCATTAATTAAATTTGTAGGCTTTCTGCATATTTAAACTGAATGACATCCCTAGGGGCAGTTTCAACATATGCCTGCTCTTTATGCATAAATGCAATAATATCATTTTTACTCATTTTACCAAGTTTATCTATGACTAAATCCAGTATTTCCTTGTCATCTTTTGATAATGCTGAAAACTTGCATTCTCCACTTAAAGCGAAATGATAAGCATTTGTTTCGCCCATATCAACTTCCTCGCAAGGAACATCCTTCAAGTCAATGATTGAATTATGCCCTACAGGAACTGCTCCCATTGGTAATGCCCGATAAACCAATCCTGTAATAGCACGTCCTCTTCTTTTATAAGCCAACGCATCTGCATACCACATAAGCTTCATCAACTTGACTTTGTAAAGACTTGTAACTTTAGAAGAAACAGCAAAATATCTTATCACATCAACAACCTTATCAAGTGAAAGTGAAGTATTTCCATGAAACATCTTATTACCCTGAAATCCTGCATAACTTGCCTCAATAGCTTTTCTCAAATATGCATCTTGATCCTCTTCAAATAATGAAGTTGCCGCCTCCATATATTTTTGATAAGACTCAGCTGATAAGCTGTCTTTTGCATCATTTAGTAAAGACAAGAACCATTCTGGATCCTGATCAATTTTCTTTAAAATTGTGTCATGAGCTTTATCTTGAACCTGATGGCTCTCATATCTGGTAATGGTTTTACCGCCCCACCCCAGCAATACGCATAAATCGCTCTGGCTAATACCATATTTTGCTCTTATTCCGCTTATCTGAGTTGATGTCAAAAGACCTTTCTTTTCTCTATATGAATCCTTCATTCTAGTATCATTATCCTGCATCTGTTTTTCATCCATATACAGTTCTTCTGCCAAATCGCAATACAAATAATAGGCTTCATAATCTACTTCTGTATTCTTAAAAGTGGCCTTATCCATAACAAGAACTGTTTTCACTTCATGTTCTTCCATGCAACATGTACAAAGTCTTTTTTCACTTTTTAAGATCTTCATATCCATGAAAACACCCCCTAATTCTTCTTATAAGGAAACATTTCTGGTGTAAATGCCTTCTCAGCAAAATGAAATGACATAACAAAAGTTGTTGTGTTTCCATACATTCCTAAAAGTTCCACTCTTATTTTAATATATACGTCATCTGTGCCGTTATATACCTTACCAAATTCTCTCATTTCACTTCTTTTGGGAAATCTAATGTCTTTTACTGTCTGCATATAGTCTTCCACAGATAGTGTCAATAATTCGCGTTTTAAGGCATCCACAGGATTTTCATCAGAAAATAATTTATTAACAGTGTATTGGTTAGTATATTTTTCATCGCGCTTTTCATCAACGAGGCGCTTTGCTTGAAAATCTATCTTAGCCCCATTATTGAGTGCAAATTTCAAATCCTGAATATATGCTTTTACTTCGATTTCACTCTCTATACGTGATTTTGTTTCTTCAGCCAATTTCTCGCCTCCTGTCAAGGTATCAATTGATACCTGTATAATACATCCAATTTGTCAATTTGTCAACCTCATACCCCCATCTTTCATTTCGCGATTTTGCACAGAAGAGGGGGCGCCGGTCTTGGAGCCTAAGGGCTGTAGAGATTCAAATACCCCCTACCCTCACTCTCAAAACTTGTACTCCACATATCTATCTTCCGTCATTGTCTTTACATTATGATGATGCTCACATAAAGGCTGCCAGTTCCCACGATCCCAGAAGAGTTTCTGGTCTCCACGATGCGGAACGATATGATCCACGACGGTAGCCATAGTGATATGACCTTCCTCATAACACTTCACACAGAATGGATTGCTCTCTAAGAACTTCCTTCTCTCACGCTGCCACTTGGCACCATAGCCACGCTCTGCTGCATGAGCTCTGTCCTTTGTATGTAAAGGCTTATGTTCCTCACAATACATCTGACCGTGCGGAATGAGTGCCGCACAGCCAGGATGTTTACACGGTATGTTACTTCTATATGGCAATGCATCCACCTCTTTCATAACAAAAGCCCCGGAAGTTTTTGGCTTCCAAGGCTCTTCTCTGTCGTACACTTTCGACACTATCATAATAACATATATGCTTATGCCATGTTGGGACAAAGTATGCCAACTTACTCAGGCACCACAAAATTATTTAATGCCGATGCATGAATACGGTGTACGGTACGATAAGATACATTCAGGTCATAGGAAATATCTTCCCAGCTTTCATTTTTCAGATAGCGGTATTTAAGAAGAAGTCTTTCCTCTGGGTTCTCCATACTTTCAATCGCCGCATTAATTTCTGAACGAAGGTCTATCAATCTGTTTATCTGTGCATCAATTCTCTGCTCATAATCCCATATCTTTTCAATGGTCTTAATAAATGGTGCTTCCAGATTTCTATTCGGATTGGTACCAATCTTTTCTCCATAAGAACATCCCTGAATCGTACCTCTCATTTCACGAAGCTGTTCTAGCTCCTTCACTTCAACCTGTATCTGCTTATCCAACAGATATGCCTGTTTCAAATACTCTTTAGCCGTCATAAGCCACCTCCGAAAAGTTATTTCCCTCGGATTTACTCTGATTGTCTTATTTCGTCCTGAAGCTTACGGATTAAGAATTCTCCAGCAACCGAAGTCAGCTGTTGATACCACGAACTTCTGAAAAACTTCTCAATCTGTAACGCTTCATCTATTGCCGCCTTGCTTTTTGGATTGCGCTTTACCTTTTTGAGTGCGGCTCTGTAATCAGCAACCGCACTAAGGATAATCGCATTCGCAAGTCTTTCATATGGGTCTTCAAATTGGTTCTTACCTGCCATGTGTTACCATCGCTTTTACTGCAGCAATCAATCTATTTTGTGTCATATCCTTACTTGCTAAAGCCTTCATAACATCCTCATCTATTGTTCCAGCAGTAATAATATGCTGAACCACCACCGTCTCCGAAGTCTGTCCTTGTCTCCAAAGTCTTGCCACCGTCTGTTGATATAGTTCCAGACTCCAGGTAAGTCCAAACCAAATCAGCATATTTCCACCTGATTGCAGATTCAAGCCATGCCCGGCAGAAGCTGGATGTATTAACGCCACCTGCAGCTCCCCACGATTCCATTTTCTGATGCTTTCCTCAGAATCCAATTTTTCAAAAGGAATCTTTTTCTCAGTAAGTCTTCGCATAATCCTTGATAAATCATGTTTGAACCAGTAAGCCACCATAACAGGTCTGCCATTTGCCGCTTCAATCATATCCTCAAGGGCATCCAGCTTCTGATCGTGGATTACAATCTCATCGCCATCATCGGAATACACAGCACCATTTGCCATCTGAAGAAGCTTCCCGGAAAGAGCCGCTGCATTTGCTGCTGTAATCTCTCCCTTTTTCAAAGGAATAAATAAATCCTCTTCCATATCCGCATAAAGCTTCGCTTCCTCATCATTCATATAAACCGGATATTCATTACTGATAAGCTCTGGCATCTGAAGATGATCCAAGGCTTTCATGGAAATCGTGATATCGGAAATCTTCTCATAAATCTGTTCCTCAGCTCCATTTCTTAGCTTATAAGAATAAACAATCGGACCATTCATCCTGTCTGGCACAAAATAATTCACACGATACTGGCTGATAAATCTTCCAAGTCTTTCTCCCATATCCAGACATTTGAATTCTGCAAACAAATCCATCAGTCCATTGCTGGAAGGTGTACCAGTGAGCCCGATTACCCTTTTCACATTTGGCCGAACCTTCATAAATGCCTTAAAGCGTTTACAGTTCCAATTCTTAAAGCTGGATAGCTCATCCAGAACTACCATATCCCAGAAAAAATTCACTCCACTTTGTTCAATCAACCACTGCAGATTTTCACGGTTAATAATGTAAATATCTGCATACGCCTCCAAAGCCTTTTTCCGCTCTGCTGCTGAACCAAGAACAATGGAATATCTCAGGTGTTTCAGATGATTCCACTTATGAATCTCATCACTCCAGGTATTTCTTGCAACTCGAAGTGGCGCCACCACCAAAACCTTACTTACTTCAAAGCTGTCATAAATAAGCTGTTCAATAGCTGTCAACATAATACTGGTCTTACCAAGTCCCATCCCAAGTATCACGGCTGCTATCGGGTGTTCTAATATATAATTGATTGCAAACTGCTGATAATCATGCGGTTTGTATTCCATCAAGAATCCCTCCAATCTGTCCTGCATCATCCAGGACGAATACTTTATATCCAAGAGACCTTAGCTGGTCATGCCTGTGCTCCTGTAAAACTCTTGGTTTCTTTCCTGACGCCTTCACTTCCACCAACCCAAATTTCCCATCAGGTAATAAAACAAGTCGGTCGGGCCAGCCCGATGAACCGGAATTCCACTTCTCACACAAGCCACCACGCTTTTTAACTTCTCTCACTAATTTCTGTTCAATATATTTTTCACGCATCGCACGCCTCCATCATTCTTAACAGGTGTGCAGGTCGAGTACCTCGTTCCGTAAAACTCTCTTAAGCAGATATTTATTCAAATTCTTCCTAAAGGGACTTTTATGTACTGAGGTTAACGACCTACACAAAAGGGCTTTTTCTTACTCCAAAAAATCCTGTCCTTCCTTAAGCTTCAATCCCACGACCTGCACTCCGGTATTCTTGCGAATACGGTTATAGCCAGCCTTGTCCATCGAAGAATAGAAATCCGTGGTACTACGGATATATTCGCCGTTCTGCATGCAATGCGCTCTGTAAGCCTGATACAGTTCACCCGATTTTTCCTTATAAGATGGATCAATCTCACAGCATTCCTCCAGAAACTGCCCCAGCCAGTCATTGTCCTCGCGATATGCCTGGATAGCGGCCTCTACGACATCTGGAAGTGTTGTATGGAAATTCTTATCAATCGCTCTCTTCGCCCCTTCAATAATCCAGCTCATAATTGCAGGACCCGCATGCTCAAACAGATAATCCGCATAATTCTTGATGTCACTTTTACCTGTAATCTTTGCATTGAAGGGAATGACCACCAGCCTTCTCCAGATACCATCATCATTGGCTCCTACCTTTGGAAGATGGTTTGTATAGAGAACCAATGTATGTGACGGTACAAAGGAAAACGGATCCTTATACTTCTTCTCTGCCTGAATCTCATCCGTAGAGCAAAGCTGCTTCACCACAGCGGTATTCAATCTCATACCTTCCTCCATTTCCGAAGAAATGATGAGACGTTTCCCCTTAAGCTCTGCCATCTCCGGCTTCACATTCCGCTTGCAATTCATGGTCAAGGCTTCCGCTGAAAGCTTTCCTGCATAATTTCCAAGTACTCTGAAAATGGTATTCCAGAAGGTACTCTTACCATTGGCACCGCCACCATAAGCAATAATCATGTGCTCTTGATAAACCTTACCGATTGCAGCCATGCCAACCGTCTCCTGCACATAATCAATCAGTTTCTGATCCTTGCAGAAGAAAAGATTCAAAGCATCCAGCCATATCTGTTTCCCATCCTCTCCCGGAGAACACGCAGTAATCTTTGTAATCAGATCTTCAGGATTATGCGGCAGTTCCCCTGCAAGCCCTTTTCGAAGGTCATAGGTTGCATAAGGTGTGTTAATCAGATTCTCGTTCTTATCCAAATCAGATACTGAAATAGCAATCATAGGCTTTGCAGTATTTGCGGCAGAAACGATGTATTTGTAATCACGTCTCTTCTGAACAAACTTCAGATAAGTCTGAGCACCCATCAGCATATAAACCAAAGGAATAAGCTTTCCATCTACCTCTTTTAAAAGCTCCTTCGGGCCAGCCTGGATAGATTCCTTCGGTACACCTGCATCCTCCAACGCCTTCTCAACTCTTGCCACTTCATCCATAGCATCCTGAAGCTGCAGATCCAAGAATTCCTCAACAGCACCAATCGCCATCTGCTTATCCTCTCGCCAACACTCACCATCGAATCTTAAAAAGTCTGTAGCACTCGTATATTTGAGTTCATTTCCATACTCTCGAACTAATACCTTTGCCTGTCCGATATCCGAATAATCTTCAGGCTTCAATGAAGCACTTTCAAAATCTGCATTATATTCATCAGGCGGCACATACCCTTCCTGATTCACAATACTTTTCTTAAAGAACTTCGCCGCACTATTCCAGATAGTCTTAAGCTCTGACTCCGGTAGCGGCGGATCACATTTCTTTGCATGTTCTAAGAATGCCTCGTGTGCTTTTTCCGTAATTCCATAGCGTTTCAGCACACGCCCGGCAAAACGGCTCATAGTATTATTTCTGCTACCTTTCAGAATCTGCCCACCAGATGCGCTCTCCGAATCCTCGGAATCAAAATCTTCTTCCTCAACTACCTGACTGACATCAATTTCTTCATCAATAGTCATCCAGCCATCATGTACCAATACTTCTTCACAATCAGCACCGAAGATAAATCTTGCTGCGTCTAAAGCATTTCCATCAAAGAAGGGATACTCCTTCTGTAATGCCTTCTTTAGATTTCCGTACACTTCTGCATCTGTAATCTCTGAAATAGGAAAATAGATGTGATATCTCGGTCTGGCCGACTTCCCCTCCTTTGGAAGCAGATGATGTCTGCTGAAAGCAAGCATATATTCCATATCCGGGAATATTTCCTCCAGCTTCTCAACTGTAATCCACTCTGCCGGTTCCTCTGAATGGTCATTATCAATATCCATGACAATCACATCTGAACGAATGAAATTACCAATACCTCGATAGTTTCCTTTGTACTCTGCGCAAACATGATCTGCCTTCACCGCCTCCCGAAGCTGCTCCGGCGTGACTACTGTCACCTTATTGGGATAGCTACAGTTAGCGGCCTGACCAATGCAGTTTGCTGTAAAAATCGTTACCTGCATATCTCAAACCTCTTTTCTATAAAGTAAGGAACAAAATCCTCCTAATTTCCTAAGCGGGTTTGACCTACACTTTTCCGGTCGTAGGACAAAATTTGCCAAAAAATAACAGCCAGAGCGGTATCTCTTCCTTATAAAGGCAAAAAATGCCCTGACTGTTTTCAAAATTTTTTCAAAAAAATATGCTCTCGACCGGAAAAACAATTTCCAGATGCGCTTAGGAAGATAGAAAGGCACGAAAGCCATTCGGAAAGTGAGGTGCTGCAGATGCAGACAGAAACGATTGATAAAAACCAGCAAGCTACACCGTCCATTGATGAAGAGCTTATTGATACTCTCATCGCAATCAGTGTTGTAGCCAAACGACTGGCAGCCAATCTAAGACAACAGAATACAGAAAATGGAGGAAAACAAGATGAGCAAAATGAGTGAATTATCTCAGGTGCTTGATGAAATGATTTCCTGCGGCGAAGGAATGATCAAAGCTGCTAACGCAATCAAAGACATCTTCTCTTCTACCGAAGAAGCACCCGAAAAAACAGAACCCAAGTCAACCAAGAAAGCTACAAAGGCTTCTGAACCGGCTAAAGCAGAGGAAACACCAGAACCTACCTATACCAAGGAAGATGTTCGTGCAGTACTCGCTTCCAAATCAGCCGCTGGATATAAGAAGGAAGTCAAAAAGCTTCTTGAGAAATATGGCGCTCAGCAGTTAAAGCAGGTAAATCCTGATGACTATGCAGCCATTCTTAAGGAAGCAGAGGTGATTGGAAATGCCTAAACATGCATACCTTTCCGCTTCTGCCAGTCACAGATGGTTAGCCTGTCCGCCAAGCGCAAAGCTCTGTGCCAATATTGCAGATCAAACATCTGAATATGCCCAGCAGGGAACCGATTGTCATGAGCTCTGTGCCTACCTTGTAGAAAAAGCACTTGGTAGAGCTGTCACAGATCCGACAGAAAATCTTACCTTCTATGATGCAGAGATGCGGAACTGCGCAGAGGAATACAGAAATTATGTATTGGAGCAGATTGAAACAGCCAAAGAATTCTGCAAAGATCCGCAGGTCATGATTGAGCAGAGACTGGACTTCTCCCGCTGGGTTGAAAATGGCTTTGGAACCGGTGACTGTGTCATCGTTGCAGATGAAGTATTGCAGATTATCGATTACAAGCACGGTCTCGGCGTTCTGGTAAGCGCCGGCGATGAGGAACATGGTGGAAACAGTCAGATGATGTGCTACGCCTTAGGCGCATTAGAAGCCTTCGGTGATATCTACGACATCAATCAGATTCAGATGACCATCTTCCAGCCAAGACGTGACAACGTCAGTACTTACACCATTTCCAAAGATGTGCTTCTGAAATGGGCTGACGAAGTTCTGGCACCTACCGCACAGCTTGCATATGTAGGCGAAGGCGAATTCAAATCCGGGGACCACTGTCAGTTCTGTAAGGTAAAAGCCACCTGCAGAAAGCGCGCCGAATACAATCTTGAGCTTGCAAAATATGACTTTGAAATGCCAACTACCCTAGATGACATAGAAATCGCCTCTATCCTAGCAAAGGTGGATGAAATGATCTCCTGGGGAAATGACATCAAAGAATATGCCTTACAGCAGGCCCAGTCTGGTGTTCACTTTGACGGTTGGAAAATCGTAGAAGGCAGATCCAATAGAAAATTTACTGATGAAGCCGCTGTGGCATTCAAAGTAAAAGATGCGGGCTACGACCCGTATGAGAAGAAGCTTCTTGGCATCACTGCCATGAGCACATTGCTCGGAAAGAAGAAATTTGAAGAGCTATTAGGTGAGCTTGTATATAAGCCACCAGGTAAACCAGCATTGGTACCGGAATCCGATAAGAGACCGGCAATGAATACAGCAATAGATGATTTTAGCATATAAGTCCAGTCTCAATGCTTAAAACAGATTGGCTGCTCGCAGACATATCTGTTTAAGCATTAGAGACGACAACGGAAATGAGCAAGTAGCCTGATAAGGCGGATTGCGAATTTACGTAGGAATCATGAAAGTGCAAAGCACGAAATGATTCCGTGGACTTATACCACAAGGCAAATAAAGGAGGGCCAATATCATGGCAAAAATTCAGAATCCTACAAAGGTTATCACAGGAGTAAATACACGTTGGAGCTACGCGAATGTATGGGATGCAAAGAGCATCAACGGAGGCGCACCGAAGTACAGTGTCTCTCTCATCATTCCTAAGTCCGACACCGTAACCGTTAACAAGATCAAGGCAGCTATCGAAGCAGCCTATGAGGAAGGTCAGAGCAAACTTAAGGGTAATGGCAAGACTGTTCCTGCCCTATCTGTTCTCAAGACACCTCTTCGTGATGGTGATTTAGAGCGACCTGATGATCCTGCTTATGCAAATGCATATTTCATCAACGCCAACAGTGCTTCTGCACCTGGCATCGTGGACACAGACCGTCAGCCTATCCTTGAGAGATCAGAAGTATATTCCGGTGTTTACGGCAGAGCTTCCATCAATCTCTATGCTTTCAACAGCAATGGTAACAAAGGTATCGCCTGCGGGCTTAATAATCTCCAGAAGATTAGAGACGGTGAGCCTCTTGGTGGCAAGTCCAGAGCTGAAGATGATTTCGCTTCCGATGAAGATGACGATTTCCTTGATTAATTCAAATGTAACAATGACAACCAAGCAGGCGGTGGTAATACTGCTGCCGCCTGTGACAATCTTAGAAAGTAGGTAAAATATTATGACTATGGATTCTATTAATGAAATATTAGATGCTATTATCCGCGGATCCCTTTTAGGCTTCTTAGCCGGTTTCTGGTTAATGGGACTTGCTGCAATCTGGAAGTGGTTCCTGGGTGTTGCAAAACGTTTCCTTCACTGGCTTTTCCCAAAGGCAAAATGGTTCCAGCTAAAAGAACAGAACCCAAAAGGAAACTAATATCAAGGCGGCAGTACTCCCCGGTGCTGCTGCCCTTTTTGTAAAGGAATGAGATTATGATAAAAGAAATGTCAATTGATTTAGAGACCTACAGCGATGTTGATATCTCCAAATGTGGCGCCTATAAATACGCTGAGTCTGATAATTTTGAAATACTACTATTTGGCGTATCTATTGATGGTGGTGAAGTACAGGTATTTGACCTTGCCTGTGGCGATACCATTCCCGATGATATCCTTGCAGCATTATCTGATGATACAGTTACAAAGTGGGCTTTCAATGCCAATTTTGAAAGAATCTGTTTATCCAACTGGCTTAGAAAACATCACCCTGCGCATTTCAAAGGCTACAGTATTCCGGAAGATCCTGCTTCCAAATATCTGGATCCAGCCTCATGGAAGTGTACCATGATATGGTCAGCCTATATGGGCTTACCGCTCTCCCTTGAAGGTGTCGGTGCAGTCCTTAAACTACAAGATCAGAAAATGAAGGAAGGCAAAGATCTCATCAAATACTTCTGCTGCCCTTGCAAGCCGACTAAGGTAAATGGCGGCAGAACCAGAAACCTTCCAGAGCATGCCCCTGATAAATGGGAAACCTTCAAAACCTATAACAAACGTGATGTTGACGTAGAAATGGCGATTAAACAGAGATTATCTAAATTCCCGGTTCCTGACTTCGTATGGGAAGAATACTATCTCGACCAGGAAATCAATGACCGCGGAATCATGCTGGATATGGATGTGGTAGAAAATGCTATTGCATTTGATGAAAAGTCCAAAGCAGAGCTTATGATTGCTATGCAGAATATTACTAACCTTGATAATCCAAACTCAGTAGTTCAGATGAAGCAGTGGCTCTCTGATAACGGCATTGAGGCTGAATCCCTTGGTAAAAAAGATGTGGCAGCTATGATAAAAGATACCGACGGTGATGTGGCTGCTGCACTTAAACTCAGGCTTCAGCTTGCTAAGTCCTCTGTAAAGAAATATCAGGCAATGCAGAATGCCGTCTGCAAGGATGGCAGGGCTCACGGTATGTTTCAGTTCTACGGAGCCAACCGCTCAGGAAGATGGGCCGGACGCTTAATCCAGTTACAGAACCTTCCGCAAAATCACATGAATGACCTGGCTGAAGCTCGTGAGCTTGTCCGTATCGGTGATTATGAAACTCTCGAATTACTTTATGATGATATTCCTGATACACTAAGCCAGCTGATTCGTACCGCCTTCATTGCAAGACCGGGATACAAATTTGTAGTATCTGACTACTCTGCCATCGAGGCCAGAGTCCTGGCACACCTTGCCGGTGAGTCCTGGCGTTCCAAAGTATTTGCAGAAGGTAAAGATATCTACTGTGCTTCTGCAAGCCAGATGTTTGGCGTACCTGTAGAAAAGCATGGCGTAAACTCACACCTTAGACAAAAGGGTAAAATCGCTGAACTCGCCTTAGGATATGGTGGTTCTATCGGTGCCCTTATTTCCATGGGAGCCTTGGATATGGGATTAATGGAAGATGAACTGCAGCCACTGGTTGACTCCTGGCGTGCTTCCAATCCAAATATTACAGCTTTCTGGTGGAATGTGGATAATGCCGTAAAGACTACTATAAAAATGAATATTCCTACAGAGGTAAACGGAATCAAATTCCTCTGTCGAAGTGGGATACTCTTCATCAAACTTCCTTCTGGTAGAACTCTTAGCTACGTCAAGCCTCGTATCGGAGAAAATCGATTCGGCGGTGAATCCGTAACCTATGAAGGTATCGGCTCCACTAAGAAATGGGAACGAATCGAAAGCTACGGTCCGAAATTCGTTGAGAACATTGTGCAGGCAGTCTCCAGAGATCTTCTCTGTTTTGCTATGCGTAACCTCTCCCACTGCTTTATTTGTGGTCATGTCCATGATGAGCTTATCATCGAATGTAGTCAGAATGTCGATTACAAATCCATCTGCGGTATCATGAGCAGATCCCCAGACTGGATGCCTGACATCCAGATTAGAGGCGATGGATATGAAACCAAATTTTATAAAAAAGATTAAAGATAGCGGTCTCCGGTATTTGCCAGAGGCCGCTTAATACATCAATTCTTTGTATTATCATTTTTTCTAAACTCTTCAAGCATCTTTCTAAGAATCTGCATGTTCAGATACTCTTCGCGAAATGCATCCATATTATAACCTGGTAGTTGTTCCATATGAGGAATCCATATATCATTTGCAAATGCATCTTTTCTATACCAATTTTCTCTAACATATATCCTGAATCGCTGATGCTCTTTTTCATCCTCAAATATTAAAATACACCCTTCATACTCATTATGTGAATGCCGCGCTTCATCACCATCATCTACATAATAAAATTCATGCACCAAATGATTTAGCCTTCCTTTTACCATATAACGATACGGCACATCCCAGTTATGATATTCTGTAAGCGATATTCCATCTCTATCCGGTGTTGCTGTAAAATACCTCCCGCCATCAAGAATCACACCACCAAGCTCTGCCAGAACAGTCTGGTGATAACATATTCTTATTTCACTCCAATGCGGTCTTGAATCGGTCTGTGCAAACAAATAGTACTCATAACCAGTCCTGTCATCCTCCGGCTCATAAGTATGATCAATCGTAAATTCCGGAGCATACTTATAGTATTTCTTATCTTCGCTTGATGGACTATTTGCCCAATGTTCAGGATGCTTCAAATACAACTTCACTTTTTCAATTGGTGAAAGCAGCATTCCAAACCTTTTCTTCCAAAGATACTCAGCATGATGAAAATCTGCAGATTTATCAACGGGTGTATTACTATCTTGAAGCCTTACATAAATATTATTAGCAAATATTCCCTTATACTTTTCTTTTAAGTAATATGGTGTATTTATACTATTATGAACCACAATAACATCTACCAGTCCACCATCCAAGTGTACTTGCTCCACAGTAACAACCGGGCGAAAATCACCTGCAAATTTCTTACCTCTGATAAAATCCGTAAGCATCTGAGTATTTCTACGATTTGCATCCTGTGACACATCCTGTATAGCATAATCACATTCTTCGTTGACACCAATAATAATATACGCATCTCTATCCACCAGATTATTAGCCATACAAATTATATCAATAAGCAGATCTCCATCCTTACTATCATCATACCACTCCCGCTTGAAATCCCAATAAGGACCTTCCTGATGCATCATAATTAGTTCTTCAATCTCATCTATTAATTCCAAAGAAGTCACCTACTTTCACCTGTCCCAGAAGTTATCACTTTTACGAAAGTATACTTCAAACTTTCTTGAAATACCCGTAATTCCAAAAACGCTTTTCAGGCGCTTAAGATCCTCATCACTATGATAGTAAACCAACCATTTTGTTTCTGGACGAACTTCATATTCAATTCTATCAAGGTATGGAACATCAACATCTCCAAAAGACAATCCCAGACATACAACTTGATTAACATCCCTCAAAGCTGAAAAGAAATCATCATTCTCACTTATTATCGCATCCGTATCCTTATACAACGACTCACAAAAATCAGCAATTGCATTACATATGCTTTCATACCATTCAACATATTCCTCCTGCGCCTCTTTTGCTTTCCTGCGATATAAATCAATTATGTACTTATTTCCATGTCCCATTATAGGGGCTATTTCACAACATGATGGGATACCTCCATGCAGATGAAGTACGTCTTTTATGCCATAAACCTTTTCAAGAGTATCTGTGTAATTAAAACTCATAAACAGATCATTTCTGTTATTAATGAGACTATCTTTTTTACACATAGCTTGGGATGTATCAATAGTTTGTAACCATTCTAATACGTACTTTTGGAGTTTATCTACAAATCCGTATTGTTCCCTCCAGTATACATTCATAGTATCAATTATGCCCTCCATAGGCATTGTATCTACCATAGAATAAGCAGAATCATACATTCCCTCAACATCCGGATGCCCTATTTTTTCTTCAAAACTCCACCACAAATCATTAATAACCGACTTATCCCATCTTTCTTGAGCCTCTTTCGTATACCAGGGTTCCGTATCATCTAAGGGTTGAATATTATACATACTTTCGAAAGTAGTTAAAAAAGACTCATGATTCTCTTTCAAAAATTCTCTAAAAGCTGCATATGGCGTTCTTATTCCATGTGCTATATCAAAACCATTGCCGAATATATATAATGTCTGCAACAATCATACCCCCAATTTATTATTTCCACCCCTTATTGAAAATCAAAGTAAATCACTAAGTGGCCTCCAACTATCATGAGACATATCCTCGTGATATTCTGTATTATTGATAAATAAATCCTCATTAATGTCTCTCACAAAACCAAAATTAAGCTTGTACTTTTCGGCATACTGTTTGAAAGCAATGAATTTATTTTCTACTTGAATATCAATATTCTTACTATGCCCAGCTACTTCTCCACCTTTTGTCTCTATCAACCAAACCTGACCATCATTCGTTTTAACTATATAATCCGGATAAAACAGCCACTGCTTTAAGAAACCGTCCAGATATACTATTGATAAATATTGCTGCCCTGTATCACCGTTTTTATATACCCACTCAATTCTATCCGGTCTTGTTTCACAATATCTTTCAAATAATCTCTCTGGCATACTTCGAGTCTTGTCAGTAATAAATTCATTGGTATATTCCAGATAGGCATTCAAACGCATAAGCTGTCGTTTCTTCACTTCGCTATACTTATATATTTCCATCTCTGGAATAGAAAACTCCGCCTGCTTTGGCTCAAGAACGAATGACATCTGTCTTCCGCCCATCTGAGCAGTACATCCTTTAAAGTCAATCTTCAACTGCTTAACATTATTAATGATAAATGCATAGAAATCTGAATTTTCCAATGCAACGAATTTGTACTTTGTTTTCTTCCCTTTGCTGAACATTCTACGAAGAATATTCTTCACCTTCTGCGATTGCAAGCCTGTAACCTTCTTAATCTCATCAACGGAATGCAACAAATAAATACCATGAGAATGAGTATTTACTGCAGTTTTGATTGTTACATTGTTCTTTCCTACTCCTGAAGCTAATTCTTCAGTTGTTCGGAATATACCTTGTAGTATCTTACTATCTATTTCATGATCAAAATTGTATCCGCAAGCCTCAAGATTCTCCCGATTTATACGCATATCACTTCCAAGACTATACTTCTTTTTAAAATACTCATATACTTTTTCTAACGTTTCTCTCTCTCCAAGTCCGTCAAAGTCAAGATTTCGAAGTTCCTTGGTTAGAACAAAATCTTTTGCCTCATCACGCACAAATAATCTCCTAACCTGGTAAGCCTTATCCATTGATGACATAAGCCCCATCTTGTAATGGCTATCTAATGTATAGATATAACAATAATCAAGCGTGTTCAATCCATAGTGCTTTTTTTCAGGCATACGTCTAATTCGACCAATTGTCTGAATCTGAAAATCTTCACTACCGCCCTCGCGAAGCTTTACAAGAATCTTTGCTCTCGGGCAATCCCATCCGGTAGAAATGGCCTGTTTCATTAAAAGAAATGCTGGTGAACCATCATTTCCTGTAAGATCATCAATATTTCTCTTTATATCACTCATCCAAATTGAAACCATGCCATTATCGTAGGTATATCCCATACTTTCAAGCTTGGCTTCTACACCTGCAATCGTTTCTGGTTGTCCCATCGGAAACTGAATAAGCACAAGTGGCCTAATCTTTGTTTTGATTGCATCATATCCAGCCTGAATTTCTTTTCTCTTTTCGTCAGCCAACTCAAGAAGGTACTCATAATCATTTGTGATCTGTTTTTTCTCATCAACGCCTTCATTTACATAGATTGCCCGTGTAATAAGTCCTGCATTGATAACCTCATCTTCCGGAATTTCATAGTATTCATGATGTGCTACCTTCTGCGCTGTTGCAGACACACGAATAATATTCTTTGCAGCAAATGCTCTAATAATATCATCCGCCTTCTTCGTATTATTGAGATGTTCTTCATCGATAATAACAACAAATTGAATTCCATCCCTATGGGCAGCGGCAATCGTTTCAAACAAGTTTGCTTTTTCACCATCTTTAAGTGCAGTGTTTCCCTTCTTAGTAACAAGTTCCCAGTTGATAAAAGTAACACTACCTCCTTCAAAGCCCATAAGCATAGAATACAAGAGATTCCTAGTATCTCTCTGTGGAGTAAGCTCATTCATCTTATCCATACTCTGTTGTTCAAGATCACCTTTACCTGGGCATAGCCATACAAAAGCGGTATTTCCACTTGTATTCTTAAGATACTCATCTACATATTTAATGAGCATGACAGTTTTACCAGCCCCCGTAGGTGCTTTGACTGTGATAACCTGCTTACTTGCAGGATCCAATGTCTTGTCAATCAGGAACTCAACGCAATTATCCTGGAATTCAAAATCCATTATTCCATTTACCATAATTCTCCAGCCTCCCTTAGTTCGAAATCAAAGTAATAGTCCGGAATTATAAATGTATCAACATTCTGGAGCATTCGTTCCTGTGAAGTAGACAGCAATACATCTTGATTTAAGAACACTGCTTTCAAATTCTTATAAGAATTATAATTCGTCTCTAAATCATCCATTTCGTCATCATCCATGACAATTAGATACTGAGAATTATTAATACTTACTCCGTATTCCAACTGAATCATCTCTACTATATGTTCAAGCAATTCATCTACCAATTCATCAGAATTTTTGTCTACAAAATCTGTTCTATAGTACTTCAAATTACCTTTTACTCTTTTTTTGTATTCGCAACCAGATGCCATTCTTCCAGTCAAAACAGTCTTTATTCTCTGATAAGTAACTTCCTGGCAAATATTATTTTCATTATTTGTGCAGACAATAAATCTGCGAGAGCCCCCATCTTCTTCATTTAGTTCTAGCACCGCTTGTGCAGTTGTTCCCGATCCGGCGAAAAAATCTAATATCAATGCATCATTTTTATAATATGCTTTTACCAGCTTTTTAATAAGCTCTACCGGTTTAGAATAATCAAATTTATCGCCTAATCCAAATAGGGAAAGATCTTTCTTTGCATTGTCATTCGAGTATTTATTATCAATATATTCTAATGAGCTGGTCGCCTTAACTCTTTTGTTATATTCAATGACAAAATTGCCATTGCTATCTTTTCCAATTTTTGCGTTCAGATATGTTTTTGTGTATATTCTTGCAGAGCCATCCTTTTTCCTCTTTATAACAACAAATCCATTATCATATCCAAATTGAAAGAGTTTTTTGCTCCATCTCCATGCCCAATCAGCACGTCTATGGTTTCCCTTCTGTCTTTCTTCCCACAATTCTTTACTGCTGCCTGGATAGAATATTTCTCCCTCGATTTCCAGTGGATAGTCAAGCGAAGAACTATATGACAAACTATCATAATCTAAAGTTTGATTTAGTTTGTATTTTCCCCGTTCCCTAACATACTCATCTTCATATTTAAACGCCTCATCTACATGCTCTTCCATAACAAAGATGTCTTGTTCTCTTTTTGTATAAACCAAAATATAGTCATGATTCTTCGCATATGCAGACGTTGTCTTTCCACTTTTTTTGGTAATTCTTGGCATACATATAATGAAGTTATCTTCTGAAAAAATCTCATCCATCAAGAGTTTTAATTGTGCTTGTTCATTATCATCAATAGACACAAAAATCAATCCATCTGGAGAAAGCAATTTATGGGCAATTCGCAACCTTTCTGAAAGAAAAGAAAGCCATGTCGAATGTCTAAACGAATCTTCTCGCCCCACAAATTCATCATTATATATAAAATCTTTATTTCCTGTATTGTATGGAGGATCTATATAAATAACATCCACTTTCCCCTTGTGAGTTTTTTCTAATAATTTTAAAGAATGTAAATTGTCGCCTTCTAAAAGAAAGTTAAAAGATGTATTATATTCATCTTCAATCAATTCATATTCCGGAATCTCTGAAAATACAGGAATATGCGTTTCCATTTTCTTATCAACTTCTTCCTGATGTTCCTCCCACACCAAACCATATTTCTTTGAGGTCAATTCCTTTTCAATCCTATTAATCGCTATTAACGAATCATCATCCGAATGTTGTTTCTTAAGCAGCTCTAAGAAGGCTATCATTTCATCCCTTCTCTTTTTTGATAAATTTTCCATGTACTAATCCTTCCTACATATTGGTTCTGTAAATATCTGTCATTTCCATCCATTTGTGCTCTCTGGGGCAAGAATCACATACATAAAGGAATTTACTATTTTGTCCTGTAACCTCTACCATTCTCAACCTATTCCCACAATAAGGACAATACGGAATATTTGCACCGAATAATTTTTGATAAGCAGCAATTCTGTTCCATCTTAGCAAATCCTCATCATTATCAATTTCTAAAATATTCTTACCATGTTGCATGTGATACATATAATAAATTGCATTCTGAGATTTTGGAGATGGCATTTTTCTAATACGCGGTTCTTCGAAAAATCTTGTTTTTACGATATATCCCGGAATCAAAATTTCATTTCTTCTCAAATCAAAAAAAACTCTTGTATAAATATTGCATGCATTATCAAATTCCTGTTTCATTAAAGAATATACAAATTCTTGCTTATTCCTTGAGCCCCAATTATTAATGTCTCTAATGTACCTTGTGTAATCATAAAATGAAGTTATATTCCTATTATCCCTACAAAAATGTGGATACACAAAATAATCATAAAAACCTTTTACATATTCACATAATCTTAGATAATTATCATCAGATCTAGTAACTTCAATATCACCATTAATACAGCGATAATCTCTTGGATGTTGAAGTAAAGAAGATTTAATTTCAATGGTATAAATGCCACTTGTTTCCAAATATTCTCTTGTCTCAACAGTAATTGTTCCAGAGTCTCCCGCAATACTAATCACATCATTGTTTATCCTATCAATTGCTGACTGCAATATATTGGTGGTAATATCATTGCGATAAATAATTCCATCAAATGGTGCATGCTTATTAAAATTATCTCTTCTCATCTTGTCATATGCCAAAAATCTGGAAGTACTATTATCCCTTAGAATATTTTCTATTACTATTTCCGCCCTTTTTCCCTGAATTGTATTTTCCCTTATTTCTTGAATTGGACGATCGTGTTGCCATGTATTATGCGTATGAGTTACGATTTGTTCTATCTCAGCCTGATCTAGTTCAGATACAGCTGGAATAGGACATATTATAAAATCGCTAAATCTTTTTATTTCCATATGTCCTCCCTATTGTTTCTTAACTTTCTTGCAATAATACCTCATATCGCAGTTGAGACATGACTTCTTGTTCTTTGCCTCTGTAGAAAATTCATGGTTTTGAATCTTAGCTACAACCTTATCAAATTCAGAAATCGTCTTATCAATTGAGTACTGAGATTTCTCAAATGTAACAGTAGGATTTGCCCCTTCCTCACCAGTGTAATAAAGATGCATCCTACTCACATTCTTTCCTGTTTTTTCCTCTACAAGATGTGCATATACTTCCAATTGACGCTTATAGCGTTCAAAATCCTCTGACCGTTCAGTTAAGTCTGGTCTTTTCTCCGACTTAAAGTCAACAATTTCCACTGTATTTCCATCTCCACGAATCAAATCAACGGTACCCTTAAGTATGTATTCTGGCTTTACAAGGCTCACATCAACTTCTGCATCTTGGATATGACTCCAAAGAGATTCTCCTGTCACTACTCCATCTCCTGTCAAGCCTGTACCATTAGACATCCGTTCTACATATGCAATCACCTGTCTATAAGCAGCATCAACCTGCTTGACACCCAAATAAGAATGTTCACTCTTAGATAAAGTCAAATAATTTGTATCGAGCCATGCACGCACATTGTCCGGCGTAATAGTACTCTCTTCGTGACGCATTGCTGATCGATGTACATCCTCTATTGTTTCATGAACCAGAGTTCCAAACAAAGTAGCACCTACTCTAATTTGTGTAAAACCCAACTCTTTGAAAAATTTATACTGTAGTGAACAATTCTCATATAATTCGATATGAGATGTAAATGAAAACGACTTCTTAATATTTACAGGCTTAACCATTTCCAATTCCATTTCTGATAAATCTACATCATTATATGATGGTAATGTGCTATAACAAGATTCAAAATACTTACTTGGAGTTCTTCCGATGCCATTCTTTTCATAGCAAGAAAGAACTAGTAAGTTTTGAGCTCTAGAGAACGCAGTGTAATACAATCTCCAAAAGTCAAAGAATTTAATATCTTCTTTCGCTTCAAAAGCAGGTCTGTGAAAATATTTCTTTTCTATCTCTTCAATAACTCCATCTGATTGTGTTCTCGGAACAGCAGACAATGAATCAACCATAACAACCGGAAATTCCATTCCTTTAGATTGGTGAATTGTCATAAAAGAGACACATCCACTTGGTGCATACTCAGAATCATCCTCGTATTCCGTGATTCCACCTTCAAATAAAAAGCGCATATACATATTAAAGAAGATTTCCGGAGCACTTATTATATTTTTCTCCGAAAATACTTCTATTCTGTGCAAATATTCGTATTTGCCCAAAACAGCTGAAAGAATAGATATATTTCTTGCGGCTCTCTCATCTGTAACACCACTGCCAATATCAATTCCAACATATCCCCTAAAAGGTTCAAATTCCAGCAATTGATAGATAATACCAGTAAATGCATAATCTGTATTACTTTTCAATTGACTATGATTACGCAATATATTTTCATACCATTTTTTCAGATCTTTATGTGCCTTAATAAGTTTCTGCGCTGCTTCGACACATTCCTCACGATAGTACCTATAAAGAACTGGATAAGAATATGTAAAACTTTCTGTTTTAAGTCTTAAGAAATAATTAGGGAAACACATTATCAAACATCCCAATATTTCTTTAACTTCAGGCCTAGTAAAAAACATCTCTGATCTCGGCGAATATACAGGTATATTCATAGCTTCCAAATACTGAATAAGATTAATTACCTTGTCATTCTTAACCGATTTGCACAGAAAAGCCACCTGATTGTAATCTTTTATTACACCTTGATGCTTCAACGATATAACAAAGTCGTATACACTATCATACCAATCCTCTACACCGTTCTTCCCAGAACATTTTACTACTCTTGTATCTGAAGAATAGTCTTTCTTGCCAGGCACAATCTTCTTGGGAAATCTAAAATTTTTCCACACAAACTTTTCATCAGTAGATGTCATCCAATCATTATAAAAATCTATAATTTCTTTTTCTGATCGATAATTAATGGTCAAATCAACTCGCTTACACTTCCCATCAATAAAATGATCCGGGAATTCAAGAATGTTTCTTATGGTCGCTCCACGGAATCGGTATAACCCTTGATCATCATCTCCAACAACACATATATTCTCTGACTCTCCTGCAATAAGGAAAACGATTAATTCCTGAATATAATTTGTGTCTTGGTATTCATCAACCATTACATATTTAATTTTTTCTCTTATTTCTGCCAAAATCCCCGGATGGTTAAGCATAAGAGAATATGCTTCTGTTTGAATAGATGAAAAATCAATCAAGTTTTCTTCTTCAGTTATCTTCTGATATAATGCCAAAACATTAGCCATACCAACAGTTGCTGGATTAGAATCTCTCAACATTCCATTAACATCCACCAACTCTTCTAATAGATTACTTACATATTTTGCAATTTCTCCAGCTTGCTTCCATGTTCCAATTTTTTTTGTAAATATATCCTCATAGTGAGGTAATGCCCTAAAATCGTTTATATGTTGAAAAATCATGTACTTCTGATCAAACTGATCCAGCATTCGATAATTTTTCTTAACTCTCGTGTATTCCAAATGCTCCTTTATTACTCGAAGGCATATAGAATGAAATGTTCCTACATACATCTCATTAAGGTTCACTTGAACCCCCATCTTATACAATTCATTAGTAATACGAGTAATAAGCTCCTTTGCAGCCTTTTCTGTAAAAGTAGCAACCATTATTTCTTCAGGTTGTATTCCTCTTTCAGTTATTAGATAGACTATACGCTTAACAAGAGTAAATGTTTTTCCGGTTCCTGGACCAGCTATTATTAGCAATGGGCCTTCTGTTGTCTGAATAGCTTCTTTCTGTTGATCATTCGCGTTTCCAAAATCAAAAGCCATTAGTCCCCCTCCTCAAGTATTGTCTATTAGAATTGTCATTCTATTTCAGCTTAGTTATTGTCCATCTTCGATTAATTCATCCGGGACATCAATCATCTCCATAATATCCGACACATCGCATTCTAGTCCCGTGCATATCTTTTGCAGGACTCCCGTCGTCAGGTTTTCATTTTTTCCAAGCTTTGCAATCGAAGCTGAACTAATTTTGCACATATCCTTTAAGTCCGTGCGCTTTAGTCCTCGATCAATTAACAATTTCCAAAGTTTATTATAACTGATTACCTTCGCCATATAAGTTCTCCTCTTAGTTCTTCAACAACTATTAATTTTTTACGCTTTTAAGGAACCCATAAGTGCCTTCTCTTTCGTCTGTTGTATATTCAATTAAATTAACAAATGAGTAATCTACGCCTTCCGGAATCTCATTTTCCGCAATAATCACCTGATTCTTTCCGTAATGATTTACAATATATTTGAACAGGGATTCCCGCATTCCAGGCGTGGCTTTTTCTTTCTCTGTAATTTTGTGTTTTTTCTCCTTTAAGGACAGTATTGGTGAATCTAAAATCAAAAGATGTGGTGCATAAATTGCGTTTTCTTCCAAATACTTCATAAGGTTAAATAACATAATTGTATTCAGATAGGCTCTATATCCCTTTCCTTGATCCTTCTTAAATTTTCCACCAACTACCACATCTAATGTATCTATATTCAATCTGGATTCCGGTGAATTTGGATATCCACACTCTTTTATCATTGAATTTAGGTTATCACTCAAAACCTTCCAGGTATCTTTATTGATAAGTTCTCTTCCTTTAAACTTTGCACTTTCACCATCTTCTTCATTTTCTTTTTCAAATACATCTGTATTAAGCTCTGTTGCCATAGCATCAATTGCATATATCTCTTGCTTAGCTCTTAAAATTTCTTTATAAGCTTCAACAGACTGCCTGAGTTCTGCAGCCCTTGGTTTTAATTCTCCATTAATCGAATTTGTAATTTCAGCAATCTGATCATCTATCTCTTGCAATTTTCTTTCGTACTTATCAATGCCTTCGCAAACATCTGATTCAGCAGAAATCAAATCACTGATTTGTAGCTGAATCCTTTGAATCTCTATTGTTGCAGACTCTATGTATGATTCATGCGCTACAGTTCCTTTTTCTATTTCATGATTACAAAATGGACACGCAACTGCCTCATCAATAGTATCTTCTTTTCTTTCTCCATCACATATAAATTGTAAGCGCAATATGTCCGCTTCATATTGAGATTTTAATACACGATACCTATCTTTAAGGAACAATGCTTCCTCAATTTTCGTACTAATTTCGTATCTCTCTCTCATTAATTCTCTATTTTCTGATGAAGCTGTTCCTATTTCATTTTCTATCTCTTCAATCGCTGAAAGTAACTCTTCTATTCTTCCTTCTGCATCAGTTTCCCCAACTGCTTCCCTAGCCTCGAGCTCCGCTTTTCTTTGAGATAATTCTTCTATTTTCTGATTCAAATAGGCAATAACTCCTGTACGCTCAGTGATTCTCCGCTCACGTTCTTCCTTAGTTTCTTCCGGCATCAAATGCATAGAATCATCACCGGTCAACAAGAAATTCAATGCACACAGGTATGCATTAATCTTGCTGTAGCTTGGTGAATCTAGAACAGTTCTTTTTCCAAAAATATGTTCTTCATCTATAAAAAAGAAATGTATCAAAGTACGTATTCCTAAGCTTTGAGAATCAAATCCTTCTGTTGAAATAATCTTGTGATGTTCATTAATTCCCATCAATTTCAATAAAAGATCACTGTACTCATTTTTACTAATGCTATATGGCCCGCTCTCTACATTTGGATAATTACTGATCACTTCTACGGAGTTTTCACCCACTTCACCGTTTTTTCCATCGATAATCTTTCTGGTCATAAATATTGCATATCCATCATCCGACTCCATTGTCATCGTAACCGTATCATACCCAGTCGATGACTTAGTGAAAGGTGGGTCTCCAGCAAACATAAAATTTATGCAATTGATTATATATGATTTACCTGCATTTGAAGGTCCGTAAATAATATTCACTCCATCATTGAATGACACTTCAGAAAATAAAACCTTTTCTCCAGTAACGGATATTTGCTTTATAAAAAATCTGCTCATCAGCCAATCTCCTTTCACAGTGATGTCGACAACTTATTTATCTGACTTATAATTTGCCTTTCAGATTTATTTCCAATCATCGCAATTGTTTTGCTTGCATATTCTTTATATTTCATTGCAAACTCGCTATCCAACATAGCACAATACTCTTCTCCCTCAGATGAAATCACGTACGACATTCCCTTACTTGTTTCGACTGGTTGTACTAATCCTTTTAACACTAACTGCCGTAGACTCTCCTTCACCAAATCTCTTCGACCGGTAAACTCACTGAATTTGAATGGATTGCTTCCATTCAACTCTTCATTTGTAATACCAAAGGTTTTTCCGTACTGTGTCATAAAATCAACTGCATATAACATATCCAATGTTTGAGGCATCTCGTATAAATTCAAAAGAAGAAGCATTCTTAGCGAGTTTTCAAACACAGTATTAAATAGTCTGTTCATCATCGTCTCGTACCCATCCGTCCAATTTCCCTTCTTTAACAAGGAAATGGCACACACCTTTCTTCTGTGGATTTCCTACCCAATCAGTATCTCTGCTTAACCAACACTTATCAACTCTCGTAGCAGATGCCTGCGACATCACTTTGCGCAATCGTGCATATCCACTTTTGTATTCTTCTTCCCAAACTTCCTTTACACCTTCATAAGTCTCATTCTTCAATACATCGAACTGACTTTCATCACTGTATATGTCGCGCGTTCCTCGTCTTACAGCTTCTGCCGCAAAATAGTAACCTCGTTGGTCTGAAAAATGCTGCTGATGCTTCGGAAATCCTGCAAGCATTGACTCATCAAAATTCGGAATGCCCTCTGCCTGACCATATACAGTCATCAAGGCATCTGCATATTTCCGTTCTTCTTCT
The DNA here is from genome assembly GCF_964240315.1 of Blautia sp. Marseille-P2398. Classification (NCBI taxonomy): domain Bacteria; kingdom Bacillati; phylum Bacillota; class Clostridia; order Lachnospirales; family Lachnospiraceae; genus Blautia; species Blautia sp. Marseille-P2398. The sequence continues at coordinate 262,150 of NZ_CAXSTD010000001.1, forward strand.
ATTACTTCTGGCGGAGTAGGTATTTCTCTTAATGGATGTCTTTTATAATCTTCAATTTCCTGTGTTGTTTTTATTCTTATTTCTTTCAAAACATTATCTCTTGTCAACGAATACAGATAAGTAAATCCCAAAAACGCTGCAAGTTTATTCCTAGAAGCATTCTTTAATAATTCTTCCTTTTTTGTTTCCGATATCGACGAATCTCCCTCGATTATCTTCTTCAGATTAGAAATCAAATCATCTATACAGTCACTGTGTAATCTCTTTACCACATTTTTCTCGAAATATTGTTCAATGGAGGAGCGCACTTTATCCTTATTGGCATTAGTTCGTATAACTTTTAGCGCATTTCCACCTTTTTGACGATTCACAATCTTACTAGCTGCAGATTTTTCGGTCGTGATAGTGCCATTTTCTTTGTTCACCAACTCCATAGGTTCAGAAACAGCATCATATAGTAGATTAATCAAATCCGGATCTGCTATTTCTTCTGCCCATGCATTTTTCAGTTCTTTTAAATAGGTTGCAAAAACCAATTCTGACAATGCTTTCACCTCCCAAATTTGCAACTCATCCTCAACTTTCAACCAACTCGTCCCAAACGATTTTTCCCTTATTTTTTTCTACAATAAAAGTGTTCCAAATGAGAAAAGAAGAGAATTTCACCATGATATTTCATTATATCACACATTAGGAGAAAAATCGATATTTTCTTTACGTACATGAACATTTTCTTTTCTCTGTAAGAACATCACAAAACAACTGCTTGGCCAGCATCTTCTTAGAGTTGTGGCGTGATGAACCCAATTAACCGCATCAGGGGCTAAGAAGCCTGATTGCTTATTTTACGGAACGGAGACGTGCCATGAATAAGACAATCGATGCTTATCTGAATTTCATATCGAAGCCTTCGTTCCGCATTCAGCGGACACAGGAGGCCGCACGATATGGAAATCAATGTAAATGTACAGACAAGTACTGAAAATCAGCAGTCAACCAATGACAACCACAACTACGACAACCGTCGCAGTTACAACAATCTCCCACTTCATCTGGGAGAATGCCTCGTACCAATCCGTGTGGACTGGGAAATGGTGAAACACTTCAATATGTGCCAGGACAACCTTGAGACCTGGCATATCGGACCTAATAAGGTTCTGGTAGCATTTGCACCTGTAAAAATTGAGGACAAGCCTGCTGCCCTTAAACAGTTCAATACTGATGTCAGAGCACACTTTGCATCTTTTAAATCAGATGATGTTCTCTCTCTTAACCAGTTTATGGACGAAGCCACATCAGAAGATGGCAAAGGCTTTGAACCTGCATCACCGGAAAATCTTGAAGAAACCGTTATGCTCCGTATGATTATTCAGGATCTCTTAAAAAAGATTCATGAAATCAATCCGAAGTATGGTCGTATTCTCGACCTTATCTGCGAGGATTACACCAAAGGACAGATTCTTGATGAATTAGGTCTTGGAAAATCTCAGGGATATACTGACATCAAAGCAGCACAGGCTCTGGCAAAGAAACTCTATTTCGGTGAATAAGCTTCCTTAATTTGAAAACAGCGGTATCCTCACTTCGAAGATACCGCTGTCTTTTATGTTATACGCATTTTCTTACATTCAATTGGTAATCATCGTGTCTCACAATACTCTTAATCGCCTGTCTCAGACTTCTTGCGTGTCCGTGCTGATGATACCCGTCCTTAAAACGATGCTTATGGAATATGACCAAAGCTTCCTCTGTAGGATATCCGGCACAGTGCAGGTACCAGTAATGACCGGTATTCCTGCTCTGTATCGTCACATCCTGACTATCCGCAATTATGATATTGAAGTAATCTCCATCAATCCTATCAAGGCTCTTCTGTTCGAACATTCGCAGCCTCCTTACTAAACCAGGCTTCCAATGCCTGTTCCACTATTGCATCCACCTGGTTCGGGTCCATTCCCTTAAAATATTTCTCCACAATTCTGCTTGGAACCTTATAGCATTTCTTTTTGATAGGTTCTGTACTTAAATATCTTTTTACCATTGCCTCTGTCAGAGCACCAGAATGACTTCTAATCTTCATAACCATCTCTATGGTAATTTTAGTTTTCTTCTCCCTCATAATCTCATATACCATCGTCTGCTCATTCTCCGGAAGGAAAGCCAGCTGTAATGCCACCTTCGTATAGAGGGCACCTCTATCCACCATATCCTTGAAGGGTTTAATCAGGTCATTCAGCTTAAGTAATCTCCCCACAGAGCTACCGGACAACTCATATTCCTTGCCAATCATATCTCTGGTTTTCAGCCTGTGGTCATCGTGACCACGAGTGATCGAAATTTCTTTGCCTTCTAGACGAGCAATTTCTTCCAGAATATCATTTCTTTTTCCTTGACAAGCTTCCTTCTCATACCTTGCCTTCAACACCGCTGCCTTCTCCGATATTGCCAAATCCGAAAATGACCTTTGCATCAGATTCGTTTCGATTACATACACATAGGCCTCTTCCTCAGATAAATCGGTCTTCACTATTGCTGGTATTTCTTTAAGCCCTGCCAGCTTAGCTGCATTCCAACGGTTATGCCCGGAAAGCATTTCATAACCGCTATCAAGCTTCTGTACAATAACCGGATTGAGCACTCCGTGCTCCTTCACACTGGCAATCATATCTTCTAAGCGTTCTCCCTCATACAGATGAAACGGATGATCGTGAAAAGGCTGAATACCCTTCACTGGTAACATCTGAACACCTCTTGGCATTGTTACTTCTTCCATATCTCCCATCAGCAAATCTACTGCATCACCAAATACTTTTCTCTTTGAATTAGCCTTCATATGCAATTATCTCCTTTGCAAATTTTCTATATGCGATTCCTGCAGATGCTTTTTTGCTATACTGAGCAATCGGCATATTGTAGTAAATGCTCTCTCCCACCTTGACTGTTGTCGGTATCCTTGTATCAAATACTTTGATTTTTCCCTGGAAGCTTCCGGTCACTTCCTCTGTCAGAACCTTACAAAGAGTGGTTCTACTCTCACACATAGTTAAGAGAATGCCTGCAATCTCCACCTTCGGATTGATTCGCTTTTTAATCTTTGCCACAGTTCTTAGGAAATCCTCCAATCCCATCATCGCAAGAAGCTGAGGATTTACCGTAATAATCACCTCATCTGCCGCAGCCAATGCATTGATGGTAAGCATTCCCAAGGATGGGCAGGTATCAATCAGTATGTAATCATATCTGCTCTTCAACGCTTCCAGGACCTCTGCCAGCATCCTCTCTGCACCCATTTCTGTTCTAAGCTTTGCATCCACCACAGACAGATAAATGGATGATGGAATATAGTCTACGCCCTCTCTACTCTGGATATAATCCTCAAAGCTCTCTGGCACCTCTTCTTCCATCTGAGCCATCATCAGATGGCCAATCGTATATTCCAAGGCTCCGGTATCCTCTACTCCGTAACAGGTAGTCAGATTTGCCTGACTATCAAAATCTACCGTCAGCACCTTCTTGCCCAGTTCCTTCAGAGAATAAGCCAGGTTAAGTGTGGTCGTGGTTTTACCCACGCCACCTTTTTGTGAACCGATAACAATAATCTTTCCCATAATTACTGCACCTCTCTTCCGTTATATTCAGTGCTACTTTCAGCCACAAACTGAGCATGGAGCTGTTCCTTCTCTGCCTGGAAACGCTTCTGGAGCTTCTTCATTTCCTTCTCCATGAATTCCGTTTCTGCCTTTGCCATTGCAGCCTTTTCTGCATCCGGAGTAATAATCAGCTTCCCATCCTCACAGCTGACACTGATGTAATCACCAATCTCAAATCCCATTTCCTTAAGCCACTGCCCTTTAAGAATGATGGTAGGTGTTGCCTTGTAGTTATATCCGCTCTGTTCATGAACCTTCATGCTTCTAATCTTCTGATTTTTCATAAGCTTGTCTCCTTTTCCAATCAAATGTTATTTTTTGAAAATCTTACATAGTCTTATGTATCAATCTGTGCTATACTCTTTACAGGCATATCTGCCAATACACATCCTGGAGGCTGTCATGAGTGAAGAGAAAAATGGTTCCTATAAGGGCTTAACCGAAGCTCGCAGAAGAGCGAACAAAAAATATAATGACCGTTTCGTTGAAATTAAGGTTCGTGTCACCCCAGAGAAGCGTGCCATCATAAAAGACCACGCAGAAAAGATGGGTGAAAGTGCTACTGCCTTTATCAATCGAGCAATCGATGAAGCCATGAAACGCGATCAGGAATCAAATCCCGAAACGTAAAACATCCGGTGACGTATGGATACATTTCCACACATCACCGGATGATTTTTCCGCTCAAAAATTATCTCCGTTGTGTAATTTTCTATATGAGTATATTTGCAACAAGGCTCCCCATCTGCATGTTTTTTTCGTTATTTTCTACACATTTCAAATGGTCTAAACCTGGTCTAAAACAGAACTGTGAAGCTTCCCTTTCCCCGATAAATCAAGACTTTTTAGAGAGTTGCCAGTATATTGCCGTGGCAGACAAATAACACTCTTATCATTGCTTAAAACTCCTTGAAATGCTGTATTTACGCTGTTTACAGGTATTTTCCGATAATCGTGAACCTCACATGGCTAAAGTCACGTGCTTCCAGACGCTTTAGGCGTCAGACTGAATATCGGCGGATACGCCTGTAACTTAGGTCTGCACAGTTATGTGCTTTTTCCATGCCGGATACGGCAGGTTCCCACATTACAGGTAATCCGCTGTATATCTGCCTGTGTTTATGCTACTTTTAAGATCTCCATTTGCAGATGAAGTTCTCTTAAGTCAGCATAAACACATGAGGTTCTACGCTTTACAGGAGGGACTTTTGCCTCCAGTAAAGACCTTTCCGTTGCCGGAAGGGGTTTTAAAAGTTCCCTTATAAAATATCTCGCTCCTATATTATAGGATGCTGACAGGTCACAATTATATCGTTTTCCTGTCTGGAAAGTACAGAGGCTGTGGTTTTTCCAGTCACGTGTTACCGCCCCGGAACCATCATAAGCCAATCTGCTGGTATTCCATGCGCAGATCCTGGATACCCGCATCCCTTTCCTGTGTGCCTGATGTTCACAACACTTCTGGATATCTCTTTTTCTCCACAGGTGCAGTTTCTGTTTTTTCTTTCCCGATATCTTCCCCTGCATCTCCAGATACTCGAACACGATCACATCTGCATGGTTTTCTTCCGCATATCTTACAATCGCACCTGCAATCTTTTTACCCAGTTCTGTGTTCAGACGTTTCGTATATGCCCATCTTCCCTGTGTCTGCGCAGAGCCATGTTCCCTCTGGGATCTGCGGATCCGTCCCAGTGTGCGGTACATCCGGTCTTTTTCACTGGGATGATCTATGAATCTTCTTCCCAGGACAGTTCCGTCTGCCCGCATGATGGTACAGACTGCATCGGTATTGATCCCTAAGTCCACGCTGCAGATGATCTGTTCTTTCACAGGTGTTTTGGTAAGTGTTACTTCCTCTTTATAGGAAAAACGCAAAAAATACTTCTGGTGTCTCTTTTCCAGAATCGGGGCAGATGCCTTTTTCCCTGACCAGCATTTTCTCAGATATTCCATATCCGTATGATCCAGACGTACGCAGGACCATTTCCAGTCATGACCGTCATAGAGTTTCAGGTATGCTTCGTCTTTCCCTTCCGCGCCTTCACGATACATGACATCACGGTAGAAGACCGGCATGGCGTGGTTTTCATATACAAGCTTTGGTTTCCCGCTCTTTCCGTCGGTCTTTTCCCATAGATCCAGCCGTGTTTTATAAGAGGATACTGTCCCCAGTGCATGCTGGATGGCAGATCTGCGCAGATAGGAAGGCATCTTTGGGAACCGGATATCAAAATCAAAACAGGCATGGTTTTTCTTCGTAGTATGTACCAGATGTTCTGCAGCATTAAAACGCCTCTTTGTATCCGGGATTTCTGCTAATTCTTCCCATACCTGCACATAAATCCCAATCAGATAGCTGACAGCAGAACGATAGATCTCCAGTGTCTGTCGGATCGGGATATTCTGTTTTCGTAATTCTACACCATAACTGGATATTATCTGCATTTTTATTTTTCCCTGATAACTGTTTTCTCAGATTCTGTTGTTTTTTCTACTACCCATAGCTATATTTTAGCACATATAGCGCTAAAAATAAACATATGTTTTCCTTTGGGTAAAAAATTTGCGCGTCTAACTCATCACTACTACAATATATTTATGGGTAATCCCCTTACTTCCAGTAAGGATTTATCCATCTCATTACTTAAACTGTTAGAATGTAGGATGCAATGGTATATCGACTTCATCACTTGGACCTCGCGTCCGTACTTTAGACTGATAACCGGCTCCTCATTCACAGTGCTCGTTTTATGCAGGTTGAATCACATTAGGTGCATTCGTGTCACACACAGTAGTTTGAACAGGTAATGAGTAAAACTGGTATTTATCCATTGTAATATTTTTTAAGGAGTGATAAATTTATGAACGCAGTAGGTATCGATGTTTCAAAAGGTAAAAGTATGGTTACAATTCTGAGACCATTTGGGGAGATTGTATCCTCTCCTTTTGAGATTAAGCACACATCCAGTGATATCCATTCACTTATTAAACTTATTCATTCTATCGAAGGTGAATCCCGGGTTGTAATGGAACATACCGGCCGCTACTACGAAGCACTTGCTCACCAGCTTTCAGCAGCAGATCTCTTTGTCAGTGCTGTTAATCCCAAGTTGGTCAAAGATTTTAATAACGATTCTCTTCGCAAAATCAAGTCCGACAAAGCTGATTCTGTCAAGATTGCCCGCTACGCTCTAAAGTAACGAGAATGCGACGCGCAATTATTCAAAAATCAAATAGACTTTCCAAAACTTCATCTTTAGAAGTATAGTAACAATATTTTTCCTTAAAATCAATAATAATACTTCATCTTTAGAAATTTTCGAGGATCAGAATGATTATTTATTGGGATAAAAAAACGAACAGTAAAAACAGAATAGGACAACGGGTAAAAGAATTACGAAAGGCTCATAATCTTACTCAGAAAACGCTCGCTGCCAAATTACAACTTGCAGGATATGATTTTAATGATCTGGCAATCCTGCGAATATCTTCTCGGTCTGACGGACGCTCCTGCAAAATAATTTAATTGTATTGCCTCCAATTATATGCTAAACTATGGATAGATACTTCCGAACAACATACACTATTTATAAACCGTATGATTGGAGTGATTTTATGGAATTAACAAAAAAAGTCCCTACAACCGATAAAAACCAGGAAAACAATCATCTTCTCCGCATGTTAGACCGGGGAATTGATGATATGGAAGCTGGTCGTGAATTGCCACTGGAAGATGCTTTTCGCAAAATCACAGAATTAAGGGATGCACGAAGAAATGCAAGAATATAAAATTATTTTAACCTGGGAAGCAATTTACGATGTCACAGACATTGCAGATTATATTGAAGAAGAATTCGGCCAGCAACGTGCTGACCGTTTTCAATCTGATCTGAAAGAACAAATGCAGAATTTAAGTCAGTTCAGTACTGCCTTTCCCCGAACTCAAATTCTGTACAGAGGATATTCCATACATAAAAGATCTTTTCCGCCATCTATTATTTTTTATATTATAATGGAAGAAACAAAAGAGATTCATATTCTCCGAGTGCTGCGCCATGAACGAGATTGGGAAAATATCCTATTGCAAAGATCAACTTATACATATCCAGAATAAATACCTGGGAGCCGATCAGAGATTTTTCTGAAAGGCTTCCTTTTTAATTTTAATTACTTCCCACTGTCAATTAAATCATAACTCATATCCAGAAAATCCAGTGTCTTAGCTTCACTGACAGAATCATCCAGAAGAATCGTAATCCAGTGCCGCTTATTCATATGATACCCCGGTAAAAATCCATACGTTTGAATAATCATCCCAACCAGATCAGGATCACATTTTACATCTAGGATATTAATTTTTCCATCTTCTTCTAATCCCAGTGTTTTCTTTTCCACTGCCATAATTATAGCATACCATTTTCCATTTTTATGTCGAAGCACCGCAGAATCAGAATCTTTTTTCCATAAATATTCCGGTTCCGTTCCATATTGCTCTTTCACATATTGAAAAATTTCTTCACGTTCCAAATTTATCCCTCACTTACGATTTCTTGCTCTGATTATACGCTATCAGGATTATATTCTCAACCACTTCTCACAGTTCTATTTATGTTTTATAGCTTTTGCATAGCCTGCTTTGCAGGCTACACCCCAAAAGAAGCAAGCACTGCCAGTGTCATGACACCTGGCTCATTTTACAAAATTTCCCCTTCGGTTTATTTTGTAAAAATGTATCAGGGAGTATCCCTGGCCCTCTCATATTTTATAATTTCTTAATTTGACGCTTCTGCCTACTCCTGTTAAAATAAACTGTAGACACATCTGTCCAAAACATCATACAGCCAAGTAATATAACTGTCATAGCCGAACTGGTTAGACAGTTTTTTTGTACTCTTTTTTATAGAAAAAAACGAATTGGAGGATTTCAATGAGCAAACGTACCAGAATTCATCCCGTACAATTTTATTTGAATGATGACGAACAATACATTTTAGAAGAAAAATATCGTCTTTCCAGGATGAAAAGCAAATCTGCCTTTCTACGGAAAATGATCTTATATGGATTTGTATATGAAGTAGACTACTCTCATATCCGAAAAATGAATACCCTGCTGGGCAATATCAGCAGCAATTTGAATCAGATCACCCATCGTATAAACAGTAGCAATACAGTTTACCAAAAGGACCTGGACGATATAAAGGAGTTAATGGAAAAAATATGGCAGTTACAAAAATCCATGGTATCAAAACAACCGTTGATAAAGCAATAGAATACATCTGCAATCCAGATAAAACTGACCAGAATCTATATATTTCTTCCTTTGCCTGCTCTCCCGAAACAGCCGCTCTTGACTTTAAATACACTTTGGATCATACACATGACTGCAGAGATCCGCACAATACAAATAAGGCATTTCATCTGATTCAGGCATTTTCCCCTGGTGAAGTTTCCTATGAAGAAGCCCATCAAATCGGCAGAGAACTTGCGGATCGCTTGCTGGAGGGAAAATACTCCTATGTTCTGACAACACACACTGATAAAGGTCATGTACATAACCATTTAATTTTCTGTTCTGCAGATAACATCACTTTTTCTCATTACCATGACTGTAAAAAGAATTACTGGAAAATACGAAATCTCAGCGACACTTTATGCCAGGAACATAACCTGTCCACAATTATGCCAAATGGTAAAAAGGGAATGAAATACAATGAATGGGCTGCAAATAAATCTGAATCCAGTAAAAAAACGCAGCTGCGAAAAGATATAAACCAGACAATCCGAATCGTTTCCACTTATTCAGAATTTCTTACATTTATGGAAGCTAAAGGATATGAAATAAAAAACGCAGAATTTGGCGAAAACAGCAGAAAATACATTACCTTTCGTTCTCCCGATATGTCCCGTCCAGTGCGTGGAAGTGCTAAATCTTTAGGAAAAAACTTTACTAAGGAACGTATCAAAGAACGCATTAATAATAAGCTTCACAGAACTACTGTTCCTTCTGTTCGTAATAAGTTAATAGACACCAACACTCCCAATATAGCAGGAAACATTGGACTTCAGAAATGGGCAAATAAGGAAAATTTAAAAATTGTCTCTGCTGAATATAACAAGATGCTCACACATAATCTACATAATTTTTCAGAACTTGAAGACCGCATAGCCTTGTTACATATGCAGCAAAAAGAGGTAAATACCTCTGTTGTTTCTCTCGAGTCTCAGATACGTCATCTTCGAGAAATGCTAAAATATGCCAAACAATATCAGAAAAATAAAATTTACGATGACCATTATAAAAGTTCCAAAGATCCGGATCGTTATTTCCGTAAATATGAATCTCAAATTATTCTTTTCGCTGGTGCTGAACATATTTTACAGGAAAATGGCATGGACCTGAAGCATCTTAATACCAATAAGTTACAGGAGCAACTTTCAGATCTTATTTCCCAAAAAAAATCACTAAATACTCAATATGTTTCTTTTAAGCAAGAAATAAAAGAGTTGGAATTGATACATCAAAATCTGTCCAAATATCTCAAACAGGATGCTCCTGAAATACAAAGATCTTCTCATAACAAACTCCCTTCTTTGTAAAACCATAATAATAGGCAGCGATTTCACTTGCTGCCTAAATTCCCGTTAAACCGATATCCTACACCTCGTACTGTTTGTATATATAATGGTTGTCCAGGATCATCTTCTATTTTTTCTCTGATATTGCAGATATGTCGCATAACCACATTATAATCACCGGAATAAGGTTCATTCCATACCAGATCATAAACCATTTCTTTTCCAAATATTCTACCTGGACTTTTCGCTAAAAGAAGTAAAATATCATATTCATATTTTGAAAGATGAACATCACTATCATTCTTTTTAACAATTTGTTCCTGTAGATATATTTTTAATTCTCCAAACCTTATAATTTCCGGTATGAATTGGTTTTTATGTTCCCAGCTAGTCAATATGTTTTCACTTATGCTTCCATTAGCATCTGTGATTCTCTCAATAATTTCTATCTTTTTCACCTTTATTGCCTCTACATTATTAATTTTAGATTCTATTTATCTAAATCTTTTTTCTTTATCTATCCATAAGTCCGCGAATGCTGGAATATCCCGTATTTACGGACTTTTTTTCACTTTTCAATAGGTCGATACCATACTTAACTCCGCATATTTCCGCTTCATTCTGCTTTCAAAAGTAGTAAATCGGTAGTAATCCAGCCTTTTACTACTAAGCTACAAATCGCTGTAATTCTGATTTTACCGTTTCAAGTGAAGCGTGAGTGTAGAGGTTCAATGTGATTGTGATATTGGAATGTCCCATGACATATTGCAGTGCTTTTGGGTTCATTCCTGCGTTGGCTAACCTTGTGCAGAATGTATGACGCATGACATGTGGATGTGTCAAGTATAGGACAAAAAAAATTTTATTTTTTTCTGCCGAAGACTATCTGACGCTTCCATCAGGTAGTCCCAGCACCTTTATTATCTTTTGATAAGTCATTCTTGTCCTGCTCAAGTTATCTCTGTTCTGAAAAAATATCGTCAAAATTCCATTCGATTTCAATTTCATCCTGACTATGAACACGGATCACCTTGATAACCTCACGCAGCTTCTCTGTATCGAACTTCTGAATTCCCAAGAAATCTTTTAGTTTTATTTTATCAGAAAGTTCATTTTGTTCAAGAAGCTTTTTACTATTCTTCGCATCTTCTATCTTTCGTTTTATTTCATCCAGCTGTACACTTATCTTTTCAGCTCTCTGCTTATACGAATCACGATCTATACGACCATCTTTGTAATCATCATAGAGTTTCATCTTTTCCGAGGTCAACTGTCGGCTCTGTTTTTGCAATTCTGTAGTATTGATCTCTTTGTATTCACATTGTCTTTTGGAAGATACTTTCTTTCCTTTTTTCAACATTGACGCTGCATACTGACGGACAAGCCCAAGGATATTCTCCTCCATCGGTTCCCTACGAATCACCAGACTTCGGCACACAGGATCACCATTGGTTCTGGCATCTGAACATTTCAGCAGATGCTCTGTTTCTTTTAACAGAGAATGCCCACAGTTGGCACATATCAGCAAGGCCGGCTGTTTTTTACGTCTTTCCAGAGTAAAATTGGTGCGTGATTCTGCAACACTTCTCTTCTTTTTCGGATGCATTTCATTTGCTTTTTCAAACAATTCCCTGTCTATAATTGCCGTATGATGATTTTCCAGGCGAACCCATTCTGTTTCATCATTCAGAACTGCTTTATGGCCCGTATGCATACTGCAACGTGTTTTGCCCCAGATTCTGGTTCCAATATAAATCTCATCCCGGACGATTGCCGATACTGTCGTAGGGCTCCAGTGTTTCTTTTTGATCGTGTCAAACCTCTGGAACTGCACCTGATCCCCTCTTGATAATTTCTGCTCATCACAAGTAGCAATCGCCTGTGCTGCTGATAAAGCACAATCAAGTTATAGTCGTCAGACAGAGAGCTAGTCTTAATTCCGCATACATTTTCGTTGTAATATTCGGATGTCGGATCAAGGAAGGCGTTTGTATTCTGCCATATTTGTGTACTGCCATCAGGCAGTGTTGCCGTATAAGTGTTTTGAGATACAATTTCTCTAAACCACGAGTATTCCAACAACCGATATACTACTTCTTTCAAATCTAAAGTGGTGGTAAGTGCCTCCATATCAAAACCACTCGGATCATATAAAACTGTGTCTAAGTACCCCTGCTGTTGCAAATGCAGGTTTAAGTTCTCCATGAAAATCCTCACACGCTCTTGACAGCTTTCTGCTTGCGGCGAAAGTAATCCTCCACAATAATCAGCAACCACATAAGCTGCGTCATTCCCTGACGGTACTAACATTGCCGCAAATAGATTGTGTAAAAAGTATTCTTTTTCCTTGATTTGAGCAACAGACGAGCCAGGTTTCGTGAGTGAAATAGCACCATAGTCTGCAACAACGATACTATCAAGGTCTGCTAAAGTTGACGCATACTCAATAACAAACAGCTTGGCTAAACTTGCAGGAATTTGTGGCTCGTTCTCGTTTTTTGAAACAAATATTTCATCATCAGAACAATCCACCAAAATCAGCGATTTTGCATTATAAGAGTCAGGAAAATCTTCTTTGTAGAGAAAACCATTTATTTTATTCTTTACCTCTCTGAAATTTTCCGGCTGCATTGCCCACGGCACAAACATTATACCTATGCCGATACAAACTACAAGCAAAAACAAAAATACTCCAAATCGTTTTTTCTTACGGCGTTTTCTCTGCATATATGTGCTCACCTCCCAACACCAAAACTCCTATGTGCCATTTTTAATCGGCATAATTTGCCTGAATACACTCTGTAAATCCAGACGGATCTCCCAACTTAGCTTTATCAATATTATCACGAAGATATTTGCGTGTGGCGTCATCACAGCGATCTGTTCCCATATAAGGCATATCAAAGGCTTTTTCGAGTTCAGCTAAGGCTTTTGCCGCCCTTTCCGAATTCGTATTGTAAGTATCAAGCCATTCCTGCATCCAAGAATATTCCCAAAGGTTAGATGCTCTTGTATCGCCATATCCTATCTGAAAAGACGCTCCCGTATCTTCGCCTTCCAAAGCATCAGGCGGCGTAAAGCCCTCCGGCCAATTCAAACTCTCAATGGTCGTTAGGTATTCTTCTTCAATGGTAGCAAAGTCCGTGAAACCTCTTGTGTTTGTGTCGGAGTCCGAAGAAGTGGAGCAGCCTGCCAGCATAATCACCAGCAAAGAAATCATAACACACAATAACAGTCTGTACGGTCTTTCGGATTTTGAGATTGTTCGTTTCATTTTGTTTCCTCCTTGAATTGAGTTTTATTATCTAAGAGCCAATGCAGGCTCTAATTTTGCTGCTTTCAATGCTGGTAATAATCCGCCCAATAATGCTGTAAGCACAGACACAGCAACTGCAACAACAGCAACGCTGATTGGATAACTCGGTGTTCCCACCGGGGAATCCACAGGGAGCAACGCTCCAATACAATGCACCAAAATCAGCGAAATCAAAATAGCTGCAAAGCAAACGAATATTGATAAAATCAACTGTGAGCCTAAAACCAATGCCACAATATTTGTTCGTGAAGCACCTATCGCTCTGCGGATCAGCAACTCATGTGTGCGCTGTTCCAATGAAGATAGTCCGATATTGATCTGCCCTAATACGGAAACAAACAGCAACAAAAGCGAAGTAACCAAAAGCCCTAATTGCAGTATGGACAATACCGAATCATAGGTATCTCCAATATCACTCCGCCCAGCACTTTCCCAGTAACCGCCAATGGTATCAGTCAAAATGTCGCCAAGGGCAGAATGTATCTGTTCGATTGTCAGTCCTGTTGTGGGATGCCAATACACATTTGCATTTTGTACTTGCCACATTGCTGGTGCGAAATTGAGGATCGCCGCAGAATCCGCATAGATAGTCGGAAAATCCCTGCCATCGTTTACTACTCCGACAATATTGAATGGGGTTAACGAAAGTGTGCTTTTTACATTTCCTGCAGCATAGGGCGAATCATTAAAATAGTTTTTAGCTTCTTTGTTTATGACCACTTCAAGCGATCCGCCCTCACTCGAAGGCTCTAACCATCTACCGGATGTCATTGGAAGATTATAGACTTGACTATATGCCTCCGTGGTGCAAACTAAATCAAAAGCCATCAGGTTTTGGTAAACATCATTCGGCGGTATTGGCGTTAAATCTTTCATTGGTGCAAATCGAATATCTTCTCCCATAGAAAAAGTAACAGCGGCTACATCATCAATGGCTTCAAATCTCTGGAATAATTGTTCCATTTTATTTCTATCGTGAAAATCGGATTCCGTTATCACGAATGAGTAAGTAGGTGACCAGCCATATACCTGTGCGTTTACGGAAATCAAATACTCCCGTCCAAGCGTACCAACTAATACCGATCCAAGCATTGCGATAATGCCTACAAGCATTGAAACACTTGTCAGAATACTTCTAAGTGGAGACAGACGAAGGTCTTTAAGTATCATTTTTAGCACAAGTTATCCTCCCTCCATCCATTTCAAAAATCGTATCACAGGTATCTGCAATATCAGGATCGTGCGTAACCAACAGCAGCATAATTCCATTTTCTTTTACGACGCTGTGCAACAGTTCCATAATCTGCGTTCCCGTCTTTTTATCCAACGCTCCCGTAGGCTCATCACATAAAATGGCTTCCGGAGATACTGCAAGCGCCCTTGCGATTGCAACTCTTTGTTGTTCACCGCCGGACAAATTGATTGGGTAATCATTTTCCTTGCTTTCTAAGCCGACACTTTTTAGCAAGCCTGTAATTATCTCGTGACGCTGTTTGGCGGTAAACGACTTTTTGGCATAGAGTAGGGGTAATTCGATATTTTCCCATACCCGCAAGTGCTTAATCAGAGAGTAGTTCTGAAATACAAATCCGATATTATTGGCTCGCAGTATAGACAGATCACGGTCTTTCAAAGCAGAAATAGATATACCATCATAAAGGTACTCGCCCTCATATTCCCGATTTAACAAGCCAATAATGGATATAAGGCTTGTTTTGCCTGAGCCGGACTTTCCGACAATGGCATAACTGCGCCCTCGTTGCAATTCCATATTAGCGTTGGTTACTGTTGTCAGCATATCGCCATTATTCAATTTGACGCTTGCTTTCAAATCCTTTATTTTGATTAAAGTCTTTTCGGAAATTCCTTTCATTTTATCAAATCCCCCTCGGATCAAGGTTTGGCGGAGTAGCAGAAACTACATCGCCCTCCTCTAAGCCGGACAGTATTTCTATATTGGCTCCGTCTGTCACACCCAATGTCACTTTTGTTTCCACTCTTTCTCCATTCGGAGTAATTACAGTAACCAATCCCGTCCCTTGTCTACCCGCTATTACCGACAGCGGCAATATAAGGACATCATTTCTCGTTGTCGCCGTTATGACTACCGTTGCACTTTGCCCCGATTTCACATCGACTGTTTGACTGATCAAGCATTGCAGAATGCCCTCTTGCGGCACGATTCCCGTAAACGCATTTTCATCTGCGGCAGGCGACACCACGGCAATCATATCGGTTGGTCCTACACCATCATATACTTGAAATTTTGCTTTCAACTCTGCATACTCCGGTAAGGTACTCAAAAAATTATCTGCCTCTACATTGAGGGCAAATCCTGTATAATGCACTATCGCTACGGGATAATTACTCGGTACGCTTTCATTGGATGGGGCAATAGAGGTAATTGTACCATCCACCGGAGATTTCAATTCTTTGCCGTTCACAGTTCCAATAATTTGCCCGGCAGTGATTTTTTCTTCTAATTCTACCGCTGTATTAAATATGCCATTTTCGGGTGAGGAAATAATAAACGGTACTGCCGGAACAATAGTCGTTTGCGTTGAAACGGTTGGAGTAATTGTCCCTCGTACAACTGATACCGTTTTTTCTGCGGATGTTGCGCTATCTGTAAGATTGTTTTCGTCTGTCTGCCCAATTGCAGAGCAGGCAGATAGCGTAAATACAAGAAACAAAATAGAACATAGCAGCATTTGTTTTCTTAGCAACTTCATCATTCCTCCTTATGCTGTATCACAAAAAATACGAGCCTCTATCTTGATACTTTTATTGTACCAAAACAGAAGCCCGTATTTTCTTGATTGCTCGTAAGGTATTCCTCTTTTTTTCTATGCAAATTCTTACAATTTTCCTACGCCAACGGCAAAGTAATTGAAAACTTGTTTTGATCCTCTTGGCTCTCTGCAACGATTGTACCATTGTGTAGTTCAACAATCTGCTTTGCAATCGCCAAACCTAATCCAGCTCCTCCACTGCTTGTACTTCTCGCTGCGTCAAGCCGATAAAACTGCTCGAAAATCCTGTTTAACTTTTCTTCCGGCAGAGTATCGCCGTGGTTACAAAAAATAATGCTGACCGTATCTTCCTGACATTGTGCGCTGATCGTGATATCCGTATTTTCAAAACTGTAGATAACCGCATTTCTCAAAAGGTTATCAAAAACACGCTGAATTTTGTCTGCGTCACATCGAAGCATTATATCATCATCAACACAAAGATTACATTGCAAATTCTTTGATTTGAGCATAGGCTTAAATTCATATACAAGTTGCTCCAGCAGGCGAGTTAAATTGATTTTCGTGTATTGTAATGTAATATCGTATATATTGAATCGTGTTATCTCGAAAAACTCGTTAATCAGATCCTCTAACCGTTCTGCCTTACCAAGAGTGATTGAAAGGTACTTTTCTCGAAGTTCCTTTGAGATTTGCGACTCATCACGCAGTAAAGTAAGATACCCGATTACAGAAGAAAGCGGTGTTTTCAAATCGTGTGCAAGATACATAATCAGGTCATTTTTTCGCTGCTCATTTTCTTTTGCAAGCCTTGCATTACTTTCAGCCTCTTGTTTTAACTGATTGATGTTAGCGGCGATTTCACTCAACTCCGGGGACATTTCAATGTAACTGACATTCTGATCGAACATTTTTCCTGTCGCAGCCTGTACCTCGTACACATAGGCGACTACTTTTTTCAAAAGTAGGTATGTCATGTATATAATACAGCCACCCCACACGATTACAGCCACTATATAAAGATATACTGTTCTGTAATACAAGTAATAATACAAAACATACTTGCGGAGAATTTCCTCTGCCATAATTCCTAAAAGAAAAGTACCGCCAAAAATAAGCACAGAGCAAATCGCACATTGAATTACATACCCTTTGAACAAGGTAGAGAGCAGATAGTTTTTTTCTTTTTTATTCAATTTCATACCCTACCCCCCAAACAGTTTTAATGAACTTCGGATTTTTTGAAGGTTCATTCAATTTTTCCCGAAGCCGCCCAATGTGCGCCATTACCGTATTGTTACTGTTGCGAAGATACTTTTCTTTCCACACGGCTTCAAATAATTCCTCCGAGGCGACAACTTTACCCTGATGTTCGCACAGATACCACAGAATAGAAAACTCCAACGGAGTCAAGGCTATTTCTTTGCCATACAAGTAGCACTTGTGGCTGACTCTGTTTATCAGTAGACCTCTGATGTCATACTCGTCTTTTTCTTCGGATTGGCTCAAATTAGGACTGTTATAGCTCTGATAACGCCTTAATTGCGTCTTTACTCTTGCCACAACCTCTAAAGGATTAAACGGTTTCGTTATATAATCATCCGCACCAATCGTAAGCCCCATAATCTTGTCGCTATCCTCAATTTTGGCGGTAAGCATAATAATAGGGAAGTAAAACTTTTCCCGAATTTTTTGGCAAAGTCGAAAACCATCAATATCCGGCAGCATAATATCAAGTATCGCTAAATCAATCTGCGACTGTTTGATACATTTCATCGCCTCTAACCCATTATAACATTTATATACTGAATAACCATCGTTACTCAAATACACTTCAAGCAGATCAACGATTTCTTTTTCGTCATCCACAATTAAAATCTTCTTGTTCATTGATCCTACACCTCATTTTCGGGTACGGCTTCCATTATGTCGCCAAAATCACACTCTAAGTATTCGCATATATTCAACAGCACGGGAAGGGTAACATTTTCATTTTTTCCGAGTTTCGCAAATGTACTTTTGCTTGCCCCGACCGCTTCTCGTAATTGACTCTTTTTCATTCCCTTGTCAATCAGAAGTTTCCAAAGTTTGTTGTACCGTACTTTCATTTCCGCACCTCCACCCAAATATAGTTTGTATTATAGCACTTTGAGAGTGAAATCGCAATTATTAAGTCTGTATTTTGAGACTTTTAGTTTTCAAACCGGCACAATATCTTTCTGATATGTAATCCAACCGCCTGCAAAATGCAGGCGGCTTGTGTATTTTAATAGGCAGGTGCGCCGTAGCCAAGAATCTCGTAATAACCGATAGAATACTCATTGACTCGGCAACTGTCGCCGGAGTTGCCCTCGACCGTATAAACCTTGCCGTTTTCGACCTTTTGAACAATACCCGTATGGTCGGATAATCCATCCTGACCACTTTCGTCTGCCCAATCGAAGAAAATAATCATTCCGGGGGCAGGCTCGGCGCTGCCATCCAGCCATTGTCCACGATCCTTAAACCATTGTACTCCGTTGACACAGCCTGCATATTTTGGGATAACTCCAGCGTCGATATAGCCGCACTCGTTGGCACACCAAGATACAAAGCAAGCACACCATTCTACACGGGAGTTAAAACCGTACCACGACCAATACGGCTGACCGCCCACATTGCCAACCAGAGAGAGTGCAACGGTCACGATCTGTCCGTCGCCGCCTGTAATGCCGTAAAGCACCTGTGACCAAAGGTAATTGTTTTCATCTGCAAGCAGTTCAGCGAGGTAGCCTTTCTGTTCTTCGTTAAAACCATATTGCGCCGCCATTTCCTCGGCAGTCTTGTGGCTGACGGTAATATACAGATAGGTTTGTGTGACCGTGCTTTCAGTTTCCACGATATTACCGTGTCCGTCATCGGTTTCGGTAATAACTGTTTCGGTCTTGCTCTCTGTTCGGGAAGATATTTGATTCATCTCCCAAAAGATGTCTTTTAAGAGTTGCTTTTTGCCATCGTCCATTGTGGCAACCTCTTGGGGGTTATCTTGATCCGTATTCGTTTTTACAGAGTAAACGGCAAGCACCTCTTTCCAAACGGCTCTGCTGCCACTCATTTCAAGAACATCATAGGATACCGAGTTCTTTTCCTCTTGCAGCTTGGTATCGTATTCGGTATTGATTTCCTGCACAACGGTCTGCATACTCATTCCAGTGCCGGAATCTTCGTCTGAGAAGAAAATGCCAAATACTGAGCCGAGGATCATACCAATCAGGCAAATCACGATAATAACCAAAACCGCCACCCAGCCGCCTGCGGCGATAGCGGCAATCAAGGCTTTCGTTCCGGCAATAATCGCTTTAATGGCAAGTGCGGTCGCTTTGGCAATCGCCTTTACCGTAACCACGGCGGCTTTTGCCGCAGCCCTTGCCGCTTGTGCTGCTCTCTGTGCAGTTTTAACCGTAATGATTGAATCCACCTAAAAATCCTGGATTGCTATGCCCCCGCTTATGCCCCTTGTCATCATAATGGTTTAAACCGCCAAAGAATCCTGGTCGACTCTCACCTACTTTATGCCCGTTATTGTCATAATGATTCATACCACCAAAAAAGGAAGGCGAACTATGTCCGATTTTCTTTCCATTTGCATCATAGTCGTTCATACCACCAAAGAATCCTGGTCTGCTCTCGCCTACTTTTTTCCGTTTGCATCATAATGGTTTATGGATCCAAAGAATCCTGGTCTGCTATATCCTTTTTTACTCATAATGTCACCCTCCTGACTCTATTAGCCTCTTGTTTGATCTCAGAATAACACACTTTTCTCATTTGGAAGTCGCATAACAGGCGACATTCTTTTATCGCATTTACATTCATTATACCATTTATAATTCTTCCGACAATACGCAATAAAGCCGGAAGCCACGTTATCATCCACGACCTCCGACTCGTTCTGCTTATTCTACACTGTCCTTACACCCAAATCAACTCCTCTCTCCGTTTTATCTTTTCCCTGCTTTTCTTGAATAATCCTCTTATTGATCTCAAGCCGTTCATGAATGGATAATTTCTTATCTTTTCCATCTACCGCCTGCTTCTGCTGTGCCGGTTTTCTATCTGTTTTTCCTACATCCTTAACAACTTCATTCGCTTCGGTACTTGTTACCCTCTCATCTGCTCTTCCTTCATATCTTTCTGCTATCTGCTGTTCTCGTCTCTCCTTCACACCTTTTTCCTCCAGATTGCAAAAACTCTGCAGATACGGAAGCACATGATTCTGCATGTCTGTCAGATCTTCCATATACTTTTGGAACTCTTCACTTCCTTTGCCTTTCTGGTAATTGATCCAATACTCATCTGTAAGCTTCATTTCATTATCATACTTCAACTGACTCACAATACCGCCATGTCCATTTCCAATATCCATTGACTTCTTAAAATGATGCAGCATCTGTTCACCTTTTTCCGCATAATATACAGTCACATATATCTTTGCAATTTTTGTAGGTTCCTCTGTCTTCGGATCACGTTTTGCATACCATTCTTTATCCATTTCTGCTGTTTTTGCATCCAGCTCAGACAGCTTCTGACATCTTGGATTCATGAGATCACTTTCTTCACAATAGTTTACATACACCATTGGTTCCATATCCTTTGGAAGTTCAGGTTCATAGGCTTTCAGTCTTTCAATCAATACTCCTGCACGAACAGACAGATCGCATTCTTCGTCTACAATATCCTTCAGATATGAAATATAGGAATGAATATTTCCACTTCTCAAATCCAGCATTACTTCCTGCACCGTATTTTCTCCCCTCTCCACATTATCTCGATACTCATACGGATCAAAAGCTTCTGCAATCTCATCCAGTGCCTCTGCCAGCTGTTCTGTGGTCATTTTCTCAGGATACATTGCTTCTCGAACATCCCTCATCGGTACATACTTGTAGTCCGGCAATGCTTCATGAATTTTCTCGATCCCTTCCCGTACCAGTGCAAGTTCTCCATAAAATCGAACATCATCCATCAGATTTCCGAATACGGTATTCCCTTTAACGATCGCAAATTCGGCTTCATCATAGTAACTGTCTTCCGGATCACGATAAATAATTCCCATTGAGCATCCCAGATACGCAGTTTTAGGATTCTCCCTATATTTTTCATAGACCGCAGCAATCTGATTAACATCGGTACTTTTTTCATAAGCTCCCATATCATGGAACTCATCACATTCTGTGGCGAAATATTCCAGATAAGGCTCTTTCTTCGGTGGCATATTATTAAGGACGTTATCAATCATGTTATAATTCGCCTCTTCCAGTTCCTCCACCTTTGCCAAAGGCTTATATTCGCCCTGGCTTTTCTGAATCTCTGCCATTACAACTTCATCCATTTCTTCTACTTTTTCCATCAACTGATCATAATCTCCACGGATGCGTTCTCCAGTCCAGCCTTCGTCTTCCAGAAGTTCCTCTGCCGCTTCTTCAATAGAAATTTGATCATTTTCATAGACGCCACCATCCATCAGACGAAAATCTTCATCGTAAAACGAATAATCATATCCTTCTTCTGTTCTCTGAATAGCAAAGTAACGTTCTCCTACCTCATATGCCAGTTCACTAAGAACCTGTTCTTCCAGATTCAGGAAAGAATCCAGCTGTTCAAAACTGATACTGTCTACAAAATGAGCGGTTACTTTTTCCCCGTCATTCAGAACTATGATATCACTGACAGACAGGGAATGCCCACGGAAATCTTCCGGTCTATCAATGTTGAACCTTTCAAAAATATCATCCAGTGACATATTTCCCGATAATTCCCCAACATAGACCAGCTTATAATCTTCTTTTTTTATCTGCATACCATCAAGTGGCTGTAAGGAAATGGGAGTTGCTCTTTTTTTAGATGGCATCTTTCAGCACCTCCTCCGTCACTCTCCGATAAGCTTCTGTAGCTTTGCCTTTCGGATCATAAGAGAAAATACTCTGTCCTTCTCTGACTGCTTCCTTCATTCTTACAGAAAATGGAATATAATTATCAAAGATATGAATTTGACTTCCATATACATTTCTGAGAAGTTCCATGTTATTTCTGGCATCATTCGTATGAGCATCGACCATCGTAAACAAAATACCTCCGACTTGCAGCTTCGGATTAATCTGCTTACGGACCTTACCGATTGTTTTTAACAACTGCTGCAATCCTTTGATTGGCAGGTAGGATGCTTCAACTGGAATGAGGACTTCATCTGATGCAGCCAGCGCATTAATCGTAATCATTCCCAATGATGGCATACAATCAATGATGACTACATCATATTGATCTTTGATACCATATAAAATCTGTTTCAATACATATTCTCTACTCATTGCATTTACCAACTGTACTTCCGTACCTGCCAGTCCAATGTTAGAACAGATAATGTCTATCCCCTCTGCCTGATGTCTGATAAAACATTCGGAAGGAATATCTTCATCTTTCATTACAGCATCCATAAGAGCAGTAAGTGTTTCATTACTGTCATCACAATCACGATATCCAAATCCTGCGGATACATCAGACTGTGGATCGGCATCTACAATCAACACTTTCATATTCTTTTGTGCTAATCCTACTGCTAAATTAGCTGTACATGCGGATTTTCCCGTTTCCCCTTTTTGGTTTACAATAGAAATAATTCTAGCCATTTTTCATCACCTTTCATCGTCATCAATCAAAAAGAGGACTGAATTAGACATCCGGAATCTATATTCCGTGCGAGCTAATTCAGTCCTATAATTACAATAATTCTGTTGTTTTTACTCTTGTCTTACACAAATCCATTTCCAGTCTGAATCTGTAATAATTCATATTCTGGAATGACAGCGCTGCTTTATTTTTCCCTTTTCAGGAAATTAAAAATAAGGACTAAATTAGTGCAACCCCTTGTATTTACTGGAGTTTTCTAACTTGTCCTTATTATAACTCGACCATGAGGTGTAATCTTCGGTAACGGTTCTTCATGCTTGCTGTTGTACTTGTCTACAAGTTTTCGGAATACAGCTTCATAATTTACTGCCACTTGTGGATTGCCATTGCGGTTGATGAATAAAAAAACACTATATCCGTCAATCACAAGGTTCTTCTGTTTCCTGCGGTGTTTCAGTATGTTTTGAAAGGCTTGATACACTTCGTCGCTCATTGTCTTGTAAATATATTCTTCTGGTGTAGGGCGTTTATTTCCAAAATACTTTTTGAAATTTGTCTGCACCTCTGGGTCGGCACTATCCATAGCTTCATCAATCGTTGCTTCAATATCAGCCCGAACATCAGCCAATGATACACCGCCAGCCTTTGCACCAGCTTTTAATGCCTTTTTTATATCTCGTTTTCTTAGACTTATCATATTTAACCTTTCTTATCATAATTGCAAATTTATAAATTCATCAGTATTAAAACTGAAATTCAAATACGCTACTAAAATCATTATTCAAGACATAATAAACTTTGTTTTTATTAAATATCCATACGAATTGTTTTGTGTACAATATTACAATAACTTATTATGGAAATTATAGCCATAATCCCCCACAAAAAGAGAAAAGGAAAATTAGTATAACTCATAGTAGAAATAACATTTGCTGAACAACTAGCTATAATAATTGCACTGACAATCGTTGTCTGCACAGACATTTTTATAAATCCTATTTTTGTAGCTACTATGCCAACGCATAAAGCGTACACAGAACATAATAATAACTCACTCCATATTTTAATGATATTTCCAAAAGAAAAAGTATCGGGAACTAGAGGGAATATGCGTTCAGTAATAAAGAAAATTAAAAAAATCAAAGCACTTCCGAGAAGCATACCACCAATTCCACTAAAAGCTACTAATAATACTTTCGCTTTCAAAAGGGTAGATTTATCAACAGGATAAGTAAACAAAAGTAAATTAAGTTTTCCAGCATACTCTTTGATGATAAATGTTGAAAACATAACAGAAATTAAAACAGCGTAAGCTACGGTTTGCAAAGCATTTATTAAAGTCCAAATATTTTCATATGTTGAAAATTCGATAGCGTCCACTTCACCGCCTGCATAAGCAATTAAGGCAAATGTGTATAAAAATCCCAAAATCACTAAAGAGATACTGTTCCTTCTGTTCGTAATAAGTTAATAGACACCAACACTCCCAATATAGCAGGAAACATTGGACTTCAGAAATGGGCAAATAAGGAAAATTTAAAAATTGTCTCTGCTGAATATAACAAGATGTTCACACATAATCTACATAATTTTTCAGGACTTGAAGACCGCATAGCCTTGTTACATATGCAGCAAAAAGAGGTAAATACCTCTGTTGTTTCTCTCGAGTCTCAGATACGCCATCTTCGAGAAATGCTAAAATATGCCGAACAATATCAGAAAAATAAAATTTACGACGACCATTATAAAAGCTCCAAAGATCCAGATCGTTATTTCCGTAAATATGAATCTCAAATTATTCTTTTCGCGGGTGCTGAACATATTTTACAGGAAAATGGCATGGATCTGAAGCATCTTAATTCCAATAAGTTACAAGAGCAAATTGCAGATCTTATTTCCAGAAAGGAATCACTAAATACTCAATACGTTTCTTTTAAGCAAGAAATAAAAGAGTTGGAATTGATACATCAAAACCTGTCCAAATATCTCAAACAGGATGCTCCTGAAATACAAAGATCTTCTCATAACCAACTCCCTTCTTTGTAAAACCATAATAATAGGCAGCGATTTCACTCGCTGCCTAAATTCCCGTTAAACCGATATCCCACACCTCGTACTGTTTGTATATATAATGGTTGTCCAGGATCATCTTCTATTTTTTCTCTGATATTGCAGATATGTCGCATAACCACATTATAATCACCGGAATAAGGTTCATTCCATACCAGATCATAAACCATTTCTTTTCCAAATATTCTACCTGGACTTTTCGCTAAAAGAAGTAAAATATCATATTCATATTTTGAAAGATGAACATCACTATCATTCTTTTTAACAATTCGTTCCTGTAGATATATTTTTAATTCTCCAAACCTTATAATTTCCGGTATGAATTGGTTTTTATGTTCCCAGCTAGTCAATATGTTTTCACTTATGCTTCCATTAGCATCTGTGATTCTCTCAATAATTTCTATCTTTTTCACCTTTATTGCCTCTACATTATTAATTTTATATTCTATATATCATCTGCCATTTGACTTTTTTCTTCTACAAGTAATATAATATATTTATTACATATGTAGGATTTAGCAGGAGGATTTTATTATGTCACTACCCCAAATTTCAGAAGCCGAATTTGAAGTTATGAAAATTGTATGGAAATATGCTCCCATCAATACAAATGAAATTACAGAAAAACTTACTCTAACTACCAGCTGGAGTCCAAAAACAATTCAAACTCTTATCAAGAGACTTGTTTCCAAAAAAGCTCTTTCCTACGAAAAACAAAGCCGGGTATTTGTCTATACTCCATTAGTCCAAGAAGATGAATATATACGCCAGGAAAGCAATTCTTTTTTAAAGCGATATTATAATGGAAATCTTTCTTCTATGCTGGCTTCTTACCTTGAAGACGATAAGCTCTCTTCAACAGAAATTGATAACTTACGCCATTTATTATCAAAACATCAGAAATAGGAGGTTTTGAATGAGCAACTGGATTATCCACTTTTTAATCAGTAATATCTTCATATGTATTTTTACACTTGTAATAATCGGAACAAAAAAACTTCTGAAAAAATATTTATCTGCGGCTACACAGTACCATCTCTGTTTTCTTTTATTTTTACTACTTGCCGTGCCATTTTTTCCTGTACAGATTCATGGCTCACAACTTTTTTCATGGTTACATTTTTTTCAAACTGACACAGGACTTAACTCTGGTACCGACACGCTATCCGAACTTACCAGTAATACACAAAATATTTTGTTAAACCAGGTGAATGATTTTTCAGTTTCCATCAGTAGTCAATTTTCTGGAGGCTTGAATACCATACTCTTTCTAATATGGATAACGGGTGTTATGATTATGTCAGTCCTCACCCTTCATTCATTAAACTATGTACGTTCCATAAAAAGATCTGCTCTCCCGCTTCAAAATCAGCAGGTAAAAACTATTTATTACAATTGTTTAAAGGAACTTAAAATCTCTCACCCAGTATCAGTCTACAGTACTGCATTTTTAAAATCACCAGTTTTAATCGGAATAATACATCCCAGAATTTACATTCCCATCCATTTAATTTCCGAACTGAATCCTGATGATATGCGTTTTATGCTGCTACACGAATTACAGCATTACCGTCACAAAGATACATTTATTGGCTTCCTCATGGTCATAAGTAATATACTCTACTGGTTTAACCCTTTTGTTTGGTACACTTTAAAAGAAATTCTCTGTGACCGTGAAATAGCCTGTGATTCTGCTGTATTGCAGATGATTTCTGCTGATGAATACCAAGCTTATGGAACTACACTGATTAATTTTGCAGAAAAAATATCCTCTTTTTCCTCTCCACTGGCAGTTGGAATGTCCGGAAATTTCAGGCAGATGAAACGACGTATTCTCAACATCGCCGTTTTTAGGAAAGAAACTCTTTATCAAAAAATGAGAGCATTGATAATTTATCTGGTCATTAGTGCTGTTTTTATTGGATGTACACCCATTTTATCCATTGATGCCTCTACTCAAAGCGTATATCATTTTAGTGATACAGACAAAAATATCTCCCTGTTAGATATATCCGAAACATTTGGAACATATGATGGATCATTTGTTTTGTATGACAATAATTTGGATTCCTGGAAAATATACGATCTTGAAGAAGCCACCAAACGTATTCCGCCAGAGTCTACCTACAAAATATACGATGCATTATTAGGGTTGGAATCCGGAATCATCACACCAGAACACTCTTCCATGACATGGAATGGTGATGCCTTTCCTTTTCCATCCTGGGAAGCTGATCAGGATTTAAACTCTGCTATGCAAAATTCCGTTAACTGGTATTTCCAGGCAATTGATTCGCAGCTCGGAATTAACAGAGTCCAGGGATTTTTGAATAAAATAGAATATGGAAACCAGACAACCAGTTCAAATCTGGATTTATACTGGTCCGATTTTTCATTAAAAATCTCGCCTTTAGAGCAAGTAACATTATTGAAAAAATTTAACACAAATGAATTCCATCTAAATTCCCAAAATGTATTTTCTGTTAAAAATGCTATAAAAATTGCCAGTACACCTAATGGTAATTTCTACGGAAAAACTGGAACCGGTCGTGTCAACGGACAGGATATCAACGGCTGGTTTATCGGATATGTAGAAACTTCCGATAACAGCTATTATTTTGCAACCAATATCCAAAGTGATTCTAATGCAACTGGCAAAAAAGCATTTGAAATCACTTCTGATATCTTAAAAAAATTACATATATGGAATTAACAAATATGAAAGGGCTGATAGTTGTTATCAGTTCTTTCTTTTTATTCTATATTGATATTTGGGAACTTCTTTCGTACCATTATTCAGAATTTTATTCCCCATATATTTAAAACTCTTATCATCGTTGAACTTAACAGTCAGCTCACTTGTAATAACGGTATCATTACATATAAATGTATCACATACAGCATCAACAACCAGCACATTGTTTCCCTCTCCGATATCTCTTATTTCAACGACCTCCGGTAAAGATGTTCCAAAATAAGTAGGGCTATAATTTAAACAACCTAATCGTTCCCAGTCATAAGTTTGATGTTCCGAATCAAATACTGCCCATTTTTTAATTTGCTCCGCTGTTATCGGCAAAAACTCCATTATCAGATTTTCAAACTCTTCTGCCGGAATTCCACTTGAGTTACCTGAAAACTCATATCTCTCCCCGTATTTCATTCGATATAAATATTCATATAAACCATTATAATCTAACCCTTCCATATCAGATCTATCCCAATCAGAACATAAAAGATTATTCCCCTGATATCCAAGCAAATACACACACTTCTTCGAAACTTCCCGGCATTCATCACTTAAAGGTTTAATTCTTATCATAGAACTGCCATCAACCGCTTCTGATACTTCCGGATACTTTGGAACGCATAGCGTATAACCAAACCAGCCTTTTTCTGTATATTTCCATTCTTCTATCCTTGTATACGAAACATATACAATAGATGGATTGTCGTTCATACCCCAAACAGCTTTCACAGCCAGCAAATACATATCTGTCCCATCATAATTGAATTTGAGTCTTTCTATCCCACCATCCCTGTTAATCCTATATAAGACGATATCTCCTGTCAGATCCTGTTCTGCCCTGAAAAGAAATTCTTCCATTTTAGAATAATTAGCCATATTTGAATACGGCGCTGATGTAATAACAGGGACATTTTTTTCCTTTAATACTTCCTGCATTTCTTCCATTACTGTCTCAGAAACTACTACATTCGATGAAGTTCCTTTATCCGCCTTTTGATAAATGGCTTTCATCTGATTCATAACATTCTTACAATCTTCAATAGCTTCTTCTTTCACGACTTCATCTACTGGCAAATCATATCCTCTTTCTTGTACAGCATAATTCGCAGTTTCCTGTGAAATATATTCTAAATCAGCCCCTTTACATTTTGTATTTCCTATGAAAAAGCATCCCAAAATAAATAAAACACTCACCATCTTTTTCAGTTTTCTTTTTGTACTCATATCAATTATCTCCATAACATTCCTCCCACTTTTCGTCTGATAATCTTTCCGTATACCAGGTAACCTCTATTTCTGACCTTGATACATAATTGGATACATATTGAAATCTATCTTTATCTAACAGCCGAATGGTTACGCTATGACAAAACGCCTGATCTAATTCTTTTTGTGGCCATACCGCATTTACTTCCAGTGTTATTGTTCCATCTTGATTTTCTATGTAGGAAACAACTTCCGGATATGGAATATATGGTGTGGGAGCAAAATCATATACGATTCCTCTGGTTCGATACCGATATGTCTGTGTTTCCGTGTGAAATACCGTTCCTGTCTGCAGTATCTCTGCGCTTATATTAAAATATTTTTGAAATATCGCTTCAAATGATTCTTTTGGGATTTCATAAGTCTTTCCTTCCTTAAATTCATCAGTTTTTTCTTCCATTGAAAGTAAACGGTCAAAAACATCATAAAAATTTATTCCATCATAATTTTTTTCACTCCAATTAGAAGTAAACAATTTATTAAGTGTATATCCAAAAGGAAGTATATATTTTCGATTCAGCTCCCTGCATTTTTTATTTAACGGCACTACCCGAAAGGCCCGATATCCAGACGGTCCATCATATCCAGCCGGATGATATTCTTCCATAAAGAAATACCCGTTTTCTGTATATTTCCATGAATTAGCTCTAAACTCATGATAATATGTTTCCTGCCAAGTATCCTCTTTCCATTTAAAAGAGCTTACTTCAACGTCTATTTTCCCCTGTTTGGTTTTCAGATCATACCGAATAAAATGATCTCCTGCTATAACTTGAAATATAGTAGTTTTTCCATTCTTCTCTTTTTCTGCTTTTTTCAAAAAATCATCTACTTTAATACTTTGAACCATATCCAGCTGATTGTAGGAATCAATTACTGCATATCCATATTTTCCAAAATAATCCATACTTTTTTGTATTGTACTCAGCTCATATAGTGCATTTTCTTTCGCAGCATTCTCATATATGCTCTGATAGTCTTCTGCCAGCATTTCACACTCTCTGTAAATTTTTTCTTTCGTATCTTCAATTGTCTTTTTCTGCTCTTTCTTTATGCCACATCCACTACAGACAGCAAGAAAAATAACTCCCCAAAATATTTTCCAAATTTTTTTCATATCATTTTCCTCTTACATTTGTAATATTTAAAGGTAAAAATTATTCATTACCGAGATATTCATCCAGTATCGCCTTATCCTTTTCCACCACATAACCGCTTCCTCCAATATCTTTCACATTCTCTACCATACTGATGAGCAAAATAGGATTCTCTGTATCTCTATCTGTAGTAAAAACTGTAAACCAGCCAATTTCTGTTCCAGATGTATCTTCTTTTGTAGCTTTCAGTTCCGCTGTTCCGGTTTTTCCTGCTAATCTAATGTCTTCCCGGCATGCTCCATAACCAGTTCCTTCCGGGTTATTCACTACACCCTCTAGCCCCTCCATAACCTCCAAAACAATCTGTGGTGAAAAAGCATCTTTTATCCAGATTTCACTGGAAGTGCTTCCATCCGCGTGAAGATATGGCTTTATCATATTTCCATCATTTAGAAAAGCCGTATAAATGCTTGCAAGATGCAAAGGATTTACCAGAATCTGTCCCTGTCCATACCCACTGTCAGCAAGCTGGATTTCTGTTTCTATCTTGTCCGTATTAGAATACTGAGACTCTGACATTTTAATATCAAATGGAAGTTCCTGATTAAATCCTATTTGATTTAGAGATTGCATCAGTTGATCCGCACCGATTTTTAATGCTGCTTTTGCAAAATAAATATTATCTGAATAAATAAGCGCATTTTTCAAGATCACAGGTGCATAATCATGAAGTGTAGTCACTGTATAATCTCCCCACGAGGAATCTTTCTGCCATGCCAGACCCTCATTTCCAAAATCGTCATTTGCAGTAAATGCCCCCACTTTTAATCCAATTGCAGCAATTACAGGTTTAAAAGTTGAGCCTGGACACCATGTCTGGCGAAAGCGGTTGTATAAAGGCCTGTCTTCATTTTCATTTAATGCACTCCACTGGCTATTGTCCATTCCACGTACAAAATCATTATTATCATAAGATGGCGTACTTACCAACGCCAGTACTTCCCCTGTATAAGGATTCAAGGCTACAGAACATCCTCTGTCTTCTTTAAATTGTTCATAAAGAGTACTTTGAAGATCGCCATCAATCGTAGTATGGATATCTTCTCCATCTTTTTTAGGCTCATATGCAATGACACTTTTTTTATTTCCATTTGCATCTACAATACAGATCTCACACCCATCTGTCCCTTTTAGTTCTTTTTCATAAAGCGTTTCCAGTCCCGTCTTTCCAATCACACTGTTTGTACGATACCCTTCCCCTTTATGTTCCTGCAAATCCTCGGCTGTAACCGCCTGTACATACCCTACCAGATGAGAGGCAGCTTCTTTTAGATAATAAGTTCGTACTTTTACATCAGATAACATAATACCTGGAATCTTCAATAATGTGTCCTGCTTTTCTTTTTCTTCCAGAACAGTTTCATCCGGATTCACTGTCAGAAGATCGACCTCTTGTATTTTAGGAATTGTTGCTACTGGTACAAAAGAATCTGCTTTTACCCAATCGGCTTTTAACTTATCCTCAATTTCGTCTGCTCCAATTCCAAGATACTCTGCCAGTTTTTTTATTGTATCTTCCCTGTTCTCCATTCTGCCCGGAACAATTCCTACCGAAGATGCAGTTCCCTCTCCAGCCAGCTGGCGACCATTTCTGTCTAAAATATTTCCTCTTTTTGCCTCTTCTAACGTTACCTGAACTTTATCCGTTGCAGATAACTCTGGAAAAATCAACTGATCCTGCCAGATTAAATGATATCCTGTCCAGTTATGTGAAAATACCGCATTGTTGGTAAATTCTACATTTCCTGCAGCAGTCTGCATATTTGTTGTATAGGAAACTGCCGCATTTCCGTTTTCTTTTCTTTTTGCTGTAATATCGGTTATGGACAGATCAGACATCTCAATGCCTTCATATATTTTAGAATTTCGTTCTATAAATTCTTCCTTACTGTTCATGCTGCTTTTTTTCTGATCCAGCATGGCATACATTTGCTCATATTCCCCTTTTTCAATATATTTCATATATTCCATTAGTCTTTTTTCAGGAACATTACGATTCATTATTGTTACAATACCGATTCCACCACCAATCAATATACCGCTAAATAAAACTATTTTTGTAATAATCTTCGTGTGTTTTTTTCTTTTCGTTTTTCTCATATAGTTTTATTTCTCCTTTTTTCGTATTTTCTTAAATATTACACTTGTAATATTTAAACGTCAAGTTTTTTCTTAGGTTTATATATGTAAACAAGAGGAAAGATTTGGATAAAAAAAGAAAGGGCATCTCAAAGCCCTCTTTGATAAAGAACTTTACCGACACCCTGAGGTAATGGTTTCTCCGGATGTTTCCCAAACGCTATAATCACTCTCCAGAAGAACCAAAAACGATTTTTAATTTTTCTCTCAGAAAAAAAGAACTACTCTAAATCTGCAGATCTTTGAAATAACCCTGCTCGTTTCTTATAATCACAAACATATTCAGACAACACATTCTTTGCTGGCAGATTATTATAGCAGAAAACGCAACAAATCCCTTTATTAACTTTTGTTCCATATATTTCCTGTACCAATCCTATTGTTTCATCATCTGAACAAAAGCTCTTCGGAATCTCCCTACAATCCCTGATAATAACGCAAATCTGTTTACTATGTCCTCTCTGTCAGTATACAAGCCAGCTAATCTCTTTATTATAGTATCTAAATACTTCTTCCCAATTCCACTACTCAAAATTTCTTCAGTCACTGTTTCTGCAGATGTGTTTTTATATCAGCCAGAGTTCCCCTGGCTGAATTCTTCCAATATATACCTGTTAACACTTCTCAATGCTGACACTTTTTCCTTCGCTTCTCATCTTTCACCTGCTATACTGCACTCTGGCTTGAATTCATTCCCTCTCTTCCAGTTCCGATTTATAATCTTCCAAGTCCATAAGAAAAGTCTCATAGCCTTCATCACTCATGCAGAACAGCTTTCTTAGGGTATTGCAGACAAGCACGATCATATCCGCATCCCCTTTTAGAAATGGAATGATATGGTCGATTGCTTCCATTGTGTCATTTCTGTTTCCTTTATCAAACATTGCCGTTACTGAACATTCGTCTGTATCAAAGTTCATTGCCAGATTTATCATAATTCTACATCCCCCTTCTTATGTGCTTTGGATTTTTCTACTTCTTTATTTTCCTGCTCCTGTGCTTTTGCCCTTGCCTGAAACTCTTTCAACGACTGCAGTACAGATTTTTTCAGTTCTCCTTTCATTATACAAGAATGAGGCGGTAATCGCAAACACAATCCACAATACAAAATGATATTCTTTTTTTCTGGATGTTTCTGTGATATACTTATACGCGGTCGTATCAGACCGGAAAGGAAATATTATGTTACAAAAATTATATGTTTTTTTCAGGAAAGAAACCGTTTTGTCAATTGCAGTGATCCTGGCGCTTCTTTCTATGTTCTGGGTCAGACCGGATAAGGCTTATTTTACTTATATCGATTTCAGGACTCTCGGGCTCCTCTTCTGTTTGATGGCAATTGTAGCTGGTTTGAAGGCTGTTGGTGTTTTTGATATACTTGCCAAAAAATTGCTGATGGGAACATCGGGAACTGTGGGTGCGATCAGGCTGTTGGTACTCTTATGTTTCTTCCTGTCAATGGTGATCACCAATGATGTGGCATTGATTACTTTTGTTCCTCTTGCACTGATCATTGTGCATAAACTGCCAAAGGAACTGGGCAATTACTGGCTTCTTAAAATAGTAGCCATGCAGACAATCGCTGCTAATCTCGGAAGCATGCTTACACCAATCGGAAATCCGCAGAACCTTTATCTATATGCCAGAGCAGGGATGTCCGCGGCAGAATTAATAACCCTGATGCTTCCCTATTCCGCCACAGCACTTATCCTTCTTCTGATATGGATACAGGTAGCCGCTGCCAAAGCACCTCACGTATGCGGTTCCGAAAAAGATAAAACTCTTTTGGGATTCTCTGACAGAAAAGAACTTAACATGGAATACCTGGCCGCTTACCTGATCTTATTTACAATCTGCCTGCTCACTGTTGCACGTATCATTCCATACCAGATTCCTCTTGTATTGGTTCTTATATATATACTGCTAAGAAACAGGGAAAATATAAGCAGGGTGGATTACTCCCTGCTTGCCACCTTTATCGCATTATTTATTTTTATCGGCAACCTTGGAAGGATTCCGCAATTCAGCAGTTTTCTGGAAAGAATCATGGCAGGAAGGGAAACACTTACTGCTGTTCTTGCCAGTCAGATTATGAGCAATGTTCCCGCTGCGCTTCTTTTATCCGGCTTTACAGATAATTACCGGGCTTTAATTGTCGGAACCAATATTGGAGGTCTCGGCACTCTGATTGCATCCATGGCAAGCCTGATAAGTTTCAAATATATTGCAAAAGAAAACAGGAGTCTGAGAGGGAAGTATTTGGGAATATTCACAGCCTCCAATATTATATTCATGATATTCATGTTAATATTGTATTTTTTTCTTAGATAAAGGTTTTCCCGGAATTACAAAAGCTATAGCAATTCTTTCTTCGCAAAAAATTCTCCGCGGCACTCTCCCATCCTGGAAGAAAAGCCGCGGAGAAATAAATATATTTTCGATGCCAATACAAAGATCATTAATCTTTACACCACTTTACAACTTTCAAATTGTCTTATAAATATAGTTTTTTCAACCTTCCTATTTTAGTTTTCTATATTCTTCATCACTTACCGGTTCAAGCCATTCATTGGAACTATTTTCGCCCGGAACTTCTATTGCCAGATGTGAAAACCATTCATCCGGTGCTGCGCCATGCCAGTGTTTTACTTCTGCCGGAATATTAATGCAGTCGCCTGGCTTCATTTCTACAGCTTCTTTACCTTCTACCTGATAATATCCTCTTCCGGCAACGCATACCAGAATCTGTCCGCCTCCACTTTTTGCATGATGGATATGCCAGTTATTTCTGCATCCTGGTTCGAATGTCACATTGAAAATTCCAACCTGAGAAGTAGAAATCGGTGCAAGAAAACTCCTGCCCGAAAAATACTGTGCAAAGCCATCGTTTGGTGCACCAATTGGAAATACCATCTCTTTTGCATGCGCCCGCATCGCTTCCTCTTCGTATGGCAAATCTCCTTCGCCTGTTTCCCACACTTCCTTTGCAAGATTGAAAACAGCCCATGCTTTTGGCCAACCTGCATAGAATGCGGCATGTGTGATCACTGCAGCAATCTCTTTTTGTGTCACACCATGATTTTTTGCATTTTGAAGATGATATCTTAAAGAAGAATCCGTAATTCCGGAAGCCATCAGAGCAACCACTGTAATAATGCTTCTTGTTTTTACGTCGATGTCCTGATTATTCCAGTTTTCGCCGAAAAGTACATCATCGTTAAAATGTGCAAATTCCGGTGCGAATTCACCAAGTGTATTTCTCCCTGCT
The DNA here is from genome assembly GCF_964240315.1 of Blautia sp. Marseille-P2398. Taxonomy (NCBI): domain Bacteria; kingdom Bacillati; phylum Bacillota; class Clostridia; order Lachnospirales; family Lachnospiraceae; genus Blautia; species Blautia sp. Marseille-P2398. The sequence continues at coordinate 297,763 of NZ_CAXSTD010000001.1, forward strand.
GTCTGTACTATTTTTCGCATATTCTGTATACCTCCATAACGCTGTTGTTTATAAAGAGTTTACCCATTCACTGATTTCCTGTTTTGTTCCACAATTTAACAGTCTGCCTTCTGTAATAACTGCGTCTGGTGCAGATGACTGCAATTCTTTCACAGTGTTTCCAAATCCACTTCCTCCGGATGTTGCAAAAAGCACAATCTTTTTACCACTGAAATCGTAAGCTTCTAAAAATGTATTGATGATTGTCGGAGCCACATACCACCAGATTGGGAATCCCAGAAGGATCTCGTCATAAGAACTCATATCCATCTCTTTTTTCATAATCGCCGGTCTATATTTTTTATCACTCATTTCCACACTGCTTCTGGATTTTTTATTCATCCAGTCAAGATCAGGCTTTGTATATGGAACTTTCGGCTCAATCTCAAACAAATCCGCTTTTGCTTCCTCTGCGATCATCTGTGCTACTTTTTTTGTTGTTCCGCTTGCACTGAAAAATGCCACTAATTTTTTACTCATAATAAAAAGCCCCTTTCTATACGTATTTTTCACAAAAAAATAGATGTATAAGATTTACATTCATCTTACACATCTATTTTAAGCTCTATCGCTTCATTATGTCTAATGCTTATATTGAATTTTGTTTTATGCCTGAAAAGCATTAATCTCCTCGATCATTTTACGGACTGCCAAAGAATATGGGATATTCCGTCGCCAGGCAATCACCGTACTGGTCTTGATTTCAGGAGAAATTCTTCGCTGTACAAGAATATCCTCTCGCCAATACTTTGCAGCACCCTCAATTGAAATTGGATACCCCAGTCCATTTGCCGCCATAACTCCGGCATTCGTTCCAAGATTACTCGTAAAAGCAATCTGTAATTTTGAAAAGTCTTTCCCAAACCAGTTGGCAAGTTCACTTTGAACGTTCATTCTTTCCGGCAGGATCAAGGGCTTTCCAATAAGATCTTCTTTTTTTATAAACTCTTTTTCTGCCAGCGGATCATCCGGCCGCATTCCGACACACCAGTGATCGCAATCTGTGATCCGGATATAATCCAGCCCTTCGGTGTCCACCGGCTCCATGAATAATGCAATATCTACAAGTCCTTTGTTCATCATCTCATACACTGCATCTGCTGTTGCAGTATGCAATACAATCTGAACCAGCGGATATTTTTCTTTATATGTTTTACATATCTTCGCCAATGTCTCCACTGCTGCAAATTCACCGCATCCAATGGTTATCGTGCTCTCTACAACCTCTTCTTTTCCTTTCAATTCCTCAAGCGTCCTTTCCTCAAGATTAAGAATCTCCAAAGCACGCCTTTTTAATAAAATTCCTTCATCAGTGAGCGATATTTTCTTCCCATTTCGAATAAATAATGTTATTCCCAGGTCCTCTTCAAATGCCGCCATTTGTCTGGATAGCGTTGGCTGGGTAATATGCAATTGTTCTGCTGCTTTTGTAAAGCTCTGTTCTTTTGCTACTGTTAAAAAATAGCGTAATAATCTTAATTCCATATCTTTATATTCCTACAAATTTTTCTTGTAACCATTCCATCATATTGCATCCCAGACATATCTGCACAAAATACCGTGGGTTATTTTGGGGTTATTTTCTAACCGCCTATGCCCTTCAGACTGTGATTTTACTGGCTTTTGGGCGAAGCTTTCAAAGAGTGCCGTGGCATATAAATAGTATTTTTATCATTGTTCTTATAACGCCTCTTCCTTTTCCACTATTATAGCTGATCGTACTTGGCCGCACTCCCTTTTGCCTTATCTACCGGATACTTTGCTTCATTCTGCGACATCTTCATATTTATGATTTCATCTGCATCCAGTTCCAGTTTGTCTAACAGATTCTGACTATAAACCAAAACATCCGCCAATTCCTCCTTGACATGTTGCAGATCATATTCTTCATCAGACCACTGAAAACACTCTAATAACTCTGCTGCCTCAATCACGATTGATTTTGCAAGATTTGCCGGCGAATGAAACTGATCCCAGTTTCGATCTTCTGTAAATTTTCTAATTCTGTCTATTGTTTCATACTTCATAATTAAATACTCCTTTATTTTGCTACTTCTAACAATGCTTTCTGACAAAGTGAAATTATTCAGTTCAGCATTTTCAGACACGCTCTAATGTTTCATCAACACTATTTTATACATGCAGATTTTTCTGCATCTCTTCTTTAAATTCTCTTCCTTTAAACAATATCACTGCTACAAGAAACAGGAAACATATTAACGCTCCAAACATACTTACTGTTGGACTTTTCACCACTTTGCATAAGAGTAAGATTCCCGGAAGAATCAATCCGTATCCGGCAGCCATAATTTCGTAAATAAGATACTCTCGCACAGGACATTTCCGCACCTTAGCGATTACAAACATCGCTGCAAGTGTAGATACACTCATGATCGGCAGCACAAAATCTACAGACCAACTGTGCCAACCGGTCAGTGCATCCCATATAAAGCAGATAATAGTACCGATAAAAAGCTGCCACATCGCATTTTTCAGCAGATTATAGCGTTTAAAAAATCCAATCGATGAGGCAATCCACATTGTCACAACGCCTCCGGCTGTGAATAAGGTCCAGCGAATTCTAGGATGGAAATTATACTCCGTAACAAGCATTGCTGCAACAATTGCAATACACAGAAAGCTATAAATTTTATAGACTTTCATTTCCTGTTCGCTTGGCTCATCTGTCTTTGGAAATTCAGGTTTTACTTTTTCAGATGCAATTCCCTGTTCTTTTAACAAGCGATAAAAATTACGTTCAATGTTCACTGTGTCGTATCTGGATGTAAATGCAAATGATAATTTATCCTGAAAAGAACACAAACACAATTCAAACTTAGGAGTGTTTGTGTACACACCAAATCGTTCGATATAAGGTACATAACTCGCATGTATTTTAACCGCACTCATATTAGAGAAGATTGCTGTCGTGTTCTTCTCTGAATATTTTGCCCCGGCCTGAATACATAGATTTTTCAGTTCCAAAGGTGCAAGCCTCAGAATCGGATGCAGTTCCAAAGCAAGCAACTCGCTGATATGTGCTGACATCTTTTCTTTTGTCAGTTCTGTCTCAAAAAATTCTTTCGTATATTTCAGTATTGCCTCAAAACTTTGATCTTGTGTAGTAAAATTATATCCCGGCTCAATCCAATTAAAAAAATTCAGCATCGATAAAGACGGGAAAAACTTTCTTAAGTTAACCGGAACCATTAACACGACCGGCTTTTTCTTTTGCATTTTAGACATTTCTTCATTTATTGCCATCATAAATAATGCTGTCAAAAAGACTGTCATAGATACTCCGAGTTCCCTGCTCCGCTTCAATACTGCCTGAACTGAAACAACAGATTCATGGACGTGCAGATGATTTCCATCTTTCTTTCTTTTCCGTATCTGGAAAGCATGTAGTTTTCTTTTTTCCGGTCGTTTCTGATCTTTTGAATAATATTTCAAAAAACTATCAACTTCTTGATCTTGTACCGTCATATCTTCTGGTAACAATGAAACTGGTTCTAATCCATTTACTTTGTGAATAAGATAGAGATAATTTTTTACCAGTTCTTTTAAAAATTCTGTCGCTCCTGTGCCATCTGTCAATACATGGAATACTTCGAAGTTGATTCGTTTTTTATAATAGGTTACTTCAAAAAGCAGTGTCTTCTTATCCTTTATATAGAGTCTACTACAAGGCTCTTTGTACTCTTCCTTTACAATCGGTCGTAAATTACATGGCTCAAGATAATGCCAGAATAATCCTTTGCGAAGCACCATTAAAAACGTAGGAAATGTTTCTATTGTCTGATTCAATGCTTCCTGCAAAACGTCAGGATTTACTTCTTCTTTCAATTCGCAGTAAAAACGAAACACTCTCGTATCTTTTTTATTACTGGCAGCAGAATATAATTTTGCTGCATTATCTAGTTTTCTCCAACGTGCTTTTTTCTTACTCACAGTGTTTCCTCTTTCAGAAATTCATTGATATAGGTGAAACTTTCCTGTACATGAAGCTGCTTGATCCCCAATGCAAAATATCCATGTAATGCATCTTTGATCCGATGTATCTCCACATAATTTCCAGCCTCTTTTAAGCGCTTCCCATATGCTTCCCCTTCATCTCGAAGTGGATCAAATTCACATGTAAGAATCAATGTATCAGGTTGATTCGCTAAATCTTCTGCTATGTATGGTGCAAAATAAGGATTCTTCTTATCCTCTTTATTTCTCGCATAAAGATCAATATAATCCTGCATCTTCCCAGCTGTCAAAAGATAATCTGTTCCATTTTCCTTAACAGATGGAAATGGTGAATTTTCTGTATAATCATTATATGTAGCCGGATAGATCAGTATCTGTCTTTTTGGCATAAATTCTCCACGATCTCTAGCCATCAAAGATAATGCTGCACAAAGATTCCCTCCAGCACTATCTCCGATCAATGTAATATTTTCGGGTTTTATGTTGAGCATAAAATCTCCGGAATATAATGTTTTCGCAACGGCATAACAATCTTCCAGACCTGCCGGGAATTTATCTTCCGGTGCCAGTCGGTATTCAACTGCAACTACATATTGTCCGGTTGCATTAGCAAGCCGGGCACAAATTCTTTCATAATTATCGATACTCTCTGTAACCCAGCCGCCGCCATGTATAAACAAAAGCATCTTTTTATCTTGAATATTATGTTTCTTTTCTTCACTCTCACGAAAACTTTTTTCAGTTGGAAAGAAAATACGAATCGGGACTGCATGACTCCCGTTATATATTTTCTCATCTATTTTTTTATAAAAAATCTTCATCGGATCCAATCGTTTTAAATCCGCCATATGACGAAATGCTTCTACTTCCACACCATCAAAAGACAGAGCTTTCAAAATCTTCTTCGCTGTCTGATTAATCAATACTATATTCTCCTTATACCCGTTCTTATGTCTTTAAAAGACTACGAGCCCATTATATCATAAAGTGCTTATTAAAGTGAATTTAATATTGCAAAAAGCACCAGCCAACTGAATGACTAGTGCTTTTAACATCAATATACTTTATTTTGTATAAACTGTATTCCCTTTTGCAATTACTTCAACAAGCTGAAGTTCCTGGTCAAGAATACAAAGATCCGCATCATAGCCTTCTTCAACCTTACCTTTTCCTTTGAGCCGAAGAATATCTGCCGGATTAGATGTAATTGTAGAAATAGCTATTTCTAAAGGAATTTCTGTTTTAAATACACATTCCTTTACTTCCTTCAGAAGGCAGCTGGACTGTCCAACGCCCATTCCAAGGAATTCACCATCACTACTGTACATCGGAAGGCTTCCCTGTCCATCAGAAGAAATTGTCATACGGTCAGGATTTACTCCTGCATCCAGCATCCGTTTGATACCATTACATACACGTACCTCATCACAGATAGTTTCCCAATAGTCAATATCTTCATTTCCGGTAAAGTCTACTGCTCCGCCTTTCAGCGCATACTCAATCGACTTGCCAAAAAGCATCTCATTTCGATTGATATGTGTTGGCAGTATTTGAGAAGCCGGTATCTCTGTCTCATCTACCACTCGTTCAATAAGATCTAAGCATCTCGGACTGTCGCCAAGATGAACATTTACAATACCTGCTTTCCCAGAAAGAACACCGCCAAGTCTTGTATCCGCAACGACACGCGCAAATTCCTCAAAAGTCGGCTGTGAAGAACGATGATCAGAAATCGCGATTTCTCCGGTTCCAATGATTTCCTGAATCATCATAATATCTTTGACAATACTGTCCGTCAACGTATGAACCGGAATCTGATAACTGCCTGTATAACAGTATGCAGACATTCCCTGCTCATTCAATCCTTTTGTCTTTGCAACCAGTGCACACATATCACGACCGATTCCATCCGTTCCAAGGCAGCCAACAACTGTTGTTACTCCAAACTTCGTAAGTCCTTCCATCGTTGCTTCCGGAGTACGATTGGCGAATCCACCTTCGCCACCGCCTCCAAGTACATGAACATGACAGTCAATGAATCCCGGAGTTAAAAGTAACCCCTCTCCATTGATCATTTCTGCCTCAGAAAGAAATCCGTCTGCGCATATAGAGCCTGCATCTTTAATCTTGACAATCTTATCATTGATTATAAGTACATCTTTTTTCCCCAGATGCTGTGGGGCATAGACATCAATATTCTGAATTAATTTCATCATAAATCACTCTCAATTATCAAATGTATGTTTTAGAATCCAGTTCCAACTGCAATAAGAATTGTAATAATTGCACCAATCATTAATACACCAAGGAATTTCCACATGAATTTAATCCAGTTAGACCACTCAATCTTTGCAATTGCAAGAGATCCGATCAGGCATCCTGATGTAGGAACAATCAGGTTTGTAAATGCATCACCAAGCTGGAATGCAACTACAGCTGTCTGACGTGAAACACCTAACAGGTCTGACAGTGGAGCCATGATTGGCATTGTAATCGCAGCCTGTCCGGTTCCGGATACAACGAAGAAGTTGAATACGGACTGGAACAGATACATAAGTACTGCTGCAACTGCTCCGGAAACTCCAGACAGTGCATTTGAAATATTATACATAATTGTATTAATAACCGTAGGTGTTGTCGGATCAGATCCACCAAGAACCTGCATGATGCCCTGTGCCATAGCAACAACAAGTGCAGCACCGATCAGGTCTTTTGCTCCATCTTTGAATGATGTTGCGATATCATTCATTTTCATATCGTTCAGTTTAAAGATAACTCCAATCACACCGGAAACAATTCCCATAATGAAGAACTGAGTAGCAATCTCTGGCATGTAGTATCCTTGAGTCATAACTCCCCAAACTACCCATACTACTGTAGCAGCCAGTGTCAGAAGAACTAAAATGTGTCCAAGACCAAATGAATGTCCTTCGTCAATTCCTGTTTTTTCATTCTGCTCACGGAAATATGCATCGGTCTTATATGCGATTGAGATTGTCGGAGTCTTTTTGATCTTTGATGCATAGAACATAGTCATTCCACAGCCAAGAACTGTAAATACTACCCACATTACCATACGGAATCCTGCTCCGGAGAATACATCAATACCTGCAATACCCTGTGCAATACCTACAGAGAATGGATTCATCCAGGATGAACCGAAACCAATCTGTGTTGCAACATAAGTAACAAGAACTGCGATAACTGAATCATATCCAACTGCTACAAACAACGGACAAAGAATCATAGTAAACGGAAGTGCTTCTTCTCCCATTCCAAAAACTGCTCCACCAAGAGAAAACAGTACGAAAAGTATCGGAATCAGCAGTTTTTCTGCTCCCTTTGCCTTACGGATCAATCCGATCAATCCGGATTCAATCGCACCTGTACGGATCATGATACCGAATGCACCACCTACTACCATAAGGAATGCGATAATCTCGATTGCAGAACTATTTACGATTCCGTTATACATATAGTTGAAGAATCCTGTTCCACCATCTCCACTAAAGAGTGCTACTCCTTCTGTTACTACATTTCCTGCATCGTCTGTCAGATACTGGAAACTTCCGTCTTTGATTACTGTACGGGTTTTCTCAACACCATTGATCATGTACGAAATATCCTGTGTTTCGTAAAATCCCTTTGGTACAAGGAAAGTCAGAAGTGCTGCGACAACAACTACTAAAAAGATAATAATGTAGGTGTCAGGCACTTGAAATCCCTTGTTAAAAGACTTTAACCCTTTTCCTTCTTTTTTGCTCATTTCGAGTTTTCCTCCCATTTTTGATATACTATACCAGTGTACCATAGAATGCCTAAAATATAACTAAAAATTTACATATTTTATCAATTTTTGTCATTTCCCTGTATTTTTATACATCAAAAGATAGGTGTTTTATTCAATCGATCACATCATTCTGAAATCTTGACAAATGTTCATAAGGTAAGATCAGTCTTCCCCTGAACAATCCGCACCCATCATTGATCAGACTGTTATCTACTGCGGAAAACATATTTACATCCAGATCTGCCAGTTCCAGCTGCAAAAGACGCATGCCCCGTTCATAGGCTTCATCGAAATAAACGCACTCGCCTTCTGGAATAGCATCACGTCTTGCACGCTCATCCTGCTGTTTCTTCTCATATCCCAGATGATTCGCCGGACCAATTTCCGCAGTGTCATCCATTTTCTGGGTACGTAGCTGCACCTCCATGAAAGAACGGGAACTGTTATCATAAACTGTGATATGTAATGACTGATATCCTTCCCCGCTGGTTCCACAGATATAATCCCGGTAATACATCTTCACATCTTCATTAAGAAGCGGCGACGTACTTTTCTTTACTCCATAGGCAGACTCCACCGTAAACCCTCGTTCTTCCAGGAACCCGGGAAGAACATTGGCAATCTCATAAAGATAGCGGATCGACGCCGTTTCCTGATCTTCTCCTGGTTTCAGATGACACTTGGGCATACACAACACAATTCTGTATGCAATAAAATCCCGAAAACAACTGAGTTTATTTTTCAGTTCCGACACAGGAGGATAGATTCCATGTTTTGTATAATAATCGTAAATATATTCCACAATATAGCCGTTAAATTTCTCTTCTGCCCGGATCAGCGATTTGATCCTTCCTTTAAATGTAAACGCAAGAAACGGATATTCATGAGCCATATATTTATAAAATTCCCGGATCTTCTGGGACTGGGCCGTAAGGAAATCATTGTGTTCTAAAAGCTCTGTGATCTGAATCAGGAAATTCACATGCATCATATCAATCTCATTATGAGTAAGTTTCGCTTCTTTTCTCAGATCCCGGGTATATTTCTGTAAAATTTTTAAAACCGTATCTCCTGAATACAGATAATCATTTAATGTAATCATAAGTTTTTCCTCTTTTGGAGTTATAGCGTGTTTGAAGATTGTAGAAATGATTTTTCAGACACGCTATAATCTATAACCGAAATTTAGTTTTTCATTAATTTTAATGCTTTGTCAATATATCTACTGTTCTGTCAGCCTTTAACCAAACTGCTTCTTTTTCTTCATGAGTAACAAAGATCAACGTCTTTCCCTCCGTCTTTTTCAAAATATAATCAATTGTTTTTGCTCTGGTTTTTTCATCAAGACCTCTGAGAGGTTCATCCATGATCACACAGTCTGATTCAGCCAGCAATGCCCTCAGGATAGATACTCTCCTGCGCATTCCTCCACTCAGTTCACGAACCGGTTTCTGCCATATCTCAGTAAGCGCAACTGCTTTATACGCCTCCTCCAGTTCTCTGTCTGTTATTGTTTCTGTACATACCAGTCTTATATTAGAAGCAGCGCTCAGATTTTCACACAGACGATCTTCCTGAAATACTGCACTGAGTTTCCTGTCACTTACCCCTTCTATTTTCCCCTTATCCGGAACATCCAGTCTCAGAAGAAGCCGTATCAGTGTTGTTTTGCCACATCCGGATCTTCCTCTGATACAAGTGGTTTTCCCTTCCGGAAAAACACAGGACAAGTCTTGCAGTACCTGCTGTTCTCCGTATGCTTTACTAATATGATCTACCTTTATATCCATATCTCTTCTCCGCCTGTAACAGACCTCATAAATAATGCATTTAAGAGGATTATCATAAATCAAAATTTCCGTTATCTATGTTCTATCATATAAACTACTCTGCTTACAATTCCAAGAAAACACTTTTCAAATACAAAACTGATCACAATTATCACAATTGTCCACGCAAAAAGATCCGGAGTATTCAGATATATTTTTGCATTATACAGTTTCTCACCAATAGAACCTGAAGGTACTCCGATAACCTCTGCTGCCACTCCTGCCTTCCAGCACATTCCAAGAGAAAGCCTGCATGCTGAGAGAAAATAAGGCAGTACCTGCGATACATAAATATACCTGATCTGTCTTCTGAGATTCACACGAAATACTTTTGCCATTTCCAGTATCTTCCTGTCCGTCTGTCGTATTCCCTCAAGGATATTTGTATATATCACCGGCAGAACCATAAGAAAGGAAATAAAAACTGACAGATTTTTCGAAGGAATCCATATCAGGCACAAAATAATAAAAGATGCCACAGGTGTAGATTTGACCACTGCGATCACAGGTGCCGTCAGGATTTCCACTGTTTTTGACCAATATGCCAACACTGCCAGAAAGATTCCCAGAAACACAGCCAGAAGAAATCCTGTCACAATGCGTACAAAACTAAATCCGACAGACTGCCAGAAATTTCCGCTGAAAATCAGTTCAAAAAGCTTTCGGACAACAGAAACAGGAGATGCCAGAAGGATCTCCTGTTTCAGATACATACTCGCAAACTGCCAGATTGCGATCCAGAAAAACACTGCTAATATGCGAATTCCTGTATATTTCGTTCCATTGTCAGTTTTTGCTCTATCGTGTGTAATAGAATGCATCATCCGGCAACTGTCCTCCTATAATCTCAGGATTCTGATCATCCAGAGTTGCCAGATATCCTGAAAGCATGGTTTTCATCTCATCACCTTCAATAAACACAATACTGCAGTCAGGGATTGCTTTCTGTGCAACTTCTTTTGCAATAATATCATGATCTCCTATGATCTGGGCCGCAACTTCTGTGTCACTGTTGACAAAATCTACAGATTCTTTATAAGCATCCATAAAATCATTTACTTTATCTGCATGATCCTGAACAAACTCATTGTTTGCGATCACAACTCCTGTCACAAGTTTACTTCCGTCATCCATGGAATCTTCCCACAGTTTGTTCAGATCCAGGGCAACCTTCAGCTTATCGTTTTTCATCAGCGCTGTAGTTACAAAAGGCTGCGGAAGAAGTCCGACTGCTGTCTGATCCTGCACAAGTGCGGAAACTACCTCTGCGTGCTCAGATTTAAATTCAACAGTCACATCTTTTTCAGGGTCGATTCCATTCGCTTTAAGAACAGAGTTCAGGGCATATTCCGGAGTTGCACCCTTCCCACTGGCATAAATAGTCTTTCCCTTAAGATCCTCCACAGATTTTACACTGTCTCCATTCTCCACAAGATAGAGAACACCCAACGTATTGACCGCCAGAACACTGACATCCTTATCTGTCTTCTGATACAACGTTGCTGCCAGATTTGCCGGAACAGCTGCAATATCAAGCTTGTCCTGTACTACCATCGGAACAATCTCATCCGGAGATGCAGCAATCGTAAAATCGTATCCGTCTTCATCAAGAAGCTGCGCCATTCCCATTGCTGTCGGACCTTTCAGAGCGCCTATCCGGACAGCATCCGAAGATGATCCTTCGGATGCCCATACGCTGACCTCTCCAGTGTTACCGGTCAATCCTGCACAGATACACAAAGCCATTGCACAAATCATCAATTTTCTTTTCATTTTACTCAACATCCTTTCTTTATTTAAGAATTTAAAAATCATTTACAGCAGTTCAGAAAAATAATACAAATAAGGCGCAAAACTCTGTCTTTATGTCCCTGATTTCAAATCTGCCAGTATTTTTCTTAATTTACTTCCATAATCTTTTCCTGCTGCCCAGCCGCCGCCATAAGGATTTTCCTGGATTCCCAGCCATTCCACGTAAGGCGCCGTCTCTCTTGTCACGTAATCGAAGCGTTCATCTACACATTCCTGATTCAGGGAATCTGTGGAGGCGTAGGCTTTGAGATGCTGAACCTGAGCACGTATTCCTGTTCTTACATCCGGAAATGCGATTCCTTTGACTCCACCTCCGGTTGTTCCAAGACCTGCGAAATTGAACTGGTCGATTCCCGCATCACCACCGAAACTCAGCCATCCGGTTTCCAGCATTGCCTGCGCAAAAACTACTTCACCACGTACATTCTCGGCATTTGCCTCCTCTACAATAATATTGCAAAAGGTATCTATATCAGATGCTCCGCCGCCACTGAGTTCTTCAGATGGGTAAGTGCATCCCTGACTGTTGTATAATGAACACATTTCATCGACGGAAACAGTTGTTCCACCCATAATCGTGTAGTATCCATAAGTATTATCTGTCGGGTCTTCATCGGAGATAATTTCTTCTCCGTTATTTTCTGCATTTTCGAGATATTTAGGTTTGGAGATCTGTCCCTCTCCTGAATGATCAGTTTCCTGACTGTTTTTTTCTGCACTATCAGTTGTTTTAGCTATCGTGTCGTCATCTGGGGTATCTGCAGCATTGTCTGCTGCGCTGTTTTCTGTATCAGTGGACGCTATCCCTTCACTGGCACTTACCAAAGCAGGTGCCCCGAACATCAGGGCACCTGTTATTGTCATAAGCAGCCAGAAATATTTTCCCGGCACTTTTTTCATCTTATGCGTTTACCTTTCTCATTGCAGCTTCTACCACATGACCAACCAGTACAGAAGTTGTTACACTTCCAACACCGCCAGGTACAGGTGTAATAGCATCTACGATAGGCTCTACTGCTGCGTAATCAACATCACCGCAGAGTTTGCCTTCTGCATTTACGTTGATACCTACATCGATGATTGTCTGGCCTTCTTTTACATATTCGGCACCAACAACACCGGCGCGGCCTGCTGCTACAATAATGATATCTGCTTCACGTGCTACAGACGGCATATCTACAGTTCTTGTGTGGCAGATCGTAACAGTTGCGTTCTTTTTAACCAGCATCATTGCTGCAGGTTTACCAACAACAAGGCTTCTTCCGATTACTACTGCCTTTTTGCCTGTGCAGTCGATTCCGTAATGATCAAGGATTTCCATACAAGCCTGTGGTGTACATGGCGGGAAACCAATCTTCTTGCCTGTGAATACACCGGACATGGAAAGGTCTGTCATACAGTCAACGTCTTTTTCAGGAGCAAGTGCATTCTCGATCACTGCCTGATCCAGATGTTTTGGAAGCGGACGGAATAATAATACGCCGTGAATGCTGTCATCTTTGTTTACTTTATCGATTGTTGCAAGAAGTTCTTCCTGGGAAACATCTTCCGGAAGTAAAATTTTCTCACATGCAACGCCTAAAGTTTCACAGCGTTTTGTTGCTCCTCTTTCATAGGAGATATCGCTTGGGTTTTCACCAACACGGATGATGCAGAGGGTAGGATTTACTCCTTTTCCCTGAAGCTCTGCTACGTTTGCTTTGATTTTCTCGTTTAATGCTGCTGTTACTTCTTTACCTAATAACTGCTTAGCCATTTGTCGTTCCCTCCGAAATTATACGTTATTATTCTATACTGTATCTGAATGATTTCAGCATAACCGCCTCATAAATCATATGCACTCTGTAAAAAAATACATCTCAATAAATAATGTTACACTTTATTAAAAGAGACGGAAAACAATACAGAAATTTCTATTTTATTTACTATTATTTCAGTCTGCCAAGTACGCTGTTGAATGTGTCATCTGCGATCTTTGTATATTTCTCAAGCATGGCATCTGCTTTTCTGTTTAATTCTTCTGCATACTCTCTGTCAGCCATGGATTTTGTGTTGATGTATACGTTCAGGCTGGCACCCTGTAATGCTGCTTTACAGAAAGCTGCACCAACGCCTGCATCACTGATGGCAAGCTTAGAGCCTTTTGCACCGAATTCTACGATCAGTTCAATTGCTTCACAGCATTTCTCCATGATCTCCATTGGTACAGAGCAGGCATCTTTTAATACGATCTCCATGACTCTGGCTTTCTCAGCTTTCTCTTCTTCTGTTTCCTTTGGCATTCCATATGCCTTTGATAATGGCTCGAATACTTCTGCATCACGCTCGATCAGACGGAGGAAATCCTTCTGTAACTGATCGCATTTTGCTTTTAATTCGTACATTTCGTCTTCAACATCCGCATATTTCTTTTTTCCTACAGTAAGGCTTCCTACCATATTTCCAAGAGCAGTTCCTACTGCACCAACTAATGCAGACGCACCGCCGCCGCCCGGAACCGGAGCCTTAGATGCCAGAACTTCAACGAATTCTGTACATGTACTTGTTGAAAATCCCATTTTTTCTCCCTCTTTCTTTCTGTTTATATTTACTTATCTGACTCTGATATCCGCAGATTATTCTGCAATCTCTATAATCCTGATATCATTTGTCATTTCTGAACGCATTTCAGGTATGCTTTCAGAGAACCAATAATCACATCTCCCATAACTGCCATATCCTCTGCCTGGAAAGAAACAGGGAAGTTGTCAGAAAAGAGAATCTGTGAAGACGGCGGAAATTCCTCATCGCCCTCCCAGAGGATCATCTGTATTTTATATTCCGGAAAAATTTCTACTTCATAGGCAATATCTCCATGCTTTACAGGTATGGCACTGATATGCTCCATGATCGCCCTGAAATCTCCCGGACGGTTACCATAGGAAAATGCCAGACGTTTGATACATCTGCCGTCAAACTGTCTTAAATATACTTCTCCCCATGGCATCTCCCGGTATGTCTTAAATTTTCCGGAACTCTCAGACTTCACACCGTTTAAAAGAAAACGAATCGTCAGGATCCTTGCATAGATCATGTTCTCCAGTGGATAAAAACCTTTATCATCCGGAGTATGTGTTACTTCAAAATCCGGCCATGTAATCTGATACTGTGTTCCAAGAAAAGTTAAAGTCAGTTTTTGGGTTTCTTCATCGTAAGGAATAGACAATCTGGAAGCGATCTCCTTCGGGTCTGCAGCTGCAAACTCCTGAGTGTAATGCTCCCACGGCATTCTTTCCTTACTGTCTTTTTCATAATTTAAGTCATTTAAACTAAATGCCATATAAATCTCCATAAACAAGACAGATCAAAGGGATCCAAAGATCTGTCCTGTTATTTTATTTCTCTAGATATTCATAATTTCTCATATAGAAATTACTGAAATTCATCAGCGGTTCTGAACCTCTTCCATTACAGTCGGGAACATACTTGTATCTGTATGAGGAATAAAACATGCACCTACAAATTCATCCATATAGATCGGTACTGTAGAAAGTTCCATATATGTCATATTTGCAGCAAGTTCATAAGTCTTCTTCTCTGCCGGTGTTGACAGAAGCATCAGATACGCACCTGTCAGAGAAGAGTTACCAATGTAGTGGAATTTCTCGATCGGGATATCCGGGAACATACCGATGTTGACTGCATTCTGCATGTTGATACCGCTTCCGATACCGCCTGCAACATACACATCATCGATCATGCTCACATCGAAGTCCAGAGAAGTAAGCATTGTACGGATTGCTGAGAAGATGGCACCTTTGGCACGGATGAAGTTGTCAATATCAACTTCTGTAATCTCAACATCCTTTACAGAACCTGCCTCTTCCTCAAATGCAAGGATATAGCTGCCCATACCGTATTTGTCATGTTTGATTCTCTTTCCTTCACGGATAAATTTACCCTTGGGGTTGATGATTCCGCAGATATAAAGTTCACTGATCACATCGATGATACCGGATCCACATAAACCTACAGGTTTCGTTCCCGGATCACCTACGATCTTGTAGGTAGGCTCCATAGTCTCTTTGTCAATGGTACATGCTTCGATGGCTCCGTCTGTGGCACGCATACCACAGCTGATGTCACCACCCTCAAAGGCAGGACCTGCTGAACATGCACAGCTCATCATAAAGTCTGAGTTTCCAAATACAAGCTCTCCATTTGTACCAAGGTCGATAAACAGTGAGAATTCGGGCCTGTTCCAAATCTGGCTGACCAGAGTTCCGGCTGTGATATCGCCGCCTACATAGCTTCCGATATTCGGCGCCATAATAATATGAGCATCTTTATTGATATCAACTCCCACATCGGAAGCAAAAAGGGAATTGGTCTTAAAGAATGCAGGGATATAAGGCTCTGTACGCAACGGATCCGCATTGATTCCTGCAAACAGATGATTCATAGTTGTATTGGATGCCACACACATCCTGTAGATATGGTCTTTGGGAAATTTTGCACTCTTGCACATTTCGTGGATCATTGGATTGATAGTCTCCTTGATCACCGCATCCTGCAATTTTTTCTGACCTCCGGGTTTCTGTGATTCCACGATTCGGTTTATTACATCTGCACCAAAACGGATCTGTCCGTTTCCGGCAGAACTTTTTGCCAGAATTTCTCCATTTTCCATATTAATCAGTACAGCAGAAACTGTAGTTGTACCGATATCAATTGCCAGACCTCCGATGACCACATCCTCGTCTTTGCCAAATATATCATAGACATACATATCGTCAGAAGTAGCGCGGATCACACATTTCACTGCAAAATTGTTCTCTCTCAGTACATCAGGGAGTTTTTTCAGGACTACATATGGTATCCGTACTCTGTTGATATTTAAATATTTCCGCAATGCACGTGTCAGTCTCTCATTGTCCGGCATAGTATCATCCAGAGAGGGAACGTCCATCAGCACATCCACAACCTCCAGACTATTTTTCAGTTCAATGCCTGCCAGCTGTATATCACTCTTGGCATTTTCAAAAATGGCTATTTCCTCTTTCGAACTTAAATCAGCTACTTTCATTCTGCTCTTATAGGCAGATGCAATATCAGGTACCAGCACATTGACGTCCGCACTGATCTTGCTGCAGCAAGACAGACGCCATCCCGCCTGATATTCTTCGTCAGAAATATGTAATGTCTTTTTGCTTTCCAGTTCTCCGCTCTTTAACTGGACACGACATTTTCCGCAGGCTCCGTTTCCGGAACATGGTGCATCAATAGCCACATTGGCACTTCGTGCAACCTCCAGTAAATTATCCCCCGCATTGGCAAAAGTTTCTACCATACTGCCATCTTCGAATGAAAATGTTACCTTAAACATTCGGCAACCACCTTTCTCATAGTCGTAATAGCCTGTAATAAAACAGGGACCGAAGACCGAAGCCTTCAGCCCCCATAATTATGTATTCATTTATGTCGGTCGAATATTTTATTAGATTTCTCAGCTATACTGATTAGATTTCCAGGTAGGAATCTGCATACAGTGTATTGCCTTTGAATACATCACAGGATTTAATAGTTTCCATCAGACGAAGGTCGTTAGGATTAACGATTGCAGATGTAAGACCGTTCATCATAGCCATTGCTACAAGAGCAGAGTCCATGATCGGACGGATATGTTTCGGCATACCGTTACTGTTATTGGAAAGACCACCTGTGGAGTTCAGTCCCATATCAGAGAACATTTTGATTGCTTCAAGAACTTCCATCTGTTTGTCCTGCATTCCTTTTACAACCAGGAATAACGGGTCAAACCACAGATCTTCAGCTTCCATACCAAGAGACATACCTCTTTCAAGCATGTTCTGGCAGTGCATCATACGTTCATCATTGTCTGCTGCTACCATACCGGAAGAGCAAAGTGCGATACAGATGGCATCGTTTGCTGCTGCAAGGTCGATGTTTGTGATTCTGTCACCAGCATCAGCAGAGTTAACGATCGGTTTTCCTTTTGCTCTGTTATATACAGAGATACCAGCTTCAATAGCTTTCTTGTTTGTTGTATCCAGTGCAAGCGGAACATTGTCAAACTCTGACTGAAGGAGCTGTACTGCCCATTTCATCAGATCTTCTCCATCGTTCTCAGCAGGTCCGATGTTTACATCAAGGTAAGTAGCACCAGCGTCAAGCTGCTGTTTTGCTCTTTTGATGATCGGCTCTGGATCTCTTTCTGTAAATGCTTTGTTTACTGCAGGTGCAGTAGTGGAAAGTCTTTCTCCGATTGTTACAAATTTTGCCATAACCGTGTTCTCCTTTTTATTTATTTACACAGGAATAAAACCTGTATGCTTCTTATTAAGAGCCAGACCGGTCAGATGACCGGTCCGGCATGTCATTCCGATCAGATCTGACCGTCAGCCTGCATATCTTTTAAGAATTTAACAAGCTGTACAGCTTCTCTTGGTCCAACGATGATTTCCCATCCAGGAAGTTTTGCTTCAAGGTCACCCTTAAGAACTGCTACCTTACCTGGGATAATAAGCTTTCTGGATTTTACCTTAGGCTCAACATTTTCTTTGATGTAAGCGGAAATGCTGTTGCCGGAGAATTTACCAGCTGCCCAGGATGTCAGTACGGAAAGTCCGCCTGCATCATTGATTACCAGGTTAAGCGGAACACCGGAACGCTCCAGCTCGCCGGATACTACGAAATATGTAAGAGCGAAGTCTACAGTAGTAACTACTACTGCATTCTCATCAGCACCATTTAATGGATAGATGCCTGGCTCAACTTTCATTGGTTTCTGCGGATCAGTGAAAACGTTCTGACGCAGACCATATAATGGAAGAGCTTCTGCATATGTCATCTGCTCCATAACGATGATGGAACCATATTTCATTGTAAACATAGATGCTAAAGCTGCCTGTAAGTGAAGGTCACCTTTTGCGATCTTAACAAGGTTTACGATAGATGGATAACCAAATGTTCTGTCCTGATCTTTCAGAGCTGCACGACGAACCTGTACAGTGTTTGCAAAGGTTTCTTTGATGTCAGCGCCTGTTGTATCAAGAACAAGGTTCTTGTTTCCGAGTTTTTCAAGAGCTGCTGTTGTATCATATAATTCATTTAAGTCTTTACCGGATACACCGAGAACAACACCTGCTTCTGTAGCAACTGCGTTCATTGCTTCATAGTTGGAAGCATCTGCACCGTTTAAGACCGGTTTGCTGTCTTTGCATACTGCAAGAGCTGCTTTTGCGATTTCAGGATCTTTACATTCAAGAACTAAAGTTCTGCCAAGACCTGCAGCTTTTTCTACAAGTGCAGTATATTTAGCTGCATCTGCACCTTCGCCACAGTTTACATATACAAGTTCAGCATACATTCTTTCACCGATACGGTCATAATCTACCTTCGGGATTTCTGCAAGTTTCGCCTCTACTGTAGCATCATCCATACATGTGCACAGAGCTACTGCATATCTTGGCTTGCTTACAAATGTTTTTTCATGTCTGAATAATACTGTTTCTCCACCCAGAGTGTGCTCTTCTGCACCAGTACCAATTTTGATTGTCTTCATTGGCGGAGCAGTTGCCTCGGAAAGAGATGCTAAAGCTTCATCAGACATATGCGGACATTGTTCGATTTTCATAGCGCCCTGAGCAACTTTCATAGAGAAAGCCATACATGTTGGGCATCCGCATTCCTTACAGTTTTTCTTTGGTGTTAATTTAAAGATCTGAATACCATTCAGTGCCATTTTATTTGTTCCTCCTATTCAATTACGCAAGTGCTTTGATCATTCTGGAAATAGTTGCAACAGCTTCCGGATGTCTTAAGATGACTGCATCAGATCCGGCTGCAAGGTCAGCAGCAGCTGTCATAACTTCCATATCGATTCCACGCTCTTCTTCCGGTCCCCATTCAGGCATGTCAGCTTCAGAAGCTGTAGCTTCCTTTACGCCCCATGTCTCAGCGGATACCGGTGTAATGATAGGCATCTGCAGCATGTTATCATTCTGAGATAAAGCTGCACCTTTGATACGATCCATTGTAGATACAACGTACTCATATCCATATCCGGCAGCAGCACTGCCGATATTCATAACGATCTTCTGTGCGTTAACGCCTAACTGAGTAGTTACAACGTTAAGCTGTTTAGCAAGGTTGATATCTACGGCAGATTCTGCACCTACGATCTGATCGTAAGCAAGTCCTGCTGCAGCACCGATTGCTTTGTAGTTTTCTTCTTTTTCAGAAAGGATCAATACATTTCTTCCCTGAAGAGCTTCAGCTACTTTCGGAAGAAGTTCAGCGTCTTTTTCTACGTTCTTGCATCCTTCTACTACTAATGGTGCATCAATGGAATCTGCAACGTCTTTTACAACTGCAATAAGTTCATCAACAGATTTGTTTACACCGTTCGGATCTCCGCCTTCAAGGATAAGCGCTACAAAATCAGCACCTTCCATAGCTGCTGCTTTTTTAGCCATTTCTCCGATTGTGGAAGCTCCGTCGTAGTATGCTTTGATACCTTCGGATACAACATTCTCAAGACCCATATCAGAGATCTCCACACCGATCTTAGGTGTGTTTTCTGATGGTGCATCAAAAGAATAAAATGGATAAGTAGAGTCTCCGCCGATTGTTACAGTCTTATCTCCGCTGCCAATGGTGACTGTATTAATCTTTGCATTGAATTTCTGAAGTTTCTGATTAAACGGCATTTTTTTGGCCTCCTTAAAAAAATTACTATGTGTATGTATCTTTTCGCAGACTTACACACTATGTCATGTGTAGTATACAACATTATCCTGCCCGTTGACAAGTACAGTCTGTCATATTTTGTTAAAAAAACAACAATTTCACAGCTTTCCTTTATTTTCCATAACAAAGTGAAAAAAATTCGGCAAATTGCCATATCTAAACTTTGCTGATTCTTCATACACTCCGCATATATTTTTATCAGCAAATCATTACGGCAGCCACATTCCGTCCTTACGAAACAGAACGATTGTACTTTCACACGATCACATTCTGTATGTCCTTGAAATATAATATACTATGGTTTTTATCTATACGCTTTTGAGCGTTTAAACCCGGAGGCTTATTAAAAGCCTCCGCATGACTCACATAATACCTCCGGGAAAACCACCATCTTTACATCATCGGATCAAGGGCTAATGCCGGATGGCCTTTTTCTGTAAGGAATCCAACCAGTGTTTCCGGATCAGTAGCGATTGTTTCATCACCGATCATATCTGTAAAGTTTTCAATTCCGTAGAGTTCTTTTGCTGTGTTGTTAAGACGCTCAGCAACAAACTCTTTCAGTTCTTTTGGCATCCATACGATACGTTCAATACCGCCTTCTGCCTTCATGAACTTCTTGGAGCTGATGAAATGTTTACCATGTCCCATGAAACCAGGTGTCTGAACACCACCACCTGTCATGGATGCCATTTCTGAGAATGTCATTCCAAGAGGTGTCATGCCTGCATACTCACGGTTAGCGATAACAACACCATTGGAGAATGGCTCGATACCGCAGATACACTCGAAGCATCCGCATGATGTCATAGGATCCTGCATGATAGAGTACAGTGTAACGTGCTCTAATGCACCCTGGGATAATTTCTTAACAGCTTCATCTACATCTTCATAAGAACCAAGGTTCTCATCAATAGGTCTTTCTTTTGTAATTACCTGGCAAGGTCCGTTTGGATCCAGCTCGTGGGTAGCTTTTGCATCCAGCCATGAAACGGCACCGCAAAGTCCAAGTCTCTCAGGTGTAACAACACATACGTGAGACGGGGAGAATGCCTGGCAGAGGATACAGCTGTAATATACATCTACAGATTCGTCTGTCAGAGTATTCAGACGGTCATCACGTTTCTCGAAGATCGGGATAGCAACTTCATGACGGATTCTTGTACACTCAGCAGGATCTGTATAAATAGTAACTTCACATTTATCAACAACTGCGTCAAATTCATTCTTAACCTGTGTATAGAGAACTTCACCGATATGTTTGATCTTGAAGCCTGCAGCAAATGCATCTTTGCTGATACGGATTCTCTGCATATCTCTCTGTCCTGTATGGTATACACCTTCGATACAGTTGATGTAGTTATGGAACTTACGCTCGATAACAGGTTCAAAGTCAGGCTGCATGTTTTTACCTGCAACTTTAACAACATATGCAATGCTGTTCTTGCTGCCAAGTTCCATGTCGTCTACTTCCGGACCAACAACTGTAATCTTATGGTCTTCTACTTCACTTGCATCACATGTATGTACAAGCTCTGCACAGTCTACACGGGAACCATCGAATTCAACCTGCATGTCTTTACGACGGATAATCTCACCTTCGAATGCAGATGCGAAAGCAACCGGGATATCGATGTTTGTAATTTTGATTTTGATGTCACGTGCTTCCAGAGAAGTTGCATTCCATTTGGAGATGTCTTTCTGGCAGATCAGGCTCTTCGGTACTCTTGCAACATCTTCCTGGTTTGTGATAACCGGGAATCCAAGAGCGATAGCGCCTGCACCACAAGCTACGATCACATCATTTAACGGTGCAAATGCATTAACAAATGCAGGTACACGTTTCATTGTGTAATCCATCAGAGTTGCAGCATCACCTGGTTTTACGTTACCGAAGATAAGAGCTGCACGAAGTGCTACAGATACTACATGGATAACTGCTGTAACGTCTTTTCCAAGCGGGATAACACGTACGTTAGCACCTGTCTTGTATCCAACTTCCTCTAACTGGTCAATAACGTCACCAACCAGAGTGATCAGGATACCCTGAGACTGATAGGATTTAACAAGGTCTGCTGCTTCCTGAGCGGAAGGAGCTTTTCCAAGGATAACTGCTACACCAGGGATATCGCCTGTTACAAGCGGTACACCAAGTTCACGGATCACTGCATCTGCAAGATGTCCGTAGCAAGGAGCTTCGTAAGGAACTGCTCCATCGATATATTTCAGAACTTCGATAAATTCTGCGCAGAGAGCTGTAGCAACACCTGACATAAATACGTCATTTGTTCTCTTCTCTCTTGTCATAAGAGTTTTTACTACTGCAAGAGCATCTTTTAACTCTGCAAGAGTTCCAACCTTTGTTCCTGTTACTGCATAGTAGCATGGTAAAGAATATGCTGTATCAGGGAAGCTGACTGCTTTGTCAGCGCCGTATTTTTCAATTGCCTGGTTAATGGCACCCTCTGTCAGTCCATAAACCGCATCGTTTCCCGCGAAAACACTTTCAAATAAAGTCACTTTTGTTTACCTCCTAATATATGAGATTATTGACGATCTATTTTTTCTTTTATCTTAATGATCTCATCAGTAACTGTTTTGCTGAAATCATAAGGGGACTTGCCCTGTCTGTCCGCATCAATTACCTCTGTGTTGTAATGGATCATTCCTAAAAGATCTTCCTGTGGAATCCGCTCTCTGATAAAGTTTTCGTCATCCTCGTTGCGTACTTTGTTTGCAACAACCTTTACCTGAGATACTCCCAGATCCTTTGCCAGACGCTTCACATTCTTGTATGTCTGAACGCTTCTTGCACCCGGTTCGATCACTACGACAAATGCGTCAACTCCTTCTGTGGTTCCTCTGCCGAGATGTTCCAGGCCGGCTTCCATATCAAGAATTACTACATCTTCTCTTCTCAGTACCAGATTGTTAATAATACGTTTCAGCATTACATGCTCCGGACATACACATCCGCCACCGCCTGTCTCGACAGTTCCCAGGACAAGGAGACGCACGCCATTACAGACCTTACCATATTTCTCCGGGATATCGTCTACTTTCGGATTCAGATGATAGAACTGATTTCCCGCAGTCGCACCTGTACGTTCTTCCACAAGCTTACGCATTTTGGAAATTGGTACAATAGAATCCAGTGTTTCTTCATCAAAGCCTAATGCAAGACCAAGATTCGCATCCGGATCCACATCTGCTGCAAGTACCGGTCTTCCCTCTGCTGCATACAACCTGGCCAGCGTTGCTGCAAAAGTAGTTTTGCCTACGCCGCCTTTTCCTGTAACTGCTATTTTCATTTTACGTCATCCACCTTTTATTACATTTTTAAGATCACAGCAGATTAGATTCCTAATGCTGTTCTCTTCTCTTCGATTCTTTCGATCATCAGATCAACTAATTTCTCAATATCTGTTTCTACTGTATAAGCAGCTCCTGTCCATTTTCTTGTTCCCTCTGTAAGAAGCTCTCCCATTTCTGAAGAACCGGAAACATATGGATCAACACCAAGGAATGTATCAATACCGGTACCTACTACATAGTTACCGATGGATACAGCTTTTTCAGACATCCACTCAGGAGCACATCCAACTACAGGAAGCTGATTAATCTGAAGACCTGCATCTTTTGCAAGTTCAGCAGCAAGGATCATCATACGGGAAATATCTACGCATGATCCCATGTGGAGTACCGGTGGGATATCAGCCAGTTCACAGACACGTTTCAGACCTGCACCGCAAAGATCTTTTGCAGATTTGTCCATAAGACCTGCTTTTGCAGCTGCCTGTGCAGAACATCCGGAAGCAATGACAACGATATCATTAGCGATACATTTCTTCATCAGTTCAATATGTGCATAGTCAGGACGGATCTTAGGATTGTTACATCCAACCATAGCAACAGCACCACGGATAACACCGGAAGTGATGCACTCAAGTAATGGTTTTGTTGTTCCTGTCTCATCAACCTGAGAGTTTGTAACACCGTCAAGAACCTTAACGATTGCTTCTACGGAATAACCAACTGTAGCTTTCTGTTTCAGCTGTGGGATATGTACAAGTTCAGGTTTTCTGTTCTTGAAGTTATCAATAGCCATCTTAACGATTGCTTTTGCATTCTCTCCTGCTGTCTCAGCATTGAATCTGATAAATTCAGCATCAGGCATCTGAGCGATCGGAGAAGTTGTGATAAATTTAGTATGGAAGCATTTGCTTAAAGGTCCTAATGCAGGGAAGATACACTGAACGTCTACTACGATTGCTTCGCAGGCACCTGTCAGTACTACATTCTCCTGCTGCAGGAAGTTACCGGCCATCGGAACACCGCGACGCATAGCTACTTCGTTTGAAGTACAGCATACACCGGAAACAGTGATTCCTTTTGCTCCTACAGATTTTGCATAATCGATCATTTCTTTGCTGTCTGCATATTCACAAATCATCTCGGAAAGACTCGGATCATGTCCGTGTACAACGATGTTTACATTCTCTTCAACCATTACACCAAGGTTAGCTTCCGTGTCAATTGGCTTCGGAGTTCCGAATAAAACATCAGAGAACTCTGTTCCCATCATGGAACCGCCCCATCCATCAGCCATACCGCAGCGGATAGACTGTTTTACAAGAGCTTCCGGAAGAGAAGAACATCCCATATGAGCCATATGTAAAGAAGTGGAAACTTCACGGTCGATCGCACGTGGTGCAATTTCATTTTCAATCAGTTTCTCTTTCTGTCCTGCAGGCATTCTGTCAAGGAATCTCTGATATCCAAATGGTTTACCATATTCCATCAATCCTGTCTCAGCCATTTCATGAGCCAGATCATAGATATCTTTTCCTTCTGTCTCTACGCCCCATTCTTTTGCGATACGGATCAGTTTCTCAGGATCTTTTACCTGATAGTTTCCGCCGTCTTTTGCACAATATAATGTGTGGCAGATTTCACGACCGTGATCAGAGTGAGTAGCTGCACCACCTGCTGTAAATTTCAGGAAGTTTCTTCCTACGATACCATGGACGTCACATCCACAGATACCTCTTGGCGCTTTAGGGGTAATACGACATGGTCCCATAGCACAGATACGACAGCAGACACCCTGCTCACCGAATTTACAATGTGGAGTCTGGTTTTTTACACGGAACTGCCATGCGTCAGCTCCAACCTTTGCACCTGTCTCCAAAAGTCTGGCAGTAGCCTCTTCAAACTCTTCCACTGTAGTTAATTTGAATTCACTCATTATAGACCTCCTTTAATTCTGGTTTGTGTATTCCTTTAAGATACACATTTTTATTTTATTAATAATCCCACAGGCAGGAAATCCCGGTTATCTATATCTGAAGAATTGGCTCCGTTAAAGATAACTGTGATAACCCATCCCATCCCCTCCCATGGGTTATTTAACTTAAAAAATAAAGATGTAAACTTGTATTTATCTCTGCATATATAGATTTCCTATGCGCACAAACATCCCTCATCGGATTCTCATCCGACAAGGGGTGTATCTTATAATTTTAAATTATCAACGATTGCACGAAGTGCAGTCTTGACAGGGTTGTCTTCCGGAAGTGTGCTTGTAGGACGTCCCTCACAGTCATATTCATAAACTGTTTCATCCTGTGGAACAACACCAAGAAGTGTCAGTCCCTGATTTGCAATCTCTTCCTGAATTCCCTTATTCAATTCTCCTTTCGGAGCTCGGTTAATGATCAGACCGACTGTATCAGGATGCATATCACATTCTTTAATGAGTTCTGCAATCCTGCCTACTGCCTGTACGCCTCTTCTGGAGCAGTCGCTGACCAGAATGGCAGTCTGCATGCTCGGAAGAACACCTCTGCTGATATGTTCCATTCCGGCTTCATTATCTACAACAATATACGGATAATTATTCTGGTATTTTGCAAGCTGAGTCTGAAGAAGACCATTAACATAACAGTAACAGCCTTTTCCCTGAGTTCTGCCCATGACAAGAAGATCAAAATCATCATCTTCTACAAGCGCATCTTCAAAACGCATTTCCGCGTAATCAGCCTTAGACATTCCGGTAGGAATTGGATTCTCTTTTGCAAGCTCTGCACGTGCAATTTCTTCGCGCACATCGCCAAGAGTTGTCTCTACCTTTACGCCAAGAACCTCATTGAGGTTTGAGTTTGCATCAGCATCTACTGCAAGAATCGGCCCTTTACCCTTTTCACACAGGTACTGGATCAGCATTCCGCATAATGTTGTTTTTCCCACGCCGCCTTTTCCTGCGACAGCAATTACGTGTGCCATAAAACCAGGTGCCTCCTAAATCTGTCTTAGTATTCTTTCTATAAATAAAAAATGATGTTAAGGTCAAAAGGTGTTTTGTCCCTATCTTAATATCAGTCACATTTCAGTTTCACAATACTGTTGGCAAGGTCAACCATTAAAATAGTTCCCTCGACCACTCTCTCATCTCCCATAATATCACGGAGAATCAATTTATTCCCATCCACATCTATACGGGAAACATTTTTAAAAATAACAGAATCGTCACTTTCTTTATATACAGTTGCCAGACACATGTGATGTCGCCTCCTATTTCATCTCTTCTTTAACAAGTGTTAAGGCAAGTCCAAGTCTCATATTGCCTTTCTGAAAATCTGCAACAGCTTCCTTAATAGTCTTACATGCTGCATCCATTCCCATCTTGGCAAGGTTATCAGCCATCTGATCCAGTTCCTGAGCATGATGCTCATTGTGCTGAAGCATATATGTCAGAAGAGCCAGTGTCTCATTCTTACAGTCACCTTCACTGCAGGATCCGCAATGAGCAGTATCACAGGCATGATCTGTATGAGAATGTCCATGATCATGACCTTCGCCATGAGTATGCTCATGAGTATGAGTCATACCATCTTCATGGGTATGTTCATGAGTGTGCCCATGTCCGTGCTGGACAAGATTCCCATTTTCATCTTTGATTAAATGCATGGTTAAATGCTCCCTTCTATTGAAAAATACACTGAATTTATAAAATTCAGTCTTTTTTTATGACAATAAATTATCAATTTACTGATATTATACATCTTTTTTTTCGTTTCCGCAAGCCATTTAGCATAAATAATCACTAAAAAAATTTTGAAATATATGCTTTGAAATAGCTTTTTTCACAAGAACTGTTAATACTTTAACCCTTATGTTATATTGTTAACAATGTGTTCTTGCAAAAACTTAATAATTTTTATGTACTTCTGACACATTTTTATGTTATACTTGGACAAGATTATCGGGCAAAGCAGCTTGCCCAAAGTGTATATAGGAATTGGAGGAATTGTTTTGGATAATACTGTTTTTCTGAATACAAACAGAGAGATGCCTTTACTCGGACTGGGAGTATACAAAGCCACCGGGGAAAATGAGGCCGAAAATGCTATTATTTCTGCTGTTGAATCAGGATACCGTCTGATTGATACAGCCTCCGTATATAAAAACGAAGAAAATGTAGGACGGGGAATCGCCAGCTGTGGAATACCGCGAAATGAACTTTTTATTACTACAAAAGTATGGAATACCGCACAGCGTCTGGGAGACATTCAGGGTGCTTTTGAAAGAAGCCTGGACCGGCTCAAACTGGATTATGTGGATTTGTATCTGATCCACTGGCCGGTTCCGGGATGTTATCTCAGCACCTGGAAAGTACTGGAGGAAATCCAGAAATCCGGGCGGGCTCTTTCTATTGGTGTCAGTAATTTTGAAATCCGTCATCTGGAAGAACTGGAAGCCAATTCCGGAATCATACCTGCTGTAAATCAGATTGAATGCCATCCTCTCTGCTATCCGAAAGAGCTGATTGATTATTGCCAGAATAAAGGAATCCAGGTACAGGCATATGCCCCGCTTGCAAGAGGTGCATATCTTGATAATGATGTTATGTGTGTACTCGGAACCAAATATGCCCATACTCCCGCTCAGATTGGCCTGCGCTGGGCTACCCAGAAGGGAATATCAGTAATCCCGAAATCCGTACATCCTGACCGCATCAGAAGTAACGGCAATATTTTTGATTTCACAATCGAACAGGAGGATATGGATCTGATCGATACTCTGAACGAAAATTTCCACAGTTCACATATTCCCGAGGATTTAAGGGACATTGCATTCTGATAAAGAGTAGTTAAAAAATATTTTATCATTCAAATGTAAAAAGCAGATGTATTTATATAACATCTGCTTTTTGCATATTTATCATCTCTGTCTATAGAATTTTCCGTAAATGATGCATTCGAAAGTTTTTCGTAACCATTCAGCAGTCAGCTATCCCGCGAGGTACTGAACAGTTACAGTTTTTCTATAACATCTCAGTTAGTTTTCTGTCCGTCTTCCCATGGAAGCATCGGCGTCTCCACTTTCTTATCTCTTACCATAAGATCGATCACCGCTTCCGCTGCACTTTTTCCTTCGAACAGGACTTTGTTTATTTCTGTGATGATCGGCATTTCCACATCATATTTCTCAGCCAGTTCTTTTGCTGCTTTTGCGGAATAGACGCCTTCCACGATCATTTTCACTTCAGCCATCGCCTGCTCCATGGTATATCCTTTTCCCATCAGATATCCGGCTTTCCGGTTACGGCTGTGGACACTGGCACAGGTAACGATCAGATCTCCGATTCCGGACAGACCATAAAAGGTTTCCATACGTGCTCCCATTTTAACACCCAGACGTGAAATTTCTGCAATTCCTCTTGTGATCAGGGCTGCTTTGGTATTATCGCCGTATCCCAGACCATCTGCGGTTCCGGCCGCCAGTGCGATCACATTCTTTAACGCTGCGCCAAGCTCCACTCCCAGCATATCCGGCGTGGTATAAACTCTGAAAACAGGGCTCATAAAGATTCCCTGCAGATATTCTGCTGTCTCTCTCTGGTGAGAACTTACCACACAGGTAGTCGGAAGTCCTTTTCCAACCTCTTCTGCATGGCTTGGTCCGGAAAGCACAGACACATTTGCCTGTGGAAGTTCCTGTTCAATGATCTCGCTTAAAGTAAGAAGAGTTTTTTCCTCCACACCTTTGGCAACATTTACAATTTTCTGTCCGTTTTTTACAAAAGGCGCCATACGCTTGCAGGTACTTCTGGTATAAGGCGAAGGAACTGCCAGAATTGCCACATCTGTATCCCGCAGGCTTCTCTCAAGATCTATTGTGATATCAATCGGTTCAGGAATCTTTACTCCCGGAAGTTTGCTCACGTGTTCCCGCTTTTCTCTTAATGTTGTTATCTCCTCCCCAAGCGCCGACCAGAGAATCACCTCGTGTCCATTATTGTAAAGAAGGATAGACAGGGCAGTTCCCCAGCTTCCCGCACCAAGCACACTTATCTTTGCCATATAAATACCTCTTTTTATTTATTTTTTTTGCTTAAATAAATTTTACTTTCTGTCCCGTCAAGAAGCCGTTTTATGTTCTTTTTATGTCTGTAAAATGCCAGTACTGTCAAGAGTCCCATAACAATATAAAGCTCGATCATATGATAAGAATCCATATGATAAGACCCCATCTGTCCAAATACGATCATACTGATAAATGCAGCCAGATATGCACTTACCGAACACAGAGAAACATAGTGTGTCAGGAAAAACAGTCCGAAAAATACAATTGCACAGATCACAAAAATCCGCCAGTCAAAAGCAATCACAAGTCCTACAGATGCAGCTACGCCCTTCCCGCCCTTAAAATTAAGATAAAACGGAAAATTATGCCCCAGAATACACCCAGCTGCTGCATAAAGGCTCAGCAGCGGCAGAATATCTCCATAAGAATTTCCGAATATTGCCCTTACGATCAGGATGGCCGCAATACACTTCAGACAGTCACACAACAGATTCAATGCCCCGGCCTTTTTGCCAAGTGTACGCAGTACATTTGTAGAACCCAGATTTCCGCTTCCCTGTTTGCGTATATCAATATGATAAATCTTTCCTAAAATGTATGCGGTCTGAAAAAGTCCGCATGCATATCCAATTGCAATACAAATCAGGCGTTCCATGATTATTCTTTTTCACCTCGTTCACGAATAATGAATTTCAGTGATGTTCCCGCAAATCCAAAGGCATCCCTGATCTTGTTCTCCAGATATCTGGTATAAGAGAAATGCATCAGTTCTTTGTCATTTACAAAGATAACAAATGTAGGCGGTTTGACAGCCACCTGCGTCATATAGTAAATCTTCAAACGTTTTCCCTTGTCAGACGGAGGCTGCTGCATTGCCACTGCCTCAGAAAGGATTTCATTCAGGACACCTGTCTGGATTCGCAGTGTCTGGTTTTCGATAACCGCATCGATCGTTTCAAACATTCTGGAAATCCTGAGTCCTGTTTTTGCAGAAATAAATACCAGCTCCGCATATGGCATATATGCCAGAACCTCGCGGATTCTGTTTGTGTGCTTATAAATAGTCTTATCATTCTTTTCAATGGCATCCCACTTATTTACTGCAATGATAACACCCTTTCCTCTTTCGTGGGCAATCCCTGCGATCTTGGCATCCTGTTCTGTAACACCCTCTGATGCATCAATCATTACAATGACAATATCTGCACGTTCTACTGCAGTCACTGTACGGATCACACTGTATCTCTCAATCTCCTCTTTAACTTTTCCCTTACGGCGAAGTCCGGCAGTATCAATAAAGATATAATCCTTTCCCTGCCATTTTACTCTGGTATCTACCGCATCTCTTGTAGTTCCGGCAATATCAGAAACAATCACACGGTCTTCTCCCAGAAGTTTGTTTACCAGTGACGATTTTCCTACGTTTGGTTTTCC
This sequence comes from Blautia sp. Marseille-P2398, assembly GCF_964240315.1. Lineage (NCBI taxonomy): Bacteria > Bacillati > Bacillota > Clostridia > Lachnospirales > Lachnospiraceae > Blautia > Blautia sp. Marseille-P2398. The sequence goes on from NZ_CAXSTD010000001.1 coordinate 328,762, forward strand.
CACAATGGCAATTCTCGGGATTTCATCATCTTCTTCTGTATCTGCATCCTCAGGGAAATGTTTTGCCACTTCATCCAGCATATCACCCAACCCCATACGGTTTGCCGCAGAAATCGGAATCGGTTCACCGATACCAAGGTTATAGAACTCATAAACATCCATCATAAATTTCTGGATACTGTCTACCTTATTCACAACAAGGACAACCGGTTTGCCGCTGCGTCGGAGCATATCTGCCACCTTCGCATCGGAATCCACCAGTCCCTGATGAACGTCTGTGATAAAGATGATAACATCTGCCGTATCAATGGCAATCTGTGCCTGCTCTCTCATCTGAGAAAGGATGATGTCACTGCTGTCCGGCTCAATACCGCCTGTATCGATCATGGTAAATGTCTTGTCCAGCCATGTCACATCTGCATAAATTCTGTCTCTTGTAACGCCGGGTGTATCTTTTACAATAGAAATCTTCTCACCTGCCAGCGCATTAAACAATGTGGATTTACCTACATTAGGCCTGCCCACTATCGCTACTACCGGTTTGCTCATATATCTGTCTCCTTCTTATCTTTTTATGGTCTGGTGCTTCGATCAGACAGTTTACCAGGTCAGCACCCGGTTCATCTACCACTACAATTTCCGTCTTAAGAGCCTGTCTGACATCTTCCACCGTCAGGTCATCCAGAAAAACATCCTCGCCGCTTCTGAGCATATTGCATGGGATCAGTACTTTTTCTCCCAGATTTCTCTGTGCAAGCTGATCCATAAGATCAGTAGCTGTGATCAGACCGGAAACTGTGATCTTCTCTCCAAAGAAATTATTCTTTACTGCATATACTTCAGCCTGGACATTCGGAAATTTCTTCTGTACCAGTTTTATCATTTTACCTATATAAGGCGCTGCCAGCCGTCCTGTTGCAACAGTGGCATTTACCTCTCTGTCATCGCCTTCAAGCTGCTCAAGTCTCTCTTTTACCTCTGTTTCAAGCAGACGCATCATACCAACACCATTCTCCAGCTGAAGGTATCCGTCATATCTGCCCTCCTCAGGAAGTTCATATCCTGCAAGAATATACCATTCATCCGAAGCATGTACAAAATGAATACCATGCTTCTTCACCATGATCTTCTGCCACCGCTCTACTTGACTGATCAGATACCTTGCATCCTCTTTATCAAAAGATTCCAGTGGATACAGACCTTTTCGATACCTGGAAAGGCCTACAGGTACGATTGAAACACTCTGCAGTACAGGCGCATATTCCGACAGTTTTTCCAGACTGTATTCCAGTTCATCCCTGTCATTAATCCCCTTGCAGAGCACAATCTGCCCGTTCATGGTCACATCACCTTTATAAAGCCTGTCAACTTTTGCAAGGGCATCTCCGGCAAATCGATTATGGAGCATTTTACAGCGAAGCTTAGGATTCATAGTCTGAAACGATACATTGATCGGGGAAAGATGAAACTTGATAATACGATCCAGATCATAGTCACTCATATTGGTAAGGGTAACATAGTTTCCCTGCAGGAATGACAGTCTGGAATCGTCATCTTTAAAATATAAAGTTTCTCTCATACCGGGCGGCATCTGGTCTATAAAACAGAAAATACAGTGATTGGAACAGGAGCGGTACTCATCCATAAGACTGTTCTCAAACTCCACGCCAAGATCATCTTCATATTCCTTTTCTACTTCCAGTTCCCATTCCTCGCCATTCTTCTTTCGGATAAGGAGCGTAACAAATTCGTCATTCATCAGATAACGATAATCAAACACATCCTCTACCGGCTGGCCGTTAATGGAAAGCAGCGCATCTCCCGGTTCCAGTTCCAGTTCTTCTCCGATACTGTCCGGAAGAACCCTGGATATTATGTGTAAATTTTTTTTCATGAATTTTACTCCATTGGAATGTAACCGGAAATTGTGTGTGGGATAAACTTTTCCGGCACATTTTGTTTCTCGATCATTCAGGAGCCGCTGATTTATTTACTGTGCAGGCACAGTTACTTTCTGACATTTACTCCTGATATCATATGACAGTAATTCCGGACAAAATATACCTGCGCCCAGAATCCGCTATCTTTTATATCATAACAATTGTAAAAGAAAAAATCAATAAATTCCTTGACGTATTTTAGGGCAAATGTTATATATTATATTGAAATCTATTTTTTGAGTATAAAATCACTACTTAGGAGGAGTATTATGCCAAACATAGAATTGTTGGAAAAATCCATGCCGGTTGCACCTATCCGTATTGCAGCTCTTGGATGCAGAGAACTTGCAGAAGAAGTTGACAGAAAACTTGTTAAATTCCGTAAAGAGCTGGTTGAACGCAAACAGCTTAGTGTTATTCCTCAGGGATACAGCGAAGAATCATTTATTGTAGAATGTGAATGCCCCCGTTTCGGAACCGGTGAAGGTAAAGGTTATATTAAAGAATCCGTTCGTGGCACTGACCTTTATATTATGGTTGATGTGACCAATTACAGCGAATCTTATACTGTATGCGGACACGAGAACCATATGTCTCCTGACAACCATTTCCAGGATCTTAAACGAATTATTTCCGCTGCAACAGGCAAGGCACACCGTATCAATGTAATTATGCCGTTCCTTTATGAAGGCCGCCAGCACAGACGTACTAAAAGAGAATCTCTGGACTGTGCACTGGCACTGAAGGAATTAAGCGATATGGGAGTTTCCAATATCATTACCTTTGATGCCCATGATCCACGTGTCCAGAACTCTATTCCGCTGAATGGTTTTGATAACTTTTTCCCTACTTATCAGTTTTTAAAAGCTCTGATCAAGAGTGTGCCGGATCTTCGTGTTGACAATGACCATCTGATGATCATCAGCCCTGATGAAGGTGCCATGTCAAGAGCTGTATATTTCTCCAACATCCTTGGAGTAGATATGGGTATGTTCTACAAACGTCGTGATTACTCTACAATCGTCAATGGAAAGAATCCTATTGTTGCACATGAATTCCTCGGAGATTCCGTAGAAGGCAAAGATGTTGTAGTTATCGATGACATGATTTCCTCCGGCGGAAGTATGCTGGATGTTGCCAAACAGTTAAAGGAACGCAACGCAAAGAGAGTATTTGTATGCACTACCTACGGTCTGTTCACAGACGGTCTGGATAAATTTGATGAATATTACGAGAAAGGCTGGCTTGACAGAGTGATCACAACCAACCTGAATTATCGCATTCCGGAACTTCTCGAAAGACCATATTATGTAGAAGCAAATATGAGCAAATATCTTGCGAGCATCATTGATATCATCAATCATGATGTTTCCGTTGAGAAGGTTCGTTCCAGCAACGAAAAGATCATGTCTCTTATGGAAAAAGTAAATTCCAGATAGTTTTTCCGGCAGATGAATACGAAAAGGGGGGAGCTGTTAACCAGCTCCCCCCTTTTTCGTATTGTACAGTTAATCTGCAAATTCAGGATTACTCACTTCGCACTGTTGTGCTTATAACAATTTCAGGTTTTATGAACGTATGCCAAGAAAAGCCCCAAGATTTCCCCTTTTTCCATGGGAAGCCCTGTGAGAAAAGAGAAACTCAGGATTACAGCAGGTACAGAGATTTGGCATGGAAATGTTTTCTTCCGGGATTCCCGCTTCCAGAAAAATAATCTTGTTTGCCATCCACAGATTTAACTGATATTTTCCGTTTTCTTTTCTGTAAAACAGCTTGTTCCGGTATTTCTTATCAAAAACCTTTTCAAATTCTTCAATCACATCTTCGCTGACTTCATAACACTCCTGACAGATAGACGGTCCGATGGCCACTTTCAGATCTTTCGGATTACTTCCATACTCTTCAGACATCTTTTCTATGGTAACTGCACCGATTTTCTGAACCGTACCTCTCCATCCCGAATGAGACAGTCCGATCGCATGATTCGCCGGATCAGCAAAATACAGTGGAACGCAATCCGCATAAAAGGTTGCGAGAACCAGCCCCGGAACATTTGTAATCATTCCATCTGTATCTGTATAATCACGCGGGATCACAATTCCCTTTCCGCGGTCTTTCTCTGTTACTTTCCGCACATTGTTGGTATGAGTCTGATCAGATGTAACGATGCTGTTCATATCAAATCCCATAGCATCAGAAATCCTTCTGTAATTTTCTTTCACGCAGGACTCCTCATCACCTCTTGTAAAACTCAGGTTCATAGAACTGTAGATTCCTCTGCTCACTCCGCCAAAGCGGGTGCTGAATCCATGAACAAGCCAGTTCATTTCTTCATATGCGGGATATGTAAGAAATGTAACATCTTTATTGTTTTTTACATTCATCTTTGGAATCTGTTCACTGTTCCATTTTATCTTCATATTTCATTATTCCCTTCCTGCTGTATGGCAGATTATTCATCAAAGCAGTTTCTATAATTATTAGCGGATTGCAATATATTCAAACGCATTCTTAACCCAGTGTATTTCATCCCCGTCAATTCCTGCCACATCGAAACGGCATGGGATATCCACATTGTGATATTCCACTGTAAGAAAATACCTTGCCACCTTACATATGGTTTTCTGTTTAGCAGGATTTACTGCAGCCAGCGAATAACCGGAACTATTGTCTTTCCTGTATTTTACCTCAACAAAAACAAGATATTCTCCATCTCTGGCAATCAGATCGATTTCTCCAAATCTGCATCTGTAATTATATCTCAGAATAAATAATCCCTGCTGTTTCAGATAATCAGCAGCTTTTCGTTCGTAACAACTTCCGGTAGACCGGGTATTTTTATGCAAATTCTTCCATCCATTTCTTTTTATATTATTTATATGTAGGCATCTTTTGTTGTTACTGTGCATCACTCAGTGTATTGCTGTGTACTGAAGGATAGTAACCCTTTTGCGACTGTTTATATGAAATGTGTAATAAAGGTCTTTCTGTGGATCGGGGTTTCTCCATATTTTTTCAGTGCCGCAATATGATCGGCAGAACCATATCCCTTATTTGATGCAAAACCATATTCCGGAAACACTTTATCATATTCTTCCATCATTCTGTCCCTTGTCACTTTTGCAACAATACTTGCTGCTGCAATGGAAACACTCTTTGCATCTCCCTTAATAATGGGAACCTGCGGAATGGTGATCTGAGGAATCGTGACTGCATCATTGAGAAGAAGCTGAGGAACCACTTCCAGTTTACTTACCGCCTCCCGCATTGCCTCATAAGTAGCCTGAAGGATATTGATCTCATCAATACGCTCCGGGCTGCGCATACCGATTCCTACTGAAACCGCTTCCCTCATAATCACATCATACAGTTCTTCTCTTTTGGAAGCACTGAGTTTCTTGGAATCGTTCAGATAAAGGATCCGGCTGTCCTGTGGCAGAATTACTGCACATGCCACAACCGGGCCTGCAAGAGGGCCTCTTCCCACTTCATCAATTCCGCATAAATAACCAAGATGTTCATATTTATGCTCATATACCTTCATATTTTCAATACGCTGCTTCTCCGCTTCCAGAGCTGCTTCCTTTTTGCGGCACTGTGCGATCAGTTTTTGCACACCACTTCTTGTATCTTCTTTATAAATTTCATATAAAGCCGGGTAGCTGCTCATATCTGCTGCAGCAAACTCGGCTTTAATCTCAGCTATTGTTTTCATAATGGCGCCCACTCCAATGTGATCCGCCCCATTTTTCCAGAACGGAAATCATCAAACAGTATCAGCGAAGCTTTGGCATAGTCCAGCTCTTCCTGCTTTTTCAGACACCCTCTGGCTCTGGCAATCGCCTCCAGAACTTCCACAGAAGTTCCCTCCTCTGTGATCTGATATCTCTCTGCCAGAATCCCTTTATAATTTTCGCGCAGATAATCGATCAGCCAGAGTGCCAGTTCCTCCATATTCAGAATGTCATCTTTGATAGAACCTACACATGCCAGACGGATTCCCACCTGCTGGTCTTCAAATTTCGGCCACAAAATACCAGGAGTGTCCAAAAGTTCTACTCCCTTATTCAGACGGATCCACTGTTTTCCTTTCGTAACTCCCGGCTTGTTTCCGGTCTTTGCACAGGCCCGTCCTGCAAAGGTATTGATAAATGTAGATTTTCCTACATTCGGGATTCCCACTACCATAGCGCGGATCGGACGGTTTTTAATACCGCGGCGTCTGTCTCTTTCTATCTTTTCCTTACATGCTTCCTGGATCACATTATTGATTGCTTTCATTCCGGAACCATTTCTGGAATCTACTTTTACAACATAAAATCCCTTTGCCTGAAAATAAGTTTTCCAGGCTTCATTCTGGCGCTCGTCAGCCAGATCTGATTTATTAAGAAGAATCAGTCTGGATTTATTTTTTCCCAGTTCATCGATATCCGGGTTTCTGCTCGAAAGAGGTACGCGGGCATCCACAAGTTCAATGATCAGATCGATCAGCTTAATGTCCTCCTGCATCTGTCTCTTTGCCTTGGTCATATGACCAGGGTACCACTGTACGTTCATATACACCTAACCTTTCAAAAATCCAAATTTATCTTTCGGGGAAATGACAAACCATACCTTTCCCACAATATATTTCTTATTGATATTTCCGATATCACCATACCGGCTGTCCTCACTGTTATTTCTGTTATCGCCAAGTACAAAATACTCACCGCTTTCCAAAGACACTCCGTCGGATGCCAATCCCGCATTACTGATTTCAGGAAAATTCTTATTTTCATTATATACTTCTCCGTTGATCAATACTGCTCCGTTGGATATCTGTACAGTCTCACCGGGCAGACCGATCACGCGGCCGATATGCAGAGCCGCATCATCACTTCCACTGGTTTTATATACAATGATATCTCCCCGTTCAGGTGAGGATACTTTATAAACAGCCCTGTTTACAAAAAAGCGTTCTCCAACCTGCAGTGTGGGCTCCATGGTACTCTCCTGTACAGTCACTGATTGAAACAGCGCAATTCCCGCCAGAATGCCAAAAATGAGCACTACCGCTATCTGAAATATCCAGTTAAGGATTCCCCGGACTTTTTTATCTTCAAGTTTTATTTCCAGCATATCTCTGGTCTCTTTCAGTGCCGGACTATCTTTCCATTTTCTGATATTCATCCAAATCTCCTGACAGATGGAAAAAGAGGGACAATACACAAGTTATTGTCCCTTCTTCTGCTAATTCATGAAATTATTTAACAAGCTCTTTAACCTTAGCTGCTTTACCTACACGATCTCTTAAGTAGTTCAGTTTCGCACGACGTACTTTACCACGACGGATAACTTCTACTTTTACTACATGTGGGGAATGAAGCGGCCATGTTTTCTCAACGCCTACTCCGTTAGAGCTCTTTCTTACAGTAAATGTAGCTCTGTTGCTTCCGCCCTGTTTCTTGAGAACTGTTCCTTCAAAAACCTGAACACGTTCACGGTTTCCTTCTTTGATCAGTGCGTGTACTCTTACAGTATCACCTGTGTTGAATGCCGGTACTTCAGCTTTTAACTGAGCTGCTTCGATGTTTTTGATAATTTCGTTCATTGTATTTTCTCCTATTCTTATATGGATGTTCTTAATACATATCCTGTAACAGAGGACCATCTTTTTTCACAACAGTTGTGATTATACTATATAGCCTGATGTATTGCAATACTTTTTGCAAATTTTTTACCAGCAGATTACTTCACATCCTGTTTCCGTAACCAGAACAGTTACTTCCCACTGGGCTGAAGGAAGTCCGTCCTCTGTACGGACTGTCCACTCGTCAATCTCATCCGTATAAATTTCATCGCTTCCCATATTTACCATCGGCTCTATGGTAAACATCATACCCGGAACCATCAGGACACCTGTATTCTCTTCAGAAACAAAGCTTACCCATGGGTCTTCATGGAACTCAACTCCCACACCATGTCCACCGATTTCTCTGACTACAGAATATCCGTTTTCTACTGCATGTTTATGAACTGCACTTCCCATATTTCCGATCGGAGTCCATGGTTTCACCTGGGAAATACCAATCTCAACACATTCTTTTGTGACCTTGACAAGTTTTTCTTTCTCCGGACTCACTTTACCGATGCAGAACATTCTGGACGAGTCAGAATAATAACCATTATATATTGTAGATACATCAACATTGATAATATCTCCCTCTTTCAGAATCTGCTCTTCATCCGGGATTCCATGGCATACCACTTCATTTACAGAAGTACACACGCTCTTTGGAAATCCTTCGTAATTTAACGGTGCTGGGATTCCCCCATGCCGTACAGTCTCTTCATGTACCCATCTGTCAATCTCTTCAGTGGATACACCTGGTTTAATATGCTCTTCCACATAATCAAGAACTGCGATATTGATTTTGCAGCTTTCTTTTATTTTCGCGATCTGTTCGGGTGTTTTGATCAGATCATGATCGATCACTGCATATCCTTTCTGCTTCATTATTTCCATTTTTTCATCAAATGCCTCATGGCATTTTTTATATTTTTTTCCGCTTCCACACCAGCATGGATCGTTTCTTCCAATTTTCAAAGACATGATAATTCCTCTTTCTTTTTTCTTATGTAGGGTACAGCGCATCATCACCATTACAGGAAACTGTGTACTGTTTTATCATACCACATTTTCTCTCGGAAATGTGAACTGTTATTGGTAAAATTACTCGTTATCTTTCGTGAATTGTAAGATAAAGCATCTGCATCAAAGCATTTTTCAAACACACTCCGGAATTGAAAAATCCGGCAGTTTAATTGCTGCCGGATTTTTCAGAATCAGAAGTCTTATCTGTATTCATAATCTGATTAAGTTCATTTATCATCTCATCATCTTTCAGACGAAACTTTACTTCCACTCGTCTGGATGCATCCTTATCTACATTCCCATCGGAATCCAGAACCGGATTGGCTGAACCATGACCATTTACGGTCAGATAATTCTGAAGTTCTGAAATCTCATCAGAACTCAGGAAGTTCTCCCTGATTTCCGTCAAATACTGTGCAACTGCGAGAGAACGTTTCTGAGAAAGCTCCAGATTGTAATCATAGTCTCCGTCTGTGTCTGTATAACCGTCAATGATGATCTCAGCCAGATACTTCTTATAATCTTTCTGAAGAAGCACCTTACAGTAAATCGGAAGGATATCTGCAAGTTCCTGTTTGCCCTCATCTGTCAGTTCTGACTTATCATAGTCAAATAATACATTTGCATTGAGGGTAAGAGCACCTGTCTGAGCATCAATATCAACACTTACATTGTTTTTGGAAAACTCCTTCTGCAATGCTTCAATGACATCTGCCTTGACACCGATAATATTATCAATTTTCTTCTGCTGTGTGGCAAGAAGAGATGTTTTTTCATCAAGGCTGGCCTGCTGTTCCTTTAACTGTGCTGCCAGTTCTGCAAGAAGCTTTTTCTGCTTGTCAAGCTGTTCATCCTGGGAACTCAGCTTGCTGTTTTTCTCGTCCAGCTCACTCTGCTGTGCCAGAATTTCCGCTGTATACTGCTCCTGAAGAGCTATCTTGTCATCTCTCTCCTTAATACTCTCATTATAACTTTTCTGAGCCTGAAAAAGAGTCACACACATAATCAGTATAAAAAGGAGCAGCACACCGGCCATCATATCAGAATAAGACCGCCAGACATTAAATCCGCCCTCTTCTGATTTCTTTCTTTTGCGCATATTTCTCTCCTTTTCTTATTTGAATAAGCTGAATTTACCTTTCTGGTTTTTGGAAATATTCTTCATATTTTTGTTCATCTCCTCCAGAAGTGCTTCCTGACGCTCGCTCTGTTCCTCCAGAAGTTTGCGTACTTCCTCCACAGATTCTTTCTGTGCCGCACTCTGAGCTGATTTTCCGCCTGAGAGATAAATATTGTTGTCTTCTTTCTGAACAGAAATATCTGCAAAGAGTCTGCGTACCTCTTCCATTGTCTCGTAAGTCATCTTCTGATAAGATACAAAGTCTTTCATCTTTACATCCAACTGTTCTACCAGTTTACGGTTAGCCTCAAGCACATCTTTTCCTGCCTGATTTGCAGCCGAAACCTTTTCCATTCCCTGCGCGGCAGCTTCCACATATTTCTGCATTGTCTGATTGCAGGCAACCCAGAATTTGGCAGAAGATTTCTCGGATTCATGCAGATAATCCGCAATGCGCTGATAATCCTGCTGCTGAAGCTTCTGGATTTCCTGATTATCCTGTGTGATTCTTGTTGCCGTAGACATATAACGGCCCTGAACCTGTCCCAGTTCATTTACAAGGTCTTTCATAGCTTCGCTCTGTTTTGCATATGAGGTATTCAGCTGATTACTCATCGTCTGATAGAGCCTTGTAGTATAATCAATATTTTCTTTCTGCGCTTCCTTCAGCTGTACAAGAGCTTCATTGAAATCTGTGAACTGCATTTTAAATGAACCGTTCATCTCCCGCAAAAAAGTACGCAGGATATCCTGAACCACATCCTCCTGACATTTTGTTACAGATTCTGTCAGAATCTCCAGAGATTCTGTCATCTTCTGGAAAGTAGGATTGATTGCTTTCTCAAAACTCTCTGCCATCTGTGAGGTAAGCTGCTCTGCCATCTGTTTCATGGCTTTTGTCTGAACCTTCTGACTTGCAAGCATCAGGTTTCTTGACTCGCTCTCAGCCGCCGGAAGTACATAAAGATGAAATCTCTCCAGAAATCCCTGAAGCTTCGCATCCATTCCGGAATAAACGCTTTTCATTCCGGAACTGTAGATCAGTGCAAATGCAATTCCATAGATAGAAGTAAGGAATGCTACTTTGATACCATCTACCAGGGCAGATACAGAGGTAGTCATTGTCTCATAGCTGGATGGCTCAAAACTCTTAAGCCCCCATACCAGACCAATAAAAGTACCAAGAATACCAAGGCTGGTAAAAATATCCGGTGCCATTTCCAGAATCTTCTTATGTACATGAAGATCAATCTCGTCCTCATTTATGTAATCTTCAACATCTCCGATTCCTTCCTGGTTTTTCTCCATGGCATCTACAAAGCTGTCCATTCTGTCATCCAGATATTTATGTTCAAACATCCCCTTCAGGCAGGAAAGATCTTCGCTTTTGGCTTTTCCGGGTATTTTGAATATACTGGAAAGCTCCTGCGTTCCTCTTGCAAGAGCCTCTCCAATGCTGTCTACCCGAAACATACCGCCAAACAGTCCGGCCAGATAGATCACAGCCATAACAGCGAGGAATGCAAAGTTATAAATCATCGTGCCTGATGAACCATTCCCGGTCAGCAGCGTCATGGCAACACATCCGCCAAGCACCACCAGAAAAAGAACCGTATTCATAATTTTTTTGCCCATAATACACCTCCTGTGATTATTTGCAGATTCTGCACAAAATTACAGACAATTTCCTTTTTCGTATATCATATCACAACGTCATATCTGTCACAAGTAAAAATATAGTTACTGTTCACAGTAACGTAGCCAAAAGTTACTGTTCACTCCGTTCTCAGTAACACGCTTCGCGATGCACAGAATTTATGCTAATCGCATAAATTCGCGCGGTATATCTCGGGTTTTCTGTGACCTTCGCTCACAAAAAACACCTCGCGGGATATTACCAGTGAACAGTAACAGCCAAAATTCATTCCAGATTGCCTGCGGCAATGGAATTTTGGCTTGTATGTCTCGGGATAGTGGTGTATAAACAGTAACAAAATATATTAAAAGTCCGGCAGAAAAGCTGTACTCAAAGCACAGTTTTCCACCGGATTATTTTACAGAATTGTTATATTTCAGAATAAACTTTATCTTCTTCCAGAAATCTGGCTTTTCCATCTTTTACTTCAAGCAGATTGATACTGCAGTTTGGAGGCACACATCCATGCCAGAAATGTTCCGGATCCTGATAGACATTCTGAAGCAGTGCACGAACTGCACATCCATGAGAAGAAACAAGAATTGTTTTGTCTGCCAGAGCAGGATCTGTCGTTTTCTCCAACCAGAATTCTCTGGTGCGTTTCAGGATATCAGAAATGTTTTCGCCGTTTTGAGGACGTTCAAATTTCTGTGGCTCTTCAAAGAAAATTTCCATTTCATGGCTGATGATCTTCCCTTGTTCATCCTTAAACCGGCTTCCTTCAAGAACTCCGAAATCAATTTCCTGGATTCTTTTATCCTCAATAACAGGAATCTGCCTGTTTCCCAGCACATAATGTGCTGTCTGTCTCGCTCTTGCCAGAGGACTGGTAAAACAGATATCAAACGGAACATCTTTTAATGCTTCTCCTGTTCTTTTCGCCAGTTCAATTCCTTCCGGTGCAAGGGGAATATCCATTGCCCCCTGCACTTTTTTCAGTTTATTCCACTGAGTTATCCCATGTCTTAATACATAAATCAGCATTAACTTCTCAACTCGATTCCAAGATCTGTCAGGCCATTCAGGATTTTCTTCATTGCAGCTGTAATCTCGCTCTCTTCCAGAGTCTTGTCATGGTGACGGAATACCAGAGAATAAGCCATGGATTTATATCCTCCTTTAATCTGGTTTCCTTCATAAATGTCAAATAACTGATAACTCTCCAGAATCTTTCCGCCTCTCTGAGTCAGAATATGTTCAATCTGTCCTGCAAGAACGGTTTTCGGAACGACCATACTTAAATCGCGGGTTACTGCAGGATATTTTGCAATTCCTGTGTATTTATGGTTGAAACTTGCAAATTCAAGAACCGTAAGGATATCAATCACTGCCACATATGCCTTATCACCGATTCCATAAGTATCTGCAACCAGAGGATGAACCTCTCCCAGATAGCCCACAACCTTACCATCATAAACCATATTTGCCTGTCTTCCGGGATGAAGGTAAGTTTTTCCGCTGTTTGGATCATAATCTACTTTATCTCTCATTCCTACTTTCTCAAAGAACTCTTCACATACACCTTTCATGTCAAAGAAATCGCCGTTTCCATACATACCAAGTGTAAAGTGCATACGCTCATCCGGAAGTTCTGTAAGAGGAAGTGCTTTCGGACGATATACATTACCAAGTTCATAAAGACGTACATCTTTATTTCTTCTGTTATAGTTCGTAGCCAGAGAACTGAGCATACCGTTTAAAGTAGTTGTTCTCATGACACTGTAGTCTTCTCCCAGAGGATTGCTGATCACGATTCCCTGACGGAGCTTACTGTCAGCCGGAAGTCTTAATTTGTCAAATACCTTCGGACTTTCGAAAGAATAGGTCATTCCTTCAGAGAAACCACAATATTCCGCAATATCACGTGCCACTGCTTCAATACGAAGTTTAAACGGAAGCTTACCTGTTGTAGCTTCACCTGTAGGCAGAGTAGTAGGAATCTTATCATATCCGAAAAATCTTGCAACTTCTTCTGCAACATCAGCTACATAATGGATATCCTGACGGAAAGTAGGAGCTACGATCTCATTTGTTTTTTCGTCATAGGTCAGTTCTACTTTTGCCAGATAAGCAAGCATTTCTTCCGGTGTCAGGTCAGTTCCAAGAAGAGCATTAATCTTCTCCGGTTTGAAAGGAACTCTGGATGGTTCTCTTACTTCATTGCAGATATCTACCATTCCACCTACGACTTCACCTGCCCCAAGTTCCTCCATCAGCTGGCATGCTCTGTCGATAGCTGCCTGCGCATTGTTCGGGTCAAGACCTTTTTCGAATTTACCGGAAGCATCTGTTCTCAGACCGATTCTCTTGGAAGAAAGGCGGATATTTGTTCCATCAAAACATGCAGCCTCGAAAAGAACAGTTTTTACATCGTCTGTGATCATAGAATTCTCTCCACCCATGATACCGGCAATACCAACTGCTTTCTCACCGTCACAAATCATCAGTACCTGATCATCCATGGTACGTTCCTGTCCATCCAGCGTTACAAATTTCTCATCATTCTCTGCACGACGTACAACGATTTCTTTTCCTGCAATCCTGTCCAGATCATATGCGTGCATTGGCTGACCAAATTCTTCCATTACATAGTTTGTAATATCTACCAGATTATTGATCGGACGGATTCCATTGGAAGCCAGACATCTCTGCATCCATTTCGGAGATGGTCCGATCTTAACATTCTTTACGACTCTTGCGCAGTAACGTGGACAAAGTTTCGAATCTTCTACCGTTACTTTTACATAGTCAGAAGCTTTTTCATCATTTCCCTTACACTCTACAACAGGAGGACAGAATTTCTCATTAAACGTAGCTGCCGCTTCTCTTGCAATTCCCAGTACGCCGTAGCAGTCAACACGATTGGATGTGATTTCATATTCAAAGACAACATCATCCAGGCCCAGTGCCTTGATCGCACTCTCGCCTACAACAGCGTCTTCAGGGAAAATATAGATTCCGTATTCCGGTGCTTCCGGATACATTTCTCTTGTGCTTCCCAGCTCTTCGATGGAACACATCATACCATAGGAATCGATTCCGCGAAGTTTTCCTTTTTTGATTTCAATTCCACCCGGTGTTTTCTTTCCGTCATGTCCACCGGCAACACGTCCGCCGTCAAGAACAACAGGAACCTTATCTCCCTCTTTTACATTAGGAGCGCCTGTAACGATCTGTACAGTCTCTGTTCCGATATTCACCTGGCAGATGATCAGTTTATCTGCATCCGGATGTTTCTCAATTTTTTCAATCTGACCGATCACGATCTTATCCAGATCTGCGTCCAGTTTTTCAAAGCCTTCCACTTTTGTTCCTGTCAGTGTCATGGCATCTGTATATTCCTGTGCTGTCACATCAAGATCCGGCACATACATTTTAATCCAAGATAATGAAGTATTCATTTTGTTAATCCTCTTTCTATATTATAGCTCAGACTTATAGCAGCTTTCCCGGACAGAAATTTCCTCTTGGCTGCATAGCTCTGTTGTTTCAGACAGTCATTTCATCAGAACTGTTTCAGGAAACGGATATCATTCTCATAGAGCAGTCTCATGTCATCAATCTCATATTTCAGAAGTGCAATACGTTCAAGACCTACGCCAAATGCGAATCCTGTGTATTCTTCCGGATCAATTCCGCACATGCTCAATACATTCGGATGAACCATACCGCAGCCAAGGATTTCAATCCAGCCGGAACCTTTACAGAAACGGCAGCCTTTACCACCACACTTGAAGCAGGATACATCCACCTCTGCGCTTGGCTCTGTGAACGGGAAGTGATGTGGTCTGAACTTAGTTTTTGTCTCAGGTCCGAATAATTCCTGTGCAAACTCCTGCAAAGTTCCCTTAAGATCTGCAAAAGTGATGTTCTTGTCAATAACAAGACCTTCGATCTGATGGAAAGAAGGAGAATGTGTTGCATCTACTTCATCTGAACGGAATACACGACCAGGTGCGATCATACGGATCGGCAGCTTTCCTTTCTCCATAGTACGTGCCTGAACCGGTGAAGTCTGGGAACGAAGAAGGATAGAATCGTTGATAAAGAAAGTATCCTGTTCATCACGTGCCGGATGATTTTCCGGAATATTCAGTTTAGTAAAGTTGTAATCCGCATACTCTACCTCCGGTCCCTCTACTACTTCATAACCCATACCAATAAAGATACGTTCTACTTCTTCCAGGGCGATGGTGTTCGGGTGACGGTGACCGATTTTAGCTTTCTTTGCAGGTAAAGTCACATCAATCACTTCCTGTTTTATCTTCTCTTCACGTGCTGCTTCTTCCAGTTTCTGTTTAGATTCATCAAGAAGTGCTTCTATCTTGCTTCTTGTTTCGTTTACAAGCTGTCCAACCTTCGGGCGCTCTTCCGGTGCAACATCTTTCATACTCTTTAAAATTGCAGTCAATTCACCTTTTTTACCAAGGTATGCCACACGTACTTCGTTCAGTTTTTCCAGACCTTCGGATTCACTGATCCGTTTTCCGGCTGCTTCAGCCAGTTCCTGAAGTCTTTCTTTCATATCCATGTTCTCTTTCTCCTTTATGTCATAATGTCAGAGAAGAAAAATCGTTACTGAGAACAGAATGAACAGTAACGTAAAATCTGACTCTGACTTGATAGCCACAAATCGCTCCGTTGCAAAAGCAGTTCTCGCAATTCATGTTATAATAGCAGAATTGGCAAACAAAAAACTCCGTCCCACTAAAGGGACGGAGTAAAATATCCGCGGTACCACCCTGCTTCCTGCATTTTCTACAGGCTCTCGGTCTGCTTAACGCGCAGTAACGTCATTTCCTACTCAGTAAATACTGTCATTCAGAAACGCGGCTCCGGTGGGAAATTCAGGAAATATCTGAACCTGAGGCAGCTTCCAGCCGATGGCTTCCTCTCTCTGACGGAAAATAAATCCCTGTAAACACCTTCTAAGCTTTTCATGATTATCAACACTAGTAATCATGCCACAGACGTCAAAATCTGTCAAGTACCATTTACATTATTTATTTTTAAGATATTCATCGATACCTTTGGCACCAGCTTTACCTGCACCCATGGCAAGGATAACAGTAGCTGCACCTGTAACAGCATCACCGCCGGCATATACACCATCTTTAGATGTCTTACCTGTTTCTTCTTCAGCAATGATACATCTTCTCTTATTGACTTCAAGACCTTTTGTTGTAGAAGAGATAAGAGGGTTCGGGGAAGTACCAAGAGACATGATAACTGTATCTACATCCATGTCATATTCAGATCCCGGAATTTCAACCGGACGACGTCTTCCGGAAGCATCCGGCTCACCAAGTTCCATCTTGACAACCTTCATACCTTTTACATGACCGTTCTCATCTACAAGGATTTCCTTCGGGTTAGTAAGAAGATCAAAGATGATTCCCTCTTCTTTTGCGTGATGAACTTCCTCTGCTCGTGCAGGAAGCTCTGCTTCACTTCTTCTGTATACGATATGTACTTCAGCACCAAGTCTTAAAGCTGTTCTGGCAGCATCCATAGCAACATTACCACCGCCTACAACTGCTACTTTCTTTCCTGCCGCGATCGGTGTATCATAAGAATCATCAAAAGCTTTCATCAGGTTGCTTCTTGTAAGATATTCGTTGGCAGAGAATACACCGCTTGCATTCTCACCCGGGATACCCATGAACATTGGAAGTCCGGCACCTGATCCGATAAATACAGCTTCAAATCCTTCGTCCTCGATCAGCTGATCGATTGTTGTGGATTTACCGATAACAACATTAGTCTCGAATTTAACACCTAATTCTTTAACTTTTTCAATTTCTTTCTTAACAACTTTCTGTTTCGGAAGACGGAACTCCGGAATACCGTAAACAAGAACACCGCCAAGTTCATGAAGAGCTTCAAATACAGTTACATCATAACCAGCTTTTGCAAGATCACCTGCACAGGTAAGTCCGGAAGGACCGGAACCGATCACTGCAACTTTATGTCCGTTCTTAACTTCTGCTCCAACAGGTTTGATATCATGTTCCAGAGCATAGTCAGCAACAAATCTCTCCAGTTTACCGATAGAAACAGCTTCACCTTTGACTCCGCGGATACATTTACCCTCACACTGGGATTCCTGAGGACATACACGTCCACAGATAGCCGGAAGTGCGGAGGATAATCCGATCACTTTGTATGCCTCTTCGATCTTTCCCTCTTTAATCTCTTCAATAAATCCAGGAATATTAATGGATACAGGACAGCCTTCCACACATTTCGGTTTCTTACAGCCTAAGCATCTCTGTGCTTCTTCCATTGCTTCTTCCTGATTGTATCCAAGACAAACTTCTTCAAAGTTTGTTGCACGCACCTTTGGATCCTGTTCTCTTACAGGAACTTTCTTTAACATCTTTGCATCTGCCATTACTTGTCACCTCCACAATGTCCACATCCGCCATGATGGGTATCACCTTCCTGAAGTTTCAGTAATGCACGTCCCTCTTCAGTCTTATACATCTGGCTTCTCTTCATAGCCTGGTCGAAATCAACGAGATGTCCGTCGAATTCCGGTCCGTCTACACATGCAAACTTAATCTCATCGCCAACCTGAAGACGGCATGCGCCACACATACCTGTTCCGTCAACCATGATCGGGTTCATGCTGACAATTGTATGAATGCCAAGCTTCTTGGTAAGAAGACAGACAAATTTCATCATGATCATCGGTCCGATCGCTACACAGACATCGTAATGTTTGCCTTCGTTTGTTACCAGATCCTCAAGAGTCTTGGTAACCATACCTGCACGGCCATAGGAACCGTCATCTGTAGTAACATAAAGATTGGAAACTTCTCCCAGTTCTTTCTCAAGGATAACCATATCCTTAGTTTTTGCACCAAGAATAACATCTGCTGTGATTCCATGTTCATGGAGCCATTTTACCTGTGGGTAAACAGGGGCTGTACCAACACCGCCGGCAACAAATACCATTTTCTTTTTCTTTAATTCTTCGATATCTTCCTCAACAAATTCAGAAGGACATCCAAGAGGTCCTACGAAATCGCGGAATGCATCTCCTGCTTTTAATTCTGCCATCTTGATGGTAGATACACCAATCTCCTGGAATACGATTGTGACCGTACCTTCTTCACGATCATAATCACAGATAGTAAGAGGGATTCTCTCACCCTTCTCATCTAACTTAACGATAATAAATTGTCCTGGCTGACAATGGCTTGCAACACGCGGTGCGTGTACAACCATAAGATGGATCTTAGCTGCCAGTGTTTCAGCTTTTAAAATCTTATACATGGTTTTCCTCCTCGCAAATAATAAACCTCTATTAATAATACGCCAAAATCTGACATATGGCAAGGGTTGATTTGTAGCATATATAAGATTTTTTTCACTTTCAACACTCTTTTTCTATCATTTCATATAATTTTGCCAACGCTTCCTTAATACCGCCAACCTCATCGATCAGCCCTTCTTTTACTGCCTCTTTTCCTTCCAGCATGGTTCCTACATCTTTTACCAGCTGAGAAGTATCAAGCATCAGCTCTTCCAGACGTTTCTGAGATGCTCTGGAGTGTTCGGAAATAAATGTAGTGATACGGTCCTGAATTTTCTCCATATTCCGGTAAGTCTGAGCCACTCCGATAAACATACCATTGGAACGTACCGGATGGATCACCATCGTAGCACTTGGTACTGCGAAAGAATAGTCCGCAGATACGGCCATCGGAACTCCGATAGAATGTCCGCCGCCCAGAACCAGTGACACTGTTGGTATACTTAATGAGGCAATCATCTCTGCAATGGCAAGCCCAGCCTCCACATCTCCTCCCACTGTGTTTAAAAGGATCAGCAAGCCTTCTATTTCTTCATCATCCTCAATGATGGCAAGCTTTGGAAGTACATGCTCATATTTCGTAGTTTTGGAATGGGAGGGTGCAGACTCATGACCTTCCACCTCACCAATGATGGTCAGAAGCTCTACCTTGTGTTTTCGGGAATTGCTGTTTAAAACCACCTGTCCCATATCTTTGATCTGCTCATTGGTACTTTCCTGAATTTTATTTTCTGACTCCTGTGTCTCACAGTTTTGCAGCTTCATCCCTGTTTCAGACTCTTCTCTTTTTTCTCCATATCTGTTTTCAGACATAAAAATACCTCCATTTTCTCTATGGAGGTATTATGTGTGTTTCTTTTATAAACTATACATGTCCGACAGCAATAACCCAAAACAGGCAGTCTCAATATACCTGCGGTATTTTACTGCTCATCCCAGTTTGTCCAGTAATCTGTGACATCATCGTCATCATCCAGAAGATCCAGAGTTCTCTGAAGATCCTTGAGTGCCTGCTCATCTGTAAGCTCCACATAAGTCTGAGGAATCATGGCAACCTGTGCTTCTGCAATAGGCAGACCTGCTTTTTCCAGAGCTTCGCGAACTGCACTGAAATCATCCGGAGCAGTAAGAATCTCATAACTGTCCTCTTCCTCGCTGAAGTCCTCAGCACCGGCATCCAGAGCAAGCATCATAATCTCGTCTGCATCCATCTCACACTCTTCTTTGTCAATAATGATCTGACCTTTCTGATCAAACATATAGGATACACATCCCTGAGTTCCGATGCTTCCGTTACCCTTTGTAAATGCATTACGTACATTACCTGCTGTACGGTTCTTGTTGTCTGTCAGAGTCTCAACAATGATAGCAACACCGTTCGGACCATATCCTTCATATACAGCTTTCTCGTAGTTGTCTGCGGAATCAGCACCTGCTGCTTTTTTGATACCACGTTCGATTGTATCGTTTGGCATGTTGTTTGCTTTCGCTTTGGCAATTACATCACGAAGTTTGCTGTTATTATTCGGATCCGGACCGCCTGCTTTGACAGCCATAACCAGCTCACGTCCGATTACTGTAAAAATCTTACCTTTTTTTGCATCGTTTTTCTCTTTCTTATGCTTAATGTTTGCAAATTTTGAATGTCCTGACATCTTTCTTTCTCCTTTTGTTAATTATTTTTATCTGCTGCTGTTTATACAGCAACATTATTATCCCGCTCCACCTTAACCTTGCCAATGGTTTTATTACCAATAGACAAGATCGTAAAGCAGTATCCAATCGCTTTTATGCTTGTATCAACATCCTTATCTGTAGGAATATGTCCCAGAATATTGGTCAGATAACCGTTCAGTGTTTCAAACTCTGTATCCCCAAAATCTGCATCCAACTCTTCTTCCACATCCTCCAGATAAGCAAGCCCGTCAATGATCAGACTGTTATCTTTCTGTGCGCGGATCGTAATTTCATCCTCATCATATTCATCCAGAATATCTCCGACAATCTCCTCCAGAATATCCTCCATGGTAACGATCCCGGCTGTCTGGCCATATTCATCCACAACAATTGCCATATGGATCTTTCTGGCCTGCATAGTATGAAAAAGATCTCCAATCCCCCTTGTTTCAGGAATCAGGGATGCCTGGCGGATAATTCCGGGCAGTTCCTTCAACGGTTTGAACTTCGCCCAGGGATTCTGTGTCATAAACTTAAGCGCATCTTTATAATGGACAATTCCTTTGATATTGTCAATATTCTCCTCATATACCGGATAACGGGAATTCCCCTCTTCCAGCATAGTGTCAATCATGTTCTTGAGCAATATCTCCTCGTCAAAGGCCACCACATTCTTTCTGTGAGTCATGATATCATGGGCTTCTGTCTCATTAAAAGATATGATATTCTGGATCATTTCCGCCTCATTCTCCTGGATGACGCCCTGTTCATGAGCTTCATCTACAATGGAAATGATTTCCTCTTCTGTGACAGACTTTTCTGTACGGTTTATCTCCACACCAAAAGGCACTGCTGCCAGTCTGGCGATCCAGGTGACAGATACAGTAAAAGGCTTTAACAGATTCAGCCAGAAATGTACCAGGTTCAGATACTTATATGCATAAGCTTCAGGATGATAAGTACCAACCCGCCGAAAAGCCAGAATACCGATTGCAGCAAGAAAAATCACGCACAATGCCATTACCAGGATCAGTGCAGGCACATGCTTTATGTATGGATAAAATGCATCCACAGCATATGGGACCAGAAAAGTACCAAAACAAATACCACATGCCATTACGATCAGCGGAATTGCATTGACAAACTGCGCCGGTTTGTCGATCAGAGTCATCAGCATCTGTGCTTTTTTATCGCCTTCCTCTGCTTTCTTCTGTGTATCATTCTCACTTATGTTTCTCAGCGCTGCGGCAAACCCGTAAAAGATTCCATTCAACCACAACAGTAACAGTAAAACAAATAAGCCCCAGAGGGGCATACTACTGCCATCTTCCATTATATTATTCAGTCTCCTCCTTATTGAATATGCGTAATTACTGGTAAAATATATCACTTTCTCCATTAATCGTCAAGATACTGACCGGACAGAGATACCAAAAATTACTGTTCATTTATTGTTCACGCACTACTATCCGAGACATGCAAGCCAAAAAATCGCAATACCGGATCAGATGATATATCCCTTAAAAAGTAAAATCAGAACGTAAGCTCCAGGCTGATCTCAAGTGCATGATTCACCTTATCCAGCATCGCATCATCCAGATGACAGACTTTATCTTTTAATCTTCTTTTATCTATAGTACGAAGCTGTTCCAGCAAAATCACAGAATCTTTTTCAATCCCATAGAGTTCCGCATTGATCTCAATATGTGTAGGAAGCTTAGCCTTGTTCATTTTTGATGTAATAGCAGCACAGATCACTGTAGGGCTGTGCCGGTTACCTACGTTATTCTGAATGATCAGAACCGGCCGGATTCCACCCTGTTCACTCCCCACTACAGGGCGAAGATCAGCATAAAATATATCCCCTCTTTTAATTACCACACAATTCACACTCCGATTCTTTCCGGTTTCAATTTACAACATTGCCATAAGAAGAAACCTTGTTATCAGCCGGATATTTCCTGTCCGGTTAAGATAAAGTATTTCCACCTTTTTCTTGTGTATACATGCGTGGTATATAAAAATCAGTTATCGCTCACTTCGTCTCTATTCAGCAAACAGTAACATTATATTTCTTTCCCGTTTTTAATATAGACTCTCGGCACACGCGGGCTGATATCACAGGCAAACTCATAGGAAAATCTGCCACAGAGATCACCAATCTCCTCAATACCGATAAACTCATCCCCGTCTCTGCCGATCAGTGTTACCTCATCGCCCTTCTTCACATCACCAATCTCAGTCACATCTACCATAAACTGGTCCATACAGACTCTGCCAAGGATCGGAGCCTTTTGTCCATGTATCAGAACCCAGCCTTTATTGGAAAGCTGCCTGGAATAGCCGTCTGCATAGCCCACCGGAACAGTTGCCACACGAAGCTTCCTGTCAGCCACATAAGTACCGCCGTAGCTGATCGCTGCTCCGGCAGGAACGTCCTTCACATAAGTCACATGACTCTTAAGTTCCATAACCGGCTCAAGCTTTACAATATCTCTCTCCACCTCAGAAGAAGGATAAATTCCATAAATTGTGATTCCGGCGCGGACAATATTCAGATTTGCTTCCGGCATACGTATGATGCCCGCACTGTTAGAACAATGATGTAGAGGAATTTCTACTCCTGCCTCTTCTACGCGCCTTGAAAAATCCAGATACCGCTCCAATTGTACCATAGCCGGACTTCTGTCATACTCATCTGCTCTTGCAAAATGAGTAAACATACCCTCAATCTCAAGATTTGGAAGTTCTGAAATTTTTTTAATTTCCTCTACATTTTCCTGTGCATCCGCAAAACCGATCCTGGTCATTCCTGTGTCCAGAGCAATATGAATATGTACAGTTTTTTTCTGCAGAACCGCTTCGTCTGAAAGTTTCCTTGCCTCCTCATATTCGCACACTGCAGGACGGATCTCATAACGGACAAGTTCCGGAAAATATTCATCAAAAACAATTCCAAGGATCAGGATTGGTTTTGTAATCCCGGCTTCTCGCAGATGAATCGCTTCTTCCGCAGTTGCAGCCGCAAATCCCCAGATATAATCATAATCCTCAATGAGATGTGCAACCGGCACCGCGCCATGTCCATAAGCGTCAGCCTTTATGACTGCGATCATCTTTGTCTCTTCTGCAATATTTTTTCTCATTTCCCGGAAATTATGTTCTACTGCATCCAGTGAAATGACTGCTTTTACTCTGCTATATTTCTTCATAATAATTTTCCTCTGTTATTTTTTCATGTTAATATCTGCAAATTGTTTCACAGATTTACTGCCTCAAAATGAATATTCTATCTTAGTATTTCCGGCAGAAAACAGATGATATCTCCTGCGGTCATCCCTCGCTGCCCTACTGTTTCAGCAGCCAGATCACCTGCCAGCCCATGCACATATACACCAAGTGCAGCCAGCATAACAGGAGAAAATTTCTTTTCTGCTGCCAGATACATACACTGTATACCAGCAAGCACACCGCTTAACACATCTCCACTTCCCGCTGTAGCCATTCCTGCATTACCCGAAATGTTCAAATACATATCTCCAAAAGCATCTGCCACCACAGTACAGGCATCCTTCAGAACGCAAACCGCTCCAGACTCCTTTGCATAATCAGCTGCAGTCTGTGCCAGACAATCCTGGATCTTACCGATTTCTTTTCCGCACAGACGACTCATCTCACCAATATGAGGTGTCAGGATCACATGTTCCCCGATAAAACACTTCCAGTTGTCATGGACTGACAGAAGATTCAGGCCATCTGCATCCAGAATTACTGTTTTTTTACACTCAGCTGCCTTCGCCAGGAACCACTGAGCTCTTTCCCTGCTCTGCGCTCCGGTTCCAAGACCCGGTCCTATCACAAGCACATCACACCAGTCAAGCATTGCCTGGTTTTTTTTCTCATCAAAATCACAGGTGATCATGGCTTCCGGCAACAGTGTCTGCAACGGAATCCTGTTGGCCTCCACGGTCTGAATTCTCACCATTCCCGCAGAGCTTTTCAGAGCAGCTGCTGCACTCAGATATGCAGCTCCGCACATTCCTTCGCTGCCAGCTATAAGAAGAACCTTACCGAAGGTTCCTTTATTTCCATAGGGAACTCTCTCCGGAAGCATTTTCAAATCTTCACGTTCCAGATGATGCATACAGATTTTCTTTCCGGGTATGGAATAGATTCCGATATCCGTAACAACGATCTCACCGCCATACATGCGTCCGGGATAAAAACACAGCCCTCTTTTGCGAAAAGCAAAGGTAACCGTAAGATCTGCCCGGAATGCAATCCCCTTCTCAAATCCGGTATCTGAGTCAATCCCGGATGGAATATCCACAGCTACTTTATACGCAGATGCCCGGTTCATTGTACTGATAAGCTCTGCATATTTTCCCTCTACAGGTCTGCTCAGTCCAACCCCAAAGATGGCATCTACTATAGTAGTATATTCATCCAGATCCAGGTTATGCACCCGGGGCACCTGATAATATTCTGCTGTTTTAAGCTGTCCGGCAGTTTCAGCAGTCATTTTCTCTTCCTTACCCGCAATATAATACCAGGTTCTGACTCCTCTCAACTGAAGCAGTCTGGCAATCGCCAATCCGTCTCCGCCATTGTTGCCGGTTCCGCAGACCACAAGGATTTTCTCTTTTTCTTTATTCTTTAATCTCTGTACAATCTCCTCAACCGTCTTTAATGCCGCCCTCTCCATAAGTACCGGAGACGATATCCCGGCTTTCTGAATCGTATTATGATCCAGTTCTTTCATCTCAACAGCAGTTACAATCTCTCTCATCTGTTCACCTCCTGTTTACAATAACACATTTACATACAAGAGAAAAGCTGTGATCAGATGACCACAGCCTTGTGTTTCACAGTTATCCCTTACATACCTTCATGTTCCTTTCTGTACTCACTCAGGTTATAGGACAAAGTCATAAGACTCTCTGAAAGATGTACGTTCTCTACCATTACATCCTCCGGGGCATCCAGATCAATATGTGCAAAATTCCAGATTGCCTTAATTCCATTATCAATCAAAATCTTTGCCATCTCTTTGGCTTTGTTTTTAGGAAGAGTCAGGATCGCGATCTCAACCTCATTCTCCTTCAGAAACAAAGGAAGATCGCTCAACATCTGAATCTCAATTCCACGAACTGCAATCCCCTCAAGTACAGGATTGACGTCAAAAATACCAACCAGCTTAAATCCGCGCTTTTCAAAATCCACATAATTGGCCAATGCCTGTCCCAGATTACCGGCACCCAGAATAATCATCGGATGTACAGTATCCAGCCCAAGGATCTTACCGATTTCTGTATACAAATAGCGTACATTATAGCCGTAACCCTGCTGACCAAAACCACCGAAATTATTTAAGTCCTGACGAATCTGGGAAGCCGTCACATGCATCTTCTTGCTAAGATCATTTGAAGATATACGCTCTACATTCTCCTCCATCAATTCACCGAGGTAGCGGTAGTACCGCGGCAGACGCTTGATTACCGCTTTCGAAATTTCCTTAGCTTCCACAAATTTTCCCTCCTTAGCTTATCTATGTCAATTATACCCAGATGTTATTTTATTGTCAAATTAAATTTGTACTTTTTGACCAAATATTTCTGTATTTTTTTATCAATTTCATTCTGAAAAATTCCCCGGAATATCATATTTTCTTCCATGCATCCATCCGGTGCTTTCTTTTCCCTGGACAAAATCTCTTAAAATGCTTTCAAAAACAGGCATTTTCGATTATAATAGTACGCGGACAAATTACAAACGGAGGAATTCCTATGATTTTATCATGTCAGAATATCTGTAAATCCTTTGGCGAAAAAATCATTCTCAAGGATGCCAGTTTCCATATAGAAGACCGCGAAAAGGCAGCTCTCATCGGCAATAACGGTGCAGGCAAGACGACTCTGCTGCGAATCATTATGCATGAGCTCTCCCCGGATTCAGGAAACGTGGTACTTGCCAAAGATAAAAATATCGGCTACCTTGCCCAGTATCAGGACATTCATGGCCATCATACCATTTACGAAGAACTGATTTCCACCAAACAGCACATTATTGATATGGAGAACCGTCTGCGCTCTCTGGAACAGGAAATGAAAACCACCACCGGAGATGCTCTGGACAGCCTGATGAATACTTACACAAGACTGAGTCACCAGTTTGAACTGGAAAATGGTTACGCTTACAAAAGTGAGATCATGGGTGTATTAAAAGGTCTTGGTTTCACAGAAGAAGATTTCGAACGCCAGATAGAAACTCTTTCAGGCGGCCAGAAAACCCGCGTAGCTCTGGGTAAACTGCTTCTTGCCAGCCCTGACATTCTTCTTCTGGATGAGCCTACCAACCATCTGGATATGGAGAGTATTTCCTGGCTGGAAACCTATCTTCTGAATTACCCGGGTGCTGTATTTATCGTATCCCACGACCGTTACTTTCTTGACAAAGTCGTAACAAAAGTTGTGGAAATCGAAGCAGGAAATATGCGTATGTACAGTGGCAACTATTCTGCCTATGCCCTGAAAAAAGCCCAGCTGCGTGACGCCCAGTACAAAGCCTACCTGAACCAGCAGCGGGATATCAAACATCAAGAAGCAGTCATTGCCAAGCTGAAATCCTTTAACCGCGAGAAATCCATCAAACGTGCGGAAAGCCGCGAGAAAATGCTGGATAAAGTCCAGCGCATTGATAAACCACAGGAGATTCAGAATCAGATGCGCATTTCCCTGGAACCAAGATTTGTCAGCGGAAATGATGTCCTTACTGTGGAAAGTCTTTCCAAATCTTTTCCCGGACAGACACTTTTCAGTGACATCTCCTTTGAGATCAAACGTGGAGAACGTGTAGCCCTGATTGGCAATAACGGCACAGGCAAAACCACCATGTTAAAGATCATCAATGGGCTGATCGATGCAGACAGCGGCAGATTTACTCTTGGTTCCAAGGTACAGATTGGCTACTATGACCAGGAACACCATGTTCTTCATATGGAGAAAACTATTTTTGAGGAAATCTCAGATGCTTATCCCACACTTACGGAAACAGAAATTCGAAATATGCTGGCAGCATTCCTTTTCACAGGGGATGATGTATTCAAACTGATCTCCGCTCTGTCCGGCGGAGAAAGAGGTCGTGTTTCCCTCGCCAAGCTGATGCTGTCCGAAGCAAACTTTCTGATCCTCGATGAGCCCACCAACCATCTGGATATCGCTTCAAAAGAGATTCTTGAAGAGGCATTGAACAGTTACACAGGAACAGTATTCTATGTTTCCCACGACCGTTACTTCATCAACCAGACAGCTACCCGGATCCTGGATCTGACCAATCAGGCAATTGTAAATTATATCGGAGATTACGACTATTATCTGGAGAAAAAAGAAGAGCTGACGGAAAAATATGCTCCGGCTGCCGCTCAGGCTGTGACAGAAGCAAAGCAGGCTTCTGATAACAAGCTTTCCTGGCAGCAGCAGAAAGAAGAACAGGCCCGCCAGCGAAAACGAGAGAATGAACTAAAAAAAGTAGAAGCCCGCATTGAAGAACTTGAGACCAGAGATAAAGAGATCGACGAAACCATGATTCTCCCGGATGTCTGCACAAATGTGGCAGAATGTGCGAAACTCAGCAAAGAGAAAGCCGCCATTACCGAAGAATTAGAAGGATTATATGAAAAATGGGAAGAACTTGCATAATGCAGGTTCTTCCCATTTTCGCAGTTTATAACTTTTTACAGGTTTCTCCGCTGCAGTGTGATCCTGCCCGGAGAACTTTATAATGTTATAGAAACATTACCGGATAATTTCTGACATTATAAAATTTCATCCAGTCTCTCTCTGATGGCAAGGATGAAATCTTTGCTGTTCAGTACTGTCACATCCTCAAGAGAAGTGATCAGCGCAAGGTCTTTTGTCATCTTACCGCTTTCAATCGTCTCCAGAGTCGCCTTCTCCAGTTTATCAGCAAATTCCATCAATTCTTTATTGCCGTCCAGCTCACCTCTTTTTCTCAGAGCTCCGGTCCATGCAAAAATAGTTGCTACAGAGTTAGTAGATGTCTCCTCACCTTTCAGATAGCGATAATAATGTCTCTGTACAGTTCCATGAGCAGCTTCATATTCGTAATATCCCTGTGGAGATACCAGTACAGATGTCATCATAGCCAGAGAACCAAATGCTGAAGAAACCATATCGCTCATAACATCTCCATCATAGTTCTTGCAGGCCCAGATAAATCCGCCTTCAGCCTTCATGACACGAGCTACGATATCATCGATCAGGCTGTAGAAATATTCAATGCCTGCTGCCTCGAATTTCTCCTTAAACTCATCTTCATAAATAGTTGCAAAGATTTCCTTAAAACGTCCGTCATAAATCTTGGAGATCGTATCCTTGCCACCAAGCCACAGATTCTGTTTTGTATCCAGTGCATAATTAAAACAGCATCTTGCAAAACTTGTGATAGAATCATCCAGATTGTGCATACCCTGAAGCACACCCGGTCCCTCATAATGATGGATCAGCTCTTTTCTCTGCTGTCCGTCTGCACCTTCAAATACCAGATAAGCATCTCCGGGGCCGTCAATATACATCTCTGTGTTCTTATACACATCACCATAGGCATGACGTGCGATGGTGATCGGTTTCTTCCAGTTCTTAACACATGGTTCAATACCCTTCACTACGATTGGGGCACGAAAAACAGTTCCGTCGAGAATTGCACGAATCGTTCCGTTAGGACTCTTGTACATTTTCTTTAAGGTATACTCTTCCATTCTTGCCTTATTAGGAGTGATAGTTGCACATTTCACTGCAACGCCGTACTTCTTTGTAGCCTCTGCTGCATCAACAGTTACCTGATCATCCGTTTCATTTCTGTATTCCAGACCAAGGTCATAATACTCAGTGTTCAAATCAATATACGGAAGAAGAAGTTCATCTTTGATTATTTTCCAGAGAATTCTGGTCATCTCATCTCCATCCATCTCCACAAGTGGTGTCTGCATCTGAATTTTTTTCATGTTAATCCTCCTCTTTGGCTCTCATCCAGTTAACTATCATGATAGCCGAAAACAGACCGTTCGTCAATGCTTTTATACACTAAAGCAATAATTTTGTGAAATAAAAGATTACTGATCACAGTTCCATAAAGCGTTCCAGATCCAGTTCTCCCCATCCCTGCTGATTCTTTGGCAATCCCATATCCCTGGCACTTTCTTTCAATTTCATCTTAATCTGAACATTAGTCAGCTCCGGATTCTTCTCAAGCATCAATGCGGCTGCCCCTGCAACCAGAGGTGTAGACATAGAAGTACCACTCTTCACTCCATATCCGTTATCTGCCCCCGGTGCACAGGCAAGAACATGATTCCCGGGTGCAACCAGATCCGGTTTACAAACACACTCAAATGTAGGTCCCCTGCCGGATATGGCAGTCCGTCCTGTAAGCAGATCGCTGGAGCCTACTGTGATAATCTTCCGGCTGCTTCCCGGTGCTGTCACACTTCCTGCCTTCGGTCCCTGATTTCCTGCCGCAGCCACTACCACCAGACCTGCATCCCAAAGTTGTTCCACACCCGCAATCAGAACTCTGTGATCTTCTGCTCTCCTGCAGGTTGTTCCCACCGAGATATTCACTACACGTATCCCATAATATCTCTTATTCTCCAGGATCCAGCGAAAAGCCTGTAAAACATCTTCTTTCCTGCCATTTCCCGTTCTGTCGAGCACCTTCAGAACTATC
This sequence comes from Blautia sp. Marseille-P2398, assembly GCF_964240315.1. NCBI lineage: Bacteria > Bacillati > Bacillota > Clostridia > Lachnospirales > Lachnospiraceae > Blautia > Blautia sp. Marseille-P2398. The sequence goes on from NZ_CAXSTD010000001.1 coordinate 358,894, forward strand.
AGGCTACACCCGGGGGCAATTCCTCTGATCCGTCCTTCCGAAGCCCTTCCGTCACCGCCAATGATCCCACATACATGGGTTCCATGAGAATTATCATCATAAGGTCTGATACAATGTCCGATGAAATCTTGAAACGCAAGTATTCTCCCTGTAAAATCTATATGAGGAAAAATCCCGGTATCCAGAACACACACACCCACGTGCTTTCCTGTATATCCGGAATCATCTGAATTCTTCATAAAAAATCCTCCGAATCATCTGGATAATGAAATCTTACCGCAACTGTTCATCAGGTCGCTGCAAAGACAATGAACATTTGCGTCTTACTTTAAATTATTCGGAAGATTATATTTTTGTGTCCGACAGTTTCTCCTGTCATATCTCCGTTTTTCTGTAAATAAAATGTATAAAGCTTCCATGATATGCAGATACTTCTGATATGCAAAACAACAGACATATACAGAATCTGTTACAGAAATCCCGAAAAATATCCTTATAGCAATTTCATAAAATAACTGTAACCATCTGCATAATATTAAGGAGACAAATTATGACTGCATTATTATTGATACTGGTATTTTTACTCTTTCAGACCTTCGTCCTGCTCTGCTGTGTAGCTGCCGGAAATGACGCTGCCTCCCAGGAAATCTCCGATCAGGAACAAATGGAATTTATCCGGGAATGGGAAAAAATACATTGTAGCAGCCCTCAAAAATAAAGGGCTGCTGCAATGTACTGATAAACCTTCTACATCACATAGCAGTCATATCGTATTGCTTTTCCTTTTAATATATAAGAAGGCTCTCTTCCATCAAGACAGACGCTCTTAAGAGGACGTTTTACGATAATTCTGGAAGGTCCGGCTTTGATAGCTGCATCAAAAAGATCTTTTTCCTCAGAACATGGAGGTTCAAGTTTCTGGATCAGCTGAAGTTTTTTATTTATCAGACCGGATTTCTGTCTCTTCGGGAACATGGGATCAAGATAGATCACATCTACCGGATCCATAAGTTTCTCCATACATGACACACTGTCACCCTCTACCAGTTTCATTCTGGAAGCAATGTCTTTTAATACGGGATGCTTTCTGGCACGCCGGAGCGCATCCTTCAAAAGTGCGGCGATCACCGGATTCTGTTCATATAATGTCACCTCATAGCCATATGCTGCAAGAAGGAAACCATCCTCCCCCATACCTGCAGTGGCATCAATTGCTTTCAGATGTTCTCCCTCAGTTTTGACCGCACGTACCAGCATTTCATGGGAAAGTCTTCCGTTTGTGACTCTGTGCAGCATTCCTTCAAAATCTCCCTGATATGTCAGGCCATAACCGGTAAGTGATACGCCCCGGGAGTCAAACATTACTGTCAGATGTTCTCCCGGTTTGTCCATAATCGGAACATTGTTCTTTCTGGCAAAAGATTCTGCCATTTCTCTTTGCCCGCCCTTACCCAGGCAGACTGTTATCTTATCATTCATTTACACATTTCCCGCAAAATTTAATTTTCTTTTAATGCTTTTTCTATTTCAGAGATCACAATTCTGAGTGCTTTGATACGGGCATATTTCTTGTCAACAGATTCCAGTACATGCCATGGCGCAAAGGAAGTGTTTGTCTTCTGAAGCATCTCATTGACAGCCACTTCATAGGCATCCCATTTCTCTCTGTTTCTCCAGTCCTCATCTGTGATCTTCCATTGTTTCTCCGGATTATTCTGTCTCTCCTGAAAACGCTCCAGCTGTGTATCCTTATCGATCTGTACCCAGAATTTAATAATGACTGCACCCCAGTCTTTAAGTTCTTTCTCAAACTCATTCATTTCGTTGTAGGCACGTTTCCAGTCATTTTCACCGCAAAATCCCTCCAGACGTTCTACCATAACTCTGCCATACCAGGTTCTGTCAAAAATAGCGATATGCCCATTTTTCGGAAGTCTTGTCCAGAAACGCCATAAATAATGTCTGGCCTTCTCATGTGGTTCCGGACTTGCAATTGGATGTACTTCATAGCCCCGGGGATCCAGGGCTTCTGTAATACGTTTGATGTTACCTCCTTTGCCTGCCGCATCCCAGCCTTCATACGTGATGATCACAGGAATACGTCTCCTGTACAGTTTATTATGGAGTTCCCCCAGTTTATTCTGGAGCTGTTTCAGTTCTCCCCTGTACTCCTCGTCATCCATTGTTTTATCTCTCAGATCAATATCCGACAGACGGGGAATCTGCTCCAGAGGAAATACATTCTGCAAAATCGGAACGGAATGTGCCTGATTCTGCATGGCAACTTCAATATTGCTTACCATAGTCTCCAGCACCTGAAGTTCCGCCCATTTTCTGTCACTGGCATCTATGATGTACCATGGTGCAGAGGAAGCATTCGTGTCAGACAGATACTGAGAAAATATTTTTGCACATTTTTTGTAATGTTCATTCTGCCATTTATCAAAGTCTGACACACGCCATCTGGTGTCTTTATGATCCAGAAGTAATTTTTCACGCCGCTTCTGTTCATCCCTGTCAATCTGCATAAAGAATTTCAGCACCAGATAACCATTATCTGTAAGCTGCCGCTCAAAACGGCGGATGCTGTCAATCCGCTGTGTATAACCTTCGCCTTCAATCTCGCCCGACAGACAGTCTTTACAAGTCTGCTCCATCCAGCCGGAATCCAGAAATGTAAATTTTCCGGCTTCCGGAATCTGTTTAAAATAGCGATACAGAAATGGATATCTCAGTTCTTCTGCTGTGGGAGCTGACATAGTGGCAACCTTAAAGAAACGCGGATCAATATTCTTAATGACTTTTCCGATCGTACTTCCCTTGCCGGAAGATCCCCAGCCTTCAAAGAGTACGATTACCGGGATCTTATGTTCCTTGATTTTCATCTGAAAATCATAGAGCTGACTTCTTGCTGTCTGCAGACGGGTTTTGATTTCCTCTTTTTCCGGCATATGTGCCGGAGTCCATGTTGTAAGCATAACATTGATCCTCCTTTTATTTTTCTTCATAACTGTTCAATACTTTCACAGTCAGAAACTGTTGAATAGTTGCCCTTTTCATTAATAGAATATCTCAAATTCAGCTGAAATAATCATAACATGAAATCTGTTTATCGTAAAGCAGGTGTATGATATCACTACTGAATTGTTTTAACTGCATTATTTTATGGGATTACTATGGATTTTTTCTAAAGCCACAATATTTTCAGAATATTCTTCCCAGGTGAGATTTCGTTTGATCCTGGCCGGACTGCCCATTACCAGAGAACCATCCGGTATCACAGTATTCTTGGTAACCAGGCTTCCTGCACCTATAATACAGTCCTTTGCCAGGCAGATCCGGAAAGATTTGCCCGCCCCCAGCTGATGAGCATTACAAAATTCCTGTCTGGTAAAAGACAGCTTCTTCTTTTTATAATAAAAATGATCATATCGGATTTCAGAATTTCCGTAATCCTTTCTCAGGCCGTTATCAAAAGCAGCATTCAAATGATAATAAGGTAATCATCCGTATCTGTTTTCTCACAGTTTATCATCTCTTTGCGTCAATCCATATTTTTTTAAATCCACCGTTCCATTGACAACCTCAATTCCATCTGCTTCCAGTAGCTTTTTCTGTACATCTTTACCGCCGAAGGCAAAAGCCCCTGACAGTTCTCCTCTGAAATTCACTACCCGATAACAGGGAATATGCCCCGGATCCGGATTCTTATGGAGGGCATTCCCTACCGCTCTCGACATTCTCGGATTCCCTGCCATTTCGGCAACCTGACCATAAGTTGCAACGCATCCTTTCGGAATTTGCTTCACTGCCTCATAAATCTTCTTTGTCGGGCTGTATGTTACGAGATCATAGCTTTCGGATATCATTCTTTTAATATCTTTATCCGGTACCGTCCCATTTAGAATAATGGTATTCCAATGTTCCTTATTCTGATGATAACCAGCCTGTACAGATTCATAGGCACTTCGCCAAAAATCACGCCACTCCGGATCTGCTTTTACATTCAGATTAACATAACCGTTTCGTTCATAGATCCATAAAAAAATTTTTTTGTTTTCCCTCGCTCTTACCACTTGCCAGTTCTGATCACGGAAAGGTCTTTCCGTATATGTATTCTGAAATGATAAACCGAATTCCAACGCTGCTTCTCGTGTAATCATGCAATTTTGATTCATTTATTTCACCCTTATTCCCTGAAATTATTTCTGACATCTTCATAATCTCTTGGAAGTCCCTCAAACAAAATTATTGCCTTATCATACTGTTCCTCTTCCATACATGATATAGCTTTCCTATACTGTTCCTGCTTCCTGATTTCTTTTAATTCCCTGTCCCACATCTCGGCTGTTTTCTCACTCTGATCACATTCTTTTAAAAAGCTCTATCCTCACACGGAAAAAGTTAAGCTGTTTATTACATCTATTTTTCCCCTTCATTCGCTTCCTCTATTGTCACACTCTCCTGTACCTGCATATCCGTATACTGAACACGAATAACTGCCTGCGGCCAGTTTATGCTGACCATTGCTGTTTTGTCTTTCTCATCTCCTGCTTTCCGGATAAGCTCCAGCAATTCCTTCAATACTTCCTTTGTCAGATAACCGCCTCTCCAGTGAAAAATAAGTACCCTGCCTTTCTTCGCCGCCTGCAAAGAACGTTTATACACATCCTCTTTCTTAGTAAAAGAAAGCTTCTTCTCCTTATAGTAAAAGTGCTCATGATCACCGCAGTGAGGCGCCGGCGCAATAAGAGGCTCATGATCCCTGAAAATCTGTGAATCATCCAGATTGAAATAATCATAGCGGATTTCAGAAGTTTCACGATCTTTTCCCAGGGTATTATCAAAGGTCGCATCCAGATGATAATATGTACCTCCTATTTTTACAATATTCCATGTGTGGCGATACTTAATTCCCTTCTCAGGATTATTTCCACAGATTGCAATCACACACCAGACTCCCAGTGCATCTAACAAAACCTTTACTGCTTTTGCAATTCCCTCACAAACACCAACTCCTTGCCCCAACGGTCCGATAATTTCATGGGAATATGATTTTTTCAGTTTGTCATAGCGGATATTTTCACAGATAAAATCATGTACATACTTCTCTTTCTCCCACTCAGACAGCTTCTGAGCCGGACGAATCAGCTTCTCAACTCTGGCAGTCATAGCCTTTTGATGTTCGCAAATCTTCTTTTTATCAAAAAGATACTCCGGAATAAAAATCAGATTCGGAGAGTCTTTATAATACCGGTATTTATAACTGCTCACCCAAAATATCTCCGGATGATCCAGACGCATCTGAAAAAATACATTATAAAGTTCTTCTCCCTCTAATGCCGGAATCTGAAATTCATCCGCCAGGTTTTTCACACCGCTAAGAATGCTGTGATATGCAGCCTGCTGCGCCTTATTCATATGGTTGTAATAATATTGCTCCATTGTTATCGTATCTCCAAGTTCTTCGTCACTTATAATCCCTTCCGGTACATTTCACTGATCACTGCCTGCGCATGTTCAGATTCCTTTTTCTCTATTATCTGCGCCCGATCACTTAAAATCGCCAGCATCTCATCTACCAGATCTTCGATTTTAGGATTTGTATACCGATATAAATAACCCAGCATTCTGGTTGCGGTATAATCTGTATTCATATTTTTATATGCAATCTCAGCACAAAGCTCCTTCGGATAGCCCTTGCTGAGCAAAACCCTGTATAGTTCTTCTGTTCTTTCTGATGCCATGTTTTTTACCTTTCTTATCATGTTTCTGTGTCACCAGCCATCTGATTTACCTCGTCAAAAATCATATGATATAGCTATGTTTTTTCTTATAGTAACATGCTTCAACTGATATTCGCAATCAGAACATGGAGCTTATTTGATATGGAAAAAAGATTGTGTTACTGTTCAAGGGCTAACTGGACTTAAGAAAACCGATGGTGTAAACTGAAAAACAGTTAAAGCCATCGGTTTTCTTTATCCAAATATCCTGGACACTCTGTCAAATATATTTTCTGGTTCTTCTAAGCGCATCAAAACAAGCATGCTCATGCATTGGCAGAGGTAATCGATGCTCTCGAAACTTCTGAATGTCACGGCCTGCGCCTGTTTCCGCTTATAATTCCTTAGAAGCCTTTCTGCTTCATTATTAGTGGCAGGTACCCGGAGATCATGCAGGAACAGCAGATGGTTCTGCATATATTTCTCTATTCTCAGAAATAAATTATACCCGTCTCTATAGTAATCGTTTGCCGGAACATTTTCATATTCCTTCCGGGCGGTCTCCAGTATCTTACGGTATCTTTCTTCGAATTCAGAGACCTTACAGGGATCCAGTTCCTCAGACGGCTGTAATCCATTCCGGAAATGGATCATTTCCTGTACCAGTGAATGCATATCTTTATTCCAGGTACGGTCCGGCTCATTATCCATGCTACCTTTCAGATAGCGCAGCACATGGGCAAGGCATTCCTGATGATCCGTTCCATAATTATAAAAGGTCCGGTCATGATCGTGTACAAGGATCCCCTGGTAATCTTCAGTGACCGTGTCCTTTACCCCTTCATGCCCTTTTTTCTCACGGGCAAAATACAGGGCTTTTCCGTCCGGCGTTGCGCAGACATATATCTGGCAGCCCTTTCCGTTTTCCCTGCCATTTGTACAGTCTGTATGCATGACAGGGGAAAGCAGCATATCTGCATAAGCAGCCCTGCGCTCAGCTTCCGTTTTTAAGGCAAACTCCCTGCTGAGTCTGCTCACCATTCCTTTTGAGATATTCAGTTTTCCACCGGTCAGGCCTGACAGAAACTGTCTGCTCTTATCGATCGATGTACAGCAGTCATTGTTAAGAAGAAACAGAAATGCCCGGATGCTGCCGTCATAATTCACATCATCAATGACTCCGGCCGGAAATGGAGCATGAACGCGTTCTCCCGTCTGACTGCTATAATAAACATCTGCATGATATTCTGTTACATCCAGGAGCATGCGGATGCCTACCCGTTGTTTTATGATCGTTTTTGATGTCTTTTTAAAAGAATTGTCTTCCAGGACTATTTCCGGAGGCGGGAGAAGGATTGCCGGCCGGGTCGGCTCCTGTTTTTTGCGGCAGTGTCCCTTATGGCCTGGCTGGCCTCCGGGTTTCCTTCCGGTCTTTTCCCTGCTGTTCGTGATCTTTTTCTTCCGGAGTGTTTTGGAAGAAGGGATAGAAGAATTTTCATAATCACGGTTTATCTGTGCACGGAGTTTCAGATTTTTTCCCTGTTCTTCTTCCAGCCTGACTGCTGTTTCATAAAACTGGTGCTGGAGTTCTTTTACCTTATCCAGTGCATCATCCCTCTGTTTTTCTGCTTTCAGGGCGCGCTTTTCCATCTCCTGGAGCTCCTGTTTCGTTTTCTTCTGCATTTTTTCAAACTCCAGAAGCATATCTTCCAGTACCTGGAACCAGTAATTACGGACACGTATCGTTTCCTTATGGGCATCCGCCGCTTCTTTCTGCAGTTCCAGGATCCTGGATCCATATTACCTGCATTCCTTCTGATGAAGCTCTTTCAGCCGGACATATCTTTCTCCGGATTCCAGTTCTTTATTTCTGGTCTGTGCAGCTTTCAGGCGGCACAGGAGTGTAATACGGTCATAAGCATCAGGCATACTTTTTCCCCCGGCATAGTTTTATCTGTCAGACGCCGCTGATAATATCTGTGATCTTTGAAATATGGTCTTCCAGAAATTCGATCATTTCTTTCTGCTTCTGGATAAACTCTTCCTGGATCTCAATCTGCTTGAGATAACCGTCAAGAAGTTCATCACGTTTTCTAAGTTCTTCTCTTAAATCAATGTTCATAAGCCGTCCTCTCTTTCCTGACAAAAGTATAGCAGAAACACAGGAAAAAAGCGAACTGCCGGAAACTTATCATATGTTCTCCGCCTTCTAAGAACGTGGCAGTTTTATACTCACTGAGTTTTGCTGTTTCATTTGCAAATTGAATACCCACTTTTGAGGCATCAATCCCCAGAACCTTATGTGTAGAAATATCTCCGGTTCCGCATCCAAAATCCAGGACATTTGTTGTTTTTTCCGCAAATAGTTTTAAAGCTTCATCAAACATGGTTTCCACTTTCAAATCTAACTTTCTTAAATCTACAGGTGTACATTCTTTAAAAACCTGATTCCACATTTCTATTTCCTGTTCATATGCTTTATTCAAGACTTCGTCATCTCCTCATTACTTAATTCCTTTTTTCAAAAAAGAAACTGCTCCAGATATTTTTTTCACAGACCTGCTCATTTCATCTACAGCAATCCTGCTAGTACATCGTTTTCGAAACACGCTCTAACACTCTACCGCTACTTTGATCACACCATCTCTCTTATTTTCAAAAAGTTCATATGCTTCTTCGATTCTGCTAAGCGGATAGGTATGTGTGATAAGTGGTTCTGTATTAATCTTACCTTCTGCGATCAGTTTCAGGGTTTCCTCACAATCACATCCATCCACTCCACCTGTTTTGAATGTGAGATTTTTTCCATACATATCCGGAAGTGGCAGTACCTGAGCCTTATCATAAAGTGCAACCACTGTCACAGTTGCATTTGGTCTTGCACATTCCCATGCCAGACGAAATGTAGATTCCGCTCCCGCAACCTCAAGAACTACATCAGCTCCACCGTGATCACTATGGTCCTGGACAAAATCAAAGCATTCCTCCGGCGAGACAGTAAGAACCTCCGGATAATGTTCATTAATAAAATGAATTCTGTTTTCATCTTTTTCACACATAATAATACACTTTGGATTTTTCAGCATAACACTTAGCAAAGTGCAAATCCCTGTAGGACCAGCTCCAATAATCAGCACAATATCCTCCTCTGTGATCTCAGAAATACGTGCAGCCCAATAGCCAGTGGCAAGAACATCTCCTACCAGCAAAGCCTGTCTGTCAGTAACTCCTTCCGGAATTTTGTTCAGTCCCTGGTCAGCAAACGGAACTCTTACATATTCTGCCTGACCACCATCTATACGACAGCCAAGAGCCCATCCGCCATTCTCATCTGTACAGTTATTTACATAACCTTTTTTACAGAAAAAACATTCACCACAAAAGGTTTCTACATTTACAGTCACACGATCCCCTGGTTTTACATGAGTTACAGCACTTCCAACTGATTCAACAATACCTACCATCTCATGTCCCACAGTTATACCAGGAACTGCACGGGGAACACTTCCGTGTTTAATGTGCAGATCACTTGAGCAGATACTTGCAAGCGTTACCTTTACAACTGCATCTCGTTCATGCATAAGTACTGGTTTTGGTTTTTCCATTAATTCAAATTTTCCCTTTGAAACATATGTATAAGTCTGCATTATTTTATCCCATCACTTTCCGGATTATTTTATCAGATAATCCTTCATAAATTTTAATGTTTTGTCGGCCTTTAGCCAAACTGCTTCCTGTTCTTCATGGGTAACAAAGATCAATGTCTTTCCCTCGGTCTTTTTTAAAATATAATCAATTGTTTCTGTGCATACCAGTCTTATATTGGAAGCAGCACTCAGATTTTCGCACAGGCGATCTTCCTGAAATACTGCACTGATCTTCCTGTCACTTATCCCTTCTATTTTTCCCTTATCCGGAATATCCAGCCCCAGAAGAAGCCGTATCAGTGTAGTTTTTCCACATCCGGATCTTCCTCTTATACAAGTGGTTTTCCCTTCTGGAAAAACGCAACACAAATCTCTCAGTATCTGCTGCTCTCCGTATGCTTTACTGACATGATCTACCTTTATATCCATATCTTTTCTCCACCTGTAACAAACCTCACAAATAACGCATTTAAGAAAATTACCATAAATCAAAATCTCCGTTATTTATGTTCTATCATATAAACTACTCTGCTTACACTTCCAAGAAAACACTTTTCAAATACAAAACTTATCACAATAATCACAATCGTCCATGCAAAAAGATCAGGAGTATTCAGATATATTTTTGCATTATACAGTTTCTCACCAATAGAACCTGAGGGTACTCCGATAACCTCTGCTGCCACTCCTGCTTTCCAGCACATCCCAAGTGAAAGCCTGCATGCAGAGAGAAAATAAGGCAGTACCTGCGATACATAAATATATCTGATCTTTCTTCCGGGATTCACCTGAAATACTTTTGCCATTTCCAGTATCTTACTGTCAGTCTGCCGTATTCCCTCAAGGATATTCGTATATATCACAGGCAGAACCATAAGAAAAGAAATAAAAACTGACAGATTTCTGGACGGTATCCATATCAGGCACAAAATGATAAAAGACGCCACAGGTGTAGATTTGACCACCGCAATTACAGGTGCTATCAGAATTTCCACTGTTTTTGACCAATATGCCAACACTGCCAGAAAGATTCCCAAAAACATAGCCAAAAGAAATCCTGTCACAATACGCACAAAACTAAATCCAACAGACTGCCAGAAATTCCCGGTAAAACTCAGTTCAAAAAGCTTTCGGACAACAGAAACAGGAGATGCCAGAAGGATCTCCTGTCCCAGATACATACTTGCAAACTGCCAGATTGTAATCCAGAAAAACACTGCCACTATGCGGATTCCTGTATAGCATCCTTTCCTTATTTAAGAATTCAAGAAGTATTTAAGTTCATTAAATATTTTATCACACAATGAAAAAATATTTAATGAAAACTTTGATATTTACCAATAATTTTTCTATTCTTTTCATAACCTGACGGCATATTTTGTTGCTTTTCCATACTGATTATTCTATAATATATAATATCTGTTTGCAATTTTTTGTTGTTTTTTCTGAAACAGCAAAAATCGAAAAACATGTTGCTGAGAACGGAATGAGCAGTAACAATGTCAAACGATCTCATCTATAAAATAAAATATCAGGAGTATACAGATATGGAATTGAAAAACAGAACTTTATCAAATTTCGCCGATCTTGTTCAAACCGGTGAATGCAAAAAATTCAAAGGCCGCCTGAAGGTAGGTGTGGATTTGGGTACAGCTAATACAGTTCTGGCAGTTGTAGACACTACCAACCGTCCGATTGCTGGCATATCCGCTCCCTCCCAGGCTATCAGAGACGGCGTGATCGTCAATTATTATGAATCTGTTCAGCTTGTTACACGGCTGAAGGCTGAACTTGAAAAAAAACTGAAAACTGAGCTTCCTTACGCTGCAGCTGCAATCCCACCCGGAGTTTCCGAAGGAAGTTCAAAAAGTATTCAATATGTGCTGGAGGGTGCAGGTTTTGAGGTTTCCAATATCGTAGACGAACCCACCGCTGCAGCTGCTGTACTTAAGATTTCAGACGGCGCTGTAGTGGATGTAGGTGGAGGCACTACAGGAATCAGTATTCTCAAAGACGGCAAAGTAATCTACACAGACGATGAAGCTACCGGCGGCAGTCACATGACCATGACTGTAGCAGGGCACTATAACATCCCATACGAAGAAGCTGAAATTTTAAAAACAGATCGTTCAAAAGAAGCTGAAATTTTCCCTGTAATCAAAGCAACTGTAGAAAAAATGGCCACGATCACTCAGAAATTTCTCACAGGCTACCAGGTACCCGCTGTATATGTTGTAGGCGGTTCCGCAAGTTTTGAAGATTTCACAGGCGTATTTGAAAAAAAGCTTGGGCTACCTGTTTATCGTCCGGTACATCCTCTGCTGGTAACCCCACTGGGTATCGCTTATCACTGTGATCTTCCACCAGTCACACACAAAAAATAATCAAAACTTTTCATAAAATACTATATAAGGGGGTATTATATCATGAGAGAACTAAAAGCAACAAAAATCAATGCTGCAGATTTTGCACCATTTGGTACATTTTTCAGCATGACAGAGCCAGAAGGCTATCCATTACATGGTGAAATACATAAATTTTATCCAGACCGTATTTCCGGTACCTGTATGGGATCCATTGGTTTTTCGCCTATTGCAGTACATAAAGATGAACGCATCGTTAAAGCTGCTGAATATCACACAACTACCTGGGAAGGAATTGTTGCACTGGATGATGACATGATCATACATGTAGCACCGGCTTCTGCAGGCGCACCTGTTCCGGAACTTACCAGAGCATTCATAGTTCCAAAAGGAACTATGGTGAAGATCAATGCTGCTATCTGGCATTTATGTCCTCTTCCTTTAAACAATGAAGTACTCCATGCCATGATCATTCTTCCGGAATGCACTTATGCAAATGACTGCACAGTAGTAGATTTTGAAGAAAAAGACTGGTTTAAGATTACTGTCTGATATACATAAACATCCCCGGAACTCCACTGTTTTTACATAAAGTTCCGGGGATATTTTTATTGTCTGATTTTTACAATACACCCTGCTTCTGCATTTCGGCAGACACAGAAACATACTCTTTACTGTTTTCAAGATTTCCCAGCTTTTCTTCCCATGTAAGGTTTCGTTTAATCTTTGCAGGACTTCCCATCACCAGAGAACCGTCCGGTATCACTGTATTCTTTGTCACAAGACTTCCTGCTCCTATGATACAATCCTTACCTATTCTGGCACCATCAAGAACAACCGCTCCCATTCCGATCAATGTACGGTCACCGATCATACATCCATGAAGCACTGCATTATGTCCAACTGTCACATTATTCCCAATATGTACCGGCATATTACGGCTTACATGAATCGTACAGTTTTCCTGAACATTAGATTCCTCACCGATCATGATCGGAGCATCATCGCCACGTATCACAGCATAATGAAGAACACAACTGTCACGCCCGATAGTTACATCTCCAATAACCACTGACTGCCTTGCAATTTTTGCATCTTCTGATATTTTTACACTCTTATAATCCATCTTCCGAAATACCTGCCTTCTTGATTTAATACTACCTTCACATCATTTTCAATACCCTGACACTTCTTTACTGCAGAATCTTTATACATATTCCAAAAAGACTTTCTGCATTTCATTTGCTGATTTACAGAAAGTCCTCTTAGCTATTATTTATGGTGTTTTTCTTCCTCTTCTTTCACCAGTCTTGATGTTTCTTCAGACGGTGCTGAGATTACAGCTGCTGCTATAATTTCACAGGGCGGGTTTCCCTTTACAGCATCTACTGCTGCCTTTACTGCTGCTATATCGCCACTTAAGAATATAGTTGCGTGACCTCCGCACTTGGTATGCCAGGTACGGAATTCCACATCTGATGTTTTCAGCATCTGGTCAAGGACAACTACTGCATTACAGCTTCCCACAACCTCTACTAATCCTAATGCTCCATATGACATCTTCTCATTTCCTCCTGACATGTTCTATTTGTTAATGGTCATCTTAAGTGCCACTTCAGTATCTGCGGAAGGTGATGCGATCACTGTGTGAGAAACAATCTTGCCAAGGGGTTTGGCTGTCTCTAAGGCCACTTCCATTGCTGCATTCACATCAGAAACACTGCCGCGTATTTTTACACATGCTCCGCTTTTCAGTCGGTTTCGTTCGACGCTTTGAATCGTTACGTTTGCAGCCTTGGATGCTGCATCGAGAGCGACAAAGCAAGCTACCAGGTTATCCAGTTCAAATGCCCCAACTGCCATGCCATCATAGTTTTTTGCCATTTTATCCTCCTTACGAGACGGGAAAATGGTTCTCCCGACTGCTGTCTTTTATACTAGTATACCTTGTTTTCATTATAATTACAAGCTATTCCCCACTGAAATCTCACAAGAGTTCACAGAATGCAACATAATCCCACATTATATTCAAGAATATAACTGTTGGATTGTTTCTTTTTCACTATTTTCATAAATCTTCTCCCTTACAACCATTCACAGGCTTCTATGCAGAACATATACTAATATGGAGAACAACAATCTGCTGTTGTCAGGTTTTAATCGTCATGCATCAAATGACCCGGAATTATCCGGTACCTCCTGCTGTAACATTTGATGCTGTAGGGTCAGGCGGATATTTGCAATTGAAGCAGAGGACTTACTTGATTCGGTTAAATTTTTTCTAAATCCGCAATGTTTTCAGGATATTCCATATCTGAATACAATTTCAGCTGTAACTGTAATATTCTGTTATACTCCTCGCAGCCAGGCTCCAAAACTCTTCTTTGTTCATACAATTTGTGATCTTCTTCACTCATCTTCACATCAAAGCTTTCCTGAGTATGGAACTGGATTTCAATACGATAGTTGCGTGAGTTTTTAAACTTTGCATTTACGCCATTATACGGAAAGCTGTCATTGACCCAATAATTTTTCAATGAATATATCTTCCAGTTCTTCTCATACAGGGCATCTGTCACAGATCGTATCTGTTCAACATATTCTTTCGGTTCCAGTATCACTGTATAACGAATAACATCCGCTATTGAATCAAAAAAAGACTTCTCTATTCTCTGATAAAGCTTATTATATAAGGACTTCGGTGATTTTACTCTATACTCTAATCCCGCAAGTACTGCTTTATTTATTTTTGCAAAGTCCATAAGAGATTTGGTGATCTCAAACTCTGTAGACAGATAATCCGCATAAAATACTCTTTCTTCAAAAGAAAGTTTATGAAAAAGTTCAATATCCTCTTCTGTCCATGATTCTTCAATTTCTTTATTAAGATAGATTTTCTCTGAATTTTCAGCAGACAGAACACACTTGAGCTCTATCGAATCAATGCAAAAAAGACTGGTATTGTCACCCGACTCATGAGTGAGACTTCTGAGAATCTTATTAAAATTATTGATAATTATATTGACTTTTCTTTCAATCAGTGCATATGCTGAATCTGATCCACCTGCTTCTATCACAAGTTTACCACCTTTAACGGAAATGCTTCTTACGACATTTCTTTCAACAAATCCAACAATCTCTTCAGAATTATATTTATCAAAATCCTCATAATCCAGATCAGGATTTATATTTTTCAATTCTGCAAGCTGATTTCCAACCACAAGAACTGCTGCCAGATCCTTCAATCTGACAGTATTTTTATTGTCTAATACCAAAATTTCTTCCAGCTGATTTATATCATCGCTGTTTCCGCCAATAAAATACAGCATACTGGTTATGGCATGTTTATGTTTCTCTGACGGAAATTAAAATATATCTCCATATTCTTCTATCAGACACGCACTGAACAAAACATGATATTTGCTCATGATCTGCAGGAATGTAAGCGATTGAGTCTGCTTTTGAATTCCCAGTCTGTTTATATATCTGTTCATGATTTCCTGATTTAAACCAAATCCGGTATGCGCAAACAGGGCTGCCAGCAAAAGACAGTAACACTCATCTTCATTCAAGCCTTCCAGTTTCTTTCTGTCCATTATTAAATCGCAAAATTCTGCAATATCTATAAAATGCATAATAGAATAATCAGAAATATTGGGATATATCTTTTTATATTTTTCCAGCATTCTCTGTACAACTGTACAGTTGTCCCTGTAATTTTCATATAATTTTTTTGATTTTGTAAGTAAATTTTCCGAACACTTGTTAACTATCATTTGAATTATTCTCCATCAATTGTATTACCTTTTTTATCATTATACTCAAAAACAGCAGCCTTGTATATAGCTGCTGTTTCCAAAACTTCAGTAAAATTATATATTTTCACCCTTACCATAAAAACCAAAAAACTTCCCGCTGCACACCCGATGAAAAGTCCACTATCTTTCCTCTCCTTTTCTTAATTTCATGCGTATCCATTTAAGTAGCTGAATAATCGGAAGGCTGGCAAACGCATACAGATATACACATCCAAGCTGCATCAGATTCAATGTCTCCACTTTAAACAGAAGATGAAGCCCCGGAACTGTCAGTACTGCTGTAATAAGTACTGCTCCAAGTGCAAATGCTCCCTGAAGCCATTTATTATTAAAGAAACGTTTTGTAAAGATAACCGGATGATCTGATTTGCAGTTGAATCCATGGAACAAACGTGCCAGACAAAGTGTTCCGAAGGCGTAAGTACTTCCGAGCAATGCACCATTCTGGTGATATCCTGTCAAAAATCCGATCATTGTCATCACACCGATCACAAAACCTTCCAGCCCGATCTTACCAAGAAAATCCTTTGTCAGTATTGACTCGTCTGCAGATCTTGGTTTCTCATTCATCACCTCACTGCTATGAGGTTCCACACCCAGTGCAATTGCCGGAAGGCTGTCTGTCAAAAGATTGATAAACAGCAGATGCACCGGTGCAAAGGGAACCGGAAGTCCTGCAAGCGATGCACAAAGAACTGCCAGAATCGCGCCAAAGTTTCCTGACAGGAGAAACTGAATCGCATACTTGATATTCTGATATAAATTTCGCCCATTTTCCACTGCTTTTACAATTGTTGCAAAATTATCATCTGTAAGCACCATTGCTGCGGCATCCTTTGCAACCTCTGTTCCGGTCACTCCCATTGCAACACCAATGTCTGCCTGCTTCAATGCCGGAGCATCATTCACACCGTCTCCGGTCATTGCCACGATCATCCCTTTTTCCTGCCATGCACGGACAATACGGATCTTGTGCTCAGGTGACACTCTTGCATACACAGAAATATTCGGAACAAATTCCCTCAGCTGCTCATCACTCATATTTTCAATATCAGCACCCTCGCATGCCTCCGACAGATCATGTAAGATTCCAATTCTCTTTGCAATTGCCGCTGCTGTGATCTTATGATCTCCCGTTATCATGACCGGTCTGATTCCCGCTTTTATACATTCTGCAACTGCAGCCTTTGATTCTTCCCTGGGTGGATCCATCATAGCGATCAGTCCAAGAAATACCAGATGATTCTCATCTTCTGTAGTCAATACATGATTCTCCGGAATTTCACGACAGGTAAATGCCAGTACCCGCAACCCTTCCATTGAAAATTCCTGATTCTGACGTTTTATTTTTTCTTTATCTGCTTCTGTAATTTCCCGAACTCCGTCTTTCGTCCAGATTTTCTCTGTCAGTTCCAGAAGCCGGTCAACAGCCCCTTTTACGATCATCCGGTTCTCACCATCAATCTTGTGAAGAGTTGACATCATCTTACGATCACTGTCAAAGGGAAGCTCCCCTTCTCTTGGATAAAGATTTCTTACGCCTGCAGCCTCTATTCCGTATCGGCTGCCAAGATTGATCAATGCTGTTTCCGTTGGATCTCCGATCTCCACTCCATTTTCATTTGTTGAATCATTACATAAAATGCTGTAATCCAAAAGACATCTCTGTGCCGGATCTGCCACATCAATTGCATCTGCTGTAATCCTTTTTTCATCTATATAGTAATCTTCCACTGTCATTTTGTTCTGTGTGAGCGTTCCTGTTTTATCCGAACAGATAACAGATACACTTCCAAGACCTTCCACAGTCTGAAGCTTACGAATGATTGCGTGCTCCTTTGCCATCTTCTGTGTTCCAAAAGAAAGAACGATTGTCACAATAGAACTTAACGCTTCCGGAATTGCTGCAACTGCAAGCGCTACTGCAAACATAAATGCACTGCTGATTTTCTCACCACGGAATACATTGATTGCAAACAGAATTCCGCAAAATATCAGAATCAGGATGGAAAGCTTTTTTCCAAAGTCATCCAGATTCGCCTGAAGTGGCGTTTGTTTTTCAGAAGTGGATTTCAGAAGTCCCGCAATCTTTCCAACCTCTGTCTGCATACCTACATCTGTTACAACTGCTTTACCACGCCCATATGTGACAAAACTGCCGGAAAACAGCATGTTTGTCCGATCACCAAGGGGTGCTTCTGCCAGAATAGTGTCCATACTCTTTTCAACCGCAAGACTTTCACCTGTAAGGGCACTTTCATCGACCTTAAGGCTTGCATTTTCAATCAGTCTTCCATCTGCCGGAATCATATCTCCTGCTTCCAGCAGTATCACATCTCCCACAACCAGCTCTCTTGCCGGGAGCTGTACAGCCACACCATTGCGCAATACTTTTGCTTCCGGTCCGGAAAGCTTCTTTAAACTCTGCAGAGACTGCTCAGCCTTTACTGTCTGTACGGTTCCCAAAATCGCATTAATCGTAATAACGATCACGATAACCGCTGCGCTTTCCACATCTCCAAGCATACCGGATATCACTGCCGATGCAATTAAGATCAGCACCGAAAATCCTTATACTGCTCAAAGAAAATCTGTAAAATACTTTTTTTCTTTCCTTCTGCAAGCTCATTCCATCCACACTTCTCTCTGGATCTTTTAACCTGTTCACTGGCAAGCCCTGATTCCCTGCTTTCCACGTGATCCAGAACTTCTTCTACCGTTTGCTGATAGATTTCCCTCATTGCTTTTGCCTCCTTTTTGCAAACATTCAACAGCTTTTAATTTTTATGCAATGAAGGATTTTTTAATAAAATGATATAAAAAAAGAAACCCTTATTGCATAACAAAAAATGCAATAAAAGTCTCACCATTTCCTTGCAGTGCCGGATGTCTCCACCGTACTGACGACACTGCAAACGCAGATTTTCAAACGTAGGTTACTCCCCTTTATTGAATCTAATACTATAACAAAATCAATACTTCTGTCAAGATATTTTTTAAATCATCGGGCAAAAAACAGCAGCCTTGTATATAGCTGCTGTTTCCGATTCTATCTATTTCTCAAATCCGTATACCCATTTTCCCCTCAAAAACAGATACAGGAAAATCACAGAGCTGATGCTCCAGGTCAGGGGATATGCCCAGAATATCACCCGGATATCTGAAATAAGACGGACTGCTACCGTGATATAGCTCACACGAAACAGACACCAGTCACAAAGCATGACTACCATAGGGACTGCCGCATGGCCGGATCCACGTAGTACTGCTGCAATACAATGCGAAAATGCCAGCAGACAATAAAACAACGCAATTATTCTCGCCTGCATCACACCATAATGTATTACACTTGGATCTCTGTTAAAAGCAGCGATCAGTACCGGTGCCGCCGCATATATGATAATGCCGATCAGCTCTGCAATGATCACCGAACAAATGATTCCAAATCTTGCACCTTTTTTCGCCCGTTCATACTGTCTGGCACCAAGATTCTGGCTGACAAAAGTTGTCAGGGCCATTGTAAAACATGTCACTGGTAAAAAAGCAAATCCCTCTACTTTTGAATAGGAACCACAGCCTGCCATTGCCATTTTCCCAAATGCATTGATATTTGACTGTACAAAAACATTTGCAATAGCAATCACTGAGTTCTGGAACCCGGACGGCACGCCATTCTGAATAATCTGTTTTAGCATATGCCTGTCAAAACGGATCATTCTTAACTCTAACCGATATTCTTCTTCCACACGCATCAGGTGGAACATACAAAGAATGGCACTGACAAACTGAGAAATAGCTGTTGCCAGTGCAGCTGAACCAACGCCCATACCAAGACCTGCAATAAAAAAAATATCCAGTACAACATTGATGCATGAGGAGATGATCAGATAAATCAGGGGGTGGCGACTATCTCCGACAGACTGCAGGATTCCAACAAAAATATTATACATGACAACCCCTATGGATCCTGCAAAATATGTTCGGAAATACACGATGGACTCCGGCAGCACATCAGCAGGTGTTCCCATCAGTACCAGAATTTTAGGAGCCAGAAACATTCCCATAACCGTCAGCACTACACCAGCCACAAGTCCAAACGCTACGGTTGTATGGATTGCTTTCTGCAGGCAGTCCTTTATTTTTGCCCCGTAATATCTGGCAACAACAACTCCGGCTCCCATGGCAATTCCATTGATAAATCCCACCATCAAAAAAATCAGATTTCCGGAAGAACTAACTGCAGCCAACGCATTACTTCCAAGAAAATTGCCTACGATCAGGGAATCTGCTGTATTATACAACTGCTGAAACAGATTTCCGAGAAATAGTGGAATGGCAAAAAGGATGATCTTTCTGGAGATACTTCCCTCTGTCATTCTTGAATCCTTTTTCATAATTTTTTGATACCTTCCTGTTTTTTCTTTATTATATCACAAAATTCTTCCTTATATTTATAATATCATGATTTGAAAAGAATCTCAAAATTTACTTTCGATCTGCAAAATTTAACTGAATCAAGTAAATCCCCTGCTTCTTCAGTAAAAAGTAGACAGGATTACTGTTGCAGATTTTTGTTTTTCCACAGTTTATCATCTCTTTGCGCCAATCCATATTTTTTTAAATCTACCGTTCCATTGACAACCTCAATTCCATCTGCTTCCAGTAGCTTTTTCTGTACATCTTTACCGCCGAAGGCAAAAGCCCCTGACAGTTCTCCTCTGAAATTCACTACCCGATAACAGGGAATATGCTCCGGATCCGGATTCTTATGGAGGGCATTCCCTACCGCTCTCGACATTCTCGGATTCCCTGCCATTTCGGCAACCTGACCATAAGTTGCAACGCATCCTTTCGGAATTTGCTTCACTGCCTCATAAATCTTCTTTGTCGGGCTGTATGTTACGAGATCATAGCTTTCGGATATCATTCTTTTAATATCTTTATCCGGTACCGTCCCATTTAGAATAATGGTATTCCAATGTTCCTTATTCTGATGATAACCAGCCTGTACAGATTCATAGGCACTTCGCCAAAAATCACGCCACTCCGGATCTGCTTTTACATTCAGATTAACATAACCGTTTCGTTCATAGATCCATAAAAAAATTTTTTTGTTTTCCCTCGCTCTTACCACTTGCCAGTTCTGATCACGGAAAGGTCTTTCCGTATATGTATTCTGAAATGATAAACCGAATTCCAACGCTGCTTCTCGTGTAATCATGCAATTTTGATTCATTTATTTCACCCTTATTCCCTGAAATTATTTCTGGCATCTTCATAATCTCTTGGAAGTCCCTCAAACAAAATTATTGCCTTATCATACTGTTCCTCTTCATTCGCTTCCTCTATTGTCACACTCTCCTGTACCTGCATATCCGTATACTGAACACGAATAACTGCCTGCGGCCAGTTTATGCTGACCATTGCTGTTTTGTCTTTCTCATCTCCTGCTTTCCGGATAAGCTCCAGCAATTCCTTCAGTACTTCCTTTGTCAGATAACCGCCTCTCCAGTGAAAAATAAGTACCCTGCCTTTCTTCGCCGCCTGCAAAGAACGTTTATACACATCCTCTTTCTTAGTAAAAGAAAGCTTCTTCTCCTTATAGTAAAAGTGCTCATGATCACCGCAGTGAGGCGCCGGCGCAATAAGAGGCTCATGATCCCTGAAAATCTGTGAATCATCCAGATTGAAATAATCATAGCGGATTTCAGAAGTCTCACGATCTTTCCCCAGGGTATTATCAAAGGTCGCATCCAGATGATAATATGTACCTCCTATTTTTACGATATTCCATGTGTGGCGATACTTAATCCCCTTCTCAGGATTATTTCCACAGATTGCAATCACACACCAGACTCCCAGTGCATCTAACAAAACCTTTACTGCTTTTGCGATTCCCTCACAAACACCAACGCCTTGCCCCAACGGTCCGATAATTTCATGGGAATATGATTTTTTCAGTTTGTCATAGCGGATATTTTCACAGATAAAATCATGTACATACTTCTCTTTCTCCCACTCAGACAGCTTCTGAGCCGGACGAATCAGCTTCTCAACTCTGGCAGTCATAGCCTTTTGATGTTCGCAAATCTTCTTTTTATCAAAAAGATACTCCGGAATAAAAATCAGATTCGGAGAGTCTTTATAATACCGGTATTTATAACTGCTCACCCAAAATATCTCCGGATGATCCAGACGCATCTGAAAAAATACATTATAAAGTTCTTCTCCCTCTAATGCCGGAATCTGAAATTCATCCGCCAGGTTTTTCACACCGCTAAGAATGCTGTGATATGCAGCCTGCTGCGCCTTATTCATATGATTGTAATAATATTGCTCCATTGTTATCTTATCTCCAAGTTCTTCGTCACTTAAAATCCCTTCCGGTACATTTCACTGATCACTGCCTGCGCATGTTCAGATTCCTTTTTCTCAATTATCTGCGCTCGGTCAGTTAAAATCGCCAGCATCTCATCTACCAGATCTTCGATTTTAGGATTTGTATACCGATATAAATAACCCAGCATTCTGGTTGCGGTATAATCTGTATTCATGTTTTTATATGCGATTTCAGCACAAAGTTCCTTCGGATAGCCCTTGCTGAGCAAAACCCTGTATAGTTCTTCTGTTCTTTCTGATGCCATGTTTTTTGCCTTTCTTATCATGTTTCTATGTCACCAGCCATCTGATTTACCTCGTCAAAAATCATATGATATAGCTATGTTTTTTCTTATAGTAACATACTTCAACTGATATTCGCAATCAGAATATGGAGCTTATTTGATATGGAAAAGGATTGTTAGTTACTGTTCACACATCACTATCCCGCAAGGTGTTTTGGCATGAATATGCCAAAATCCCGAGACATGCAAGCCAAAATTCCATTGCCGCTAGCAATCTGGAATGAATTTTGGCTACGTTACTGTGAACGGAGTGAACAGTAACGATTGTTACAAGGCACTGAGTAAACAGTAACACAGTAACTCCAAGACTTACAAGGTTATCAACGTGACAGTAGAATGTGCGCAATAACTATGTTATACTGATAATATCTAAATGCTTTAGATAACAAGCAATCAATAGAGTGTGTTTGAAAAATGCTTTCTGTAAAATGTGCGTCACAATTTGTTGGTACACTCGTTACTATCTGAAGCATTCAATCCACATTCTCAGGAGGAAAAAATGTCGAAAAAAGAAATAAGTTTTACAGAAGGACCTGTGTTCCAATCTTTGCTTCGGTTTGCCATTCCCGTGCTTGGCGCATTGATCCTGCAGGCTGCGTATGGCGCAGTTGATTTGCTGATTGTTGGAAAATTCGGAAATGCCTCGAGTATTTCCGCAGTAGGAACAGGAAGTTCCTTTATGCAGATGGCTACTTTTATCATTACAAGTCTTGCAATGGGCTCCACCGTAATAATCGGGCATCACATCGGAGAACAAAAACCAAAAGAAGCAGGAAATGCGGTCGGAACTACGATCATTCTTTTTCTGATCATTGCTGTCATCATGACATTTGTACTGGAATTTGCCGCCGGAGGAATTGCGCATCTTTTACAGGCACCGGCTGAATCCTTTGACAAAACAATTCTTTATATCAGAATCTGTTCTGCCGGTATCGTTATTATCATTGCATACAATGTAATCAGCGGTGTGCTGCGAGGTGTGGGAAATGCAAACCTTCCACTTCTATTCGTAGGAATTGCCTGTGTCATAAATATTCTGGGAGATTTGCTTCTGGTTGGAGTATTTCACATGGATGTTGCAGGTGCCGCCATTGCCACTGTATTTGCACAGTTTGTCTCTGTCGTCTGTTCTGTCGTTGTATTAAGAAAGCAGGATATGCCTATAGAATTTTCCAGAGAACAATGTCGGATTTATAAGGAAGAGTTAGGGAAAATATTGAACGTAGGTGTGCCGATTGCACTTCAGGAGACAACGGTTCAGATTTCATTTCTTGTCGTAAATTCTGTTATCAATCAGATGGGTCTGATGCCATCTGCCGGATATGGAATTGCACAGAAAATCGTTTCCTTTATTATGCTGGTTCCGTCCTCTATCATGCAGAGTGTATCAGCATTTGTTGCGCAGAATATCGGTGCCGGAAAGAAAAGCCGGGCATGGAAGGGTTTTTACACTGCAATTATTACCGGATGTTCCGTTGGAATCATCATCTTTATGGTAGGATTCTTCGGAGGCGGAGTATTATCCTCTTTCTTTACCAATGATTCCGAGGTAATCGCGCAGAGCGCCGCTTACCTGAAAGGTTTCTCTGCCGACTGTATACTGACTTGTGTACTTTTCAGCAGTATCGGATATTTTAATGGCTGTGGAAAAAGTATTCCTGTTATGATCCAGGGAATCACTTCCGCATTCTGCATCCGAATTCCGGTATCTATCATTATGTCGAGATTACCGGAAACATCTCTGACTTATGTTGGAATGGCGACACCTATCACAACTGTATATGGAATTATCTTTTTTGTAATCTGTTTCCGGCTGTTAAATAAAAACTCAGCCAAATAATAAAAATGGTTTCCTGTTATCAGTTCTCTTAGTAGAGATGCTGATAACAGAAAACCATTTCCATTATTTGATTATCCTCCGATACATGAATCGCATAGAAAATTTCATTAAGATACGAATCACGTACAACTGTCAGATACCATGCCTGAATCCATAAACTTCATAATCTTATCTAAATACATTTCCATCGTCCTGTCATCGCTGCGGTAGGTCTCATGTCTGGTTCCCGGCAGGTAAACATATTCGCAGGAAGTAATTCCTCTGTGATTGATTTTCTCTGCAAATTTTCTCAATGCGTTTACAGATACAAAATCATCTCTTTCTGCCTGAAATAGCAACACAGGTGCTGTCAGTTTCTTCCATCCACAATATTTTATGTACCAACTCATTTTTACAGACGCCAGAAGCCACCCATAAGAAGCTGCACTAACCTGGAATTTTTTATTCTCTTTACGCATCTCATTATATTTTTCGAATCTTGGTCTGGAAGTACATCCACTGGTTTCGAAAGTCTCACCACCATCATAAGGCTTCTGACCAGCTACATAGTCTCCCTCTTTTCCCAAAAGGCACTTCGTCTGTGCAATAGCAATCACCAATGGCCAGGGAACATTTCCGGTAAGCGGGCGGAGCATAGGAGAATTCAATATAATCTTCTGAAACAGTTGCGGCTCCCATGCAGCTGCAATTGTGCCAATCGCCCCACCCATAGAATGCGCAAAAAGAACTAACGGCAGTTCAGGATATGTTTTTTTAATTACATGGCATATTTTCAAAAAATCTCTCACATATCGCTTCCAGGTATCTATATGTACAAGAGATGAATCTGCTGTCAGACGATAACTTTGTCCATGTCCCATATGTTCCGGCATATACACATGATATCCAGCCTTCAGAAAATAATAAATCATCTCATCATATTTCGGCGCTGCTTCTGTAAAGCCATGACTGATTATAATAACGCCTTTCGGCTTCTCTGCCAGGTAACGCTGTACATGAATTTTCCCCACTATCCCCATATCTTTTCGGTGCAGATGATCCTCTGCACCAGGAATGTATCCCTCCTGACGGTGCGTTGCAAGATATGGCTCTATTTCATCATTCATTTTATACACATATTCATTCTCATGTATTATTTCCATTGTATATACTCCTGTTACTTTTTCATAATTCTATTGCTATCTGCTTTTCACCATTCGATACATACCTGTATTATAATCTTTACTGGTGCCTGTTAATAATCCCATTAATCTTTTTCTCATTATAAAATACCAGTATAATTCCGCCTATACAACAGAATACTGCTGCCCCAAAAGCAGCAACTCTATAACCAGTTCCCTCTGCTGCCCCTATCGTCGAGACTGCTGTAAATATCAGCATAGAAATACTCTGCCCAAGTTTAAACGCAAATGTTCTCGCCGCATAAAACATTCCTTCACGATTGCTTCCTGATGTAATCGAGTCGCTCTGCGAAATATCTGCCACAACAGCCTGCGGAAGAATTCCGAAAATCGCCATAGGAAGGGCCGCCACGACTGTCAGGATCAGTCCCTGCACCGATGCCGGAATGAACAGCCCCCATATCGTAGGTGCCAGATACGCCACTGCAGTTCCGGCAATAAATGTAAAGGAAATCAGTTAGAAATAATCCCGGACAACATCGCCCATCCAAACTGTCCGGCTGCAAACTGCCATATTTTCCCTGTTGTTAACTTTTTCACCGTGCACCTCCAGATTTCAGAACTACTACTTATTTCTTGCAAGAATCGAACTCTTTTCCAAGCATGGAAGTTCTTCTCCTTCAACAGTCGTCACAATTCCGCCTGCTTCTTCAACAATAAGTGCACCTGCCGCAAAATCCCATGGAGATAAAATAAGCTCGAAATAAATTTCCGCTCTTCCTGATGCTATGGCACATAAATCAAGTGCTGCAGATCCGCTTCGTCGGATATCAAGGCATTTTTGAAAATATTCGTAAGCTAATTCAAAGGATGCCTTCGCAAGCTCCGTATTATACGGTGATGAACCAAACAAAACAATGCTGTTTGCCAGATCATCCTTCGATACATGAATCGCATTTCCATTCATATATGCACCCTCACCGGAAATCGCATAGAAAGTTTCATTAAGATACGGATTATGCACGACTCCCATATATCTCTTTCCATTTCGAATCAATCCAATAGATACACAGCTCATATGATAATCTTTAATAAAATTGGTAGTTCCATCAATCGGATCCACCACAAAAATATATTCTGCATTTCTGTTAATCTGGCAATCCTCTTCTTCCCCCCAAAACTCCGCTTCCGGAAGAATCTCAGACAACTTTTTTTCTAGCATTTCCTGAATTTTGCAATCATACTTCGTAACAAAATTTGCTTTTCCTGCCTTATCCTTAATGCCAAAATTCGCCCTGTCCGCCTGAAGCATAACCTGTCCGCATTCTTTTGCCGCTTCAATTATTTCATTTAATATCGTATGTGGAGTTTTCTCCTTTAGTTCCATATTATCTGTCACCTCTCAATAGAAAATGGTTTCCGTTTTATCAATACTTTTATAATTTCTCATACTTTTCAATCAGACACTGATGTTCTTTTGTCTTCTTGTCATAGTTTATCTCAACCAGCAAAATATCTCCGGTATAATCCAGAACTGAATCCGGATATTGTTTTTCCTTAATCTGCTGTAATGCTGTCTTGACATTCTTATTCCATTTAAGTTCTACGACAAGCGCCGGATAACTGGAAACGTATTCTGGTTTTGGAATAAATACAAAGTCTGCAAACCCACGTCCTGTCGGCAGTTCACGAACTGGTTTAAAATAATATTCCATTGAACTCAGATATGCAATTGCAAGTACACTGCTCAAAGAATTCTCATTATTATACTGAATATTCGAAACATACTCTGTATGGATTTTCTCAATTCCCTCTTCAACTGCTTCTTCATCCATGTCCAGCGTAGCCTCCAGTAAATGTTCTGATTCCTGCTGAAAAGTAATCATCTCATTCCATTTTCTGCTTTCAACCGCCATTGTCAATTCCTGCCGGATTTCTTCATTTGGAACAAATGCAGTTCTTCTATTCTGGTTATATCCCAAATAACCAAGATGGATCAAATACGTAAGTACATCATCTTTGCTTTGTATATTCACCGTATCATTTTTGAAAGCAGCTGTATTCACTTTAATCGAAGCACCGGAAAGTATTTCAATTATAGCGTTTTTCAAACCATCATAATTCATATTGATAAAAGGAACAATTGCTTCATAAGAAGCAGTCTCAGACCAGTAACTTCTAAACCTGCCCCGCACACAAACACTTACTACTGCTTTAGGATTATATACCTGATAGTCCTCCAGCAAATAACCATCATACCAATATTTTACTTTCTCAAAATCTCTGTGATATCTTTCGCAAAGATCCTTCACTTCAGCTTCTGTAAATCCAATATATGGCGCCATCACTCCTGCATCAAGCATTGTAAACTCATCAAAATTATTTAATGCAGACTGCGTTTTTTCTTTCTTTATCGGCAAAATACCTGTAAGATACACCAACTGAATATATTTTGTCGGTTCCGTTCCCTTGAACATCGCCCGCAAAAAATTAATGTACTTTTCCTGTACTTTTTTATTTGCCGCTTCATCTCTGATCAGAACATCCCACTCATCAATAATTATAATAAATTTCTGTCCAACAATATTTTTAATACGCGAAAGACTTTCCGACAAACTTATCTCTTCTTCAGGCAGAACACCAGGGTAAATCTCTCTCAATTCAGCCTGTACGGATTTCGTAATAAACGCTACAACATTATCCACATTATCACAATTTGCCAGAAACCACTGAATATCAAGATGAATCACATCATACTTATTAAGATGCGTCTTAAAATCGGATTCCCTGCTTATATCCAGCCCTGAAAACATTTCTTCGGAATTACAGCCTTTACTATAATAAGCGGCCAGCATATTTGCAGCATATGATTTTCCAAACCTGCGTGGTCTGCAGTTACAGATATAAGCTTCTGTTGTATTAAGTACGCTGTTTGTATATTCCAACAATCCGGTTTTATCCACATATATCGGAGAATTCAGTGCCACCTGAAATGCACTGTTATCAGGATTTACAAATCTACCCATTCCTTACACCCCACAATCAAAAAACAGCTTCACGTTATCAAAATTTTTAATAAAATAATGATAGCATGAAACTATTTTAACGTAAAGCTGAAAAAAACTGTTATATATCCAGACACCCGGGCTATATCGGAATTCTATAAAATAATCTCAATTATTTTGCGTAAATAGAACCAACAATCTTTCCCCGTAATGTACACGGCAGAATTTTACATAAGAATCTCAGAATCTTATACTTCACACCCGCCACACAAATTGGTGCGCAGTTCTTTTTCTGTGCAATTCGCGCAATATATGTACCAATAATCTCCGGCGACATCCCACTTAGTTCATCTTTCTCCATCTGACTGACACCGTGTGAAATACGGCCACCGTATTCATCATCACCCAAAACTATCTTTTGTCTGGCCTGGGTAAAACCGGTATGAATATCTCCAAGTTCTACTGCTGTTACCCTGACACCATAAGGACTTACTTCATTATCAAGCGCGCAGGAATAAGAAGACACTGCTGCTTTACTGGCTGAATAAAACGCCTGAAACGGAATGTGTGCCACCGCTGCCACAGAACTGATATTGACAATATGCCCTCTGTGCTGTCTGCGCATAGAAGGAAGAACAGCTCTGCTTACATTGACAGTTCCGAAAAAATTTACATCAAATTGTGCTTTCGCCTGTTTTAACTCTGTAAATTCCACCGCCCCGGAAATACCAAAACCTGCGCAGTTTACAAGAATCTCGATACTTCCTCTTTCCAAAAGGATCTGCCCAACGGCTTCCTGCACGGAAGCCTCATCTGTCACATCTACGCACATATGCTTCACGCCTTCTACCGGAACATCCCGGCGACTGAACTCATAGACTATATAGCCAGCCTTACTCAAGGCTACTGCAGTACATCGTCCGATTCCGGAACTTCCGCCAGTGACAAGAGCTGTTCTTTTCTGTTTTGATTCCATATTGTTACTTACCTCATTCCATTTTTTCTTCTTACCACACGGGTGAGTTTCTGTCGTATTTCCTCATTCTTGAATAACTGCCTGCACCATTCGTCCTGTGCCATAACATCACCACAAATCATATTGTTTCATAGTTTCTGCGTTTCGATATTCATGTTTTTCATAATATCCTATCAGTCTTCCCTCTTCTCTGAGTGCCACCATATAAACATCTTTATTTTGCTTCTCATTATGGAAAGTATAGACAAGGTTATGGCTCTCATCTGCCGCAAACCAGTCCACTACCTTCTGTATTTTATCCCTGGATTCCTGATTATGACAATCTAACAGGCTTCTTCCAATAAGTTTATCACCGCCTCGCTTCGCATAGCTGTTAACAGCTGCCGGATTCATGTAGATAATCTCATGCTTAAGGTTGCATATAACAATCGAAGCCCTGTCCTGGTCAACAATACTCTTATAAAAACTAATCATATATTTTTTTATGTCCTTTCATTTTTTTCTTTCGTCTAATAGTTTACTATCCACATCAAATATCTTTAAATATCCGTTGGCATACATACGGACACCATCAATGGTATTTATAATAAATTATTACAAAATTTTCGAAACAAAATAATCTGCCTCAATAATATGCCTTACATTCTTCTCCCTGGAGTCAACAATACTCACACGTCCATTCTCCGCTGTCAAAGTCACACTGGAACCATCATTCCGATAAACAGTCATATGTTCCACTGGGCGTTCCAATGTCTCTATTGGATCCTTCATCTTTTTTAATCGCCGATACTCATATTCTGGAATAAAAAATTCAAGTTTTGAAATAGCTCTTTTTTTCTTTAATGGTGTTTTTCTTAATGAACCATTTTTATTCATAAAACGATCCGCAAATTCAACATTTTCCGTCATTTTATCAATTACATCCGAAATCCCGTGAATTAAAAACTTTATCCTCACACGACTGAAGTCGCGTGCTTCCAGACGCTTTAGGCGTCAGACTAAATATCGGCGGATACGCCTGTAACTTAGGTCAGCGCAGTTATGCGCATTTTTCCATGCCAGATATGGCAGGTTCCCACATTGCAGGTAGTCCACTGTATATCTGCCTGCATTTATGCTGCCTTTAAGATTTCCATTTGTAAATGAAGTTCTTTCAGATCTGCATAAACACATGAGGTTCTACGCTTTACCGGAGGGACTTTTGCCTCCAGCAAAGACCTTTCCGTTACCGGAAGGGATTTTAAAAGTTCTCTGATAAAATATCTTGCTCCGATATTATACGATGCCGACAGGTCACAGTTATATCTTTTTCCTGTCTGGAATACACAAAGACTGTGATTTTTCGGGTCACGGGACACACTTCCGGAGCCATCGTATGCAAGCCTGCTCGTATTCCATGCGCAGACTCTGGATACCCGCATTCCTTTTCTGTGTGCCTGATGCTCACAGCGTTTCTGGATATCCCGTTTTCTCCACAGATGCAGTTTCTGTTTTTTCTTTCCGGATATCTTTCCCTGCATTTCCAGATACTCGAATACGATCACATCTGCATGGTTCTTTTCTGCATTTTTTACGATCGCACCTGCAATTTTTCTTCCCAGCTCTATGTTCAGGCGTTTCGTATATGCCCATCTTCCCCGTGACTGCGCAGAGCCGTGTTCCCTCTGGAATCTTCGGATCCGGCCCAGTGTGCGGTACATCCGGTCTTTTTCACTGGGATGATTGATAAATTTTCTCCCCAGGACAGTTCCGTCTGCCCGCATAATGGTACAGACCGCATCGGTATTGATTCCCAAGTCCACACTACAGATGATCTGTTCTTTTACCGGTGTTTTCGTAAGTGTCACTTCTTCCGTATAAGAAAAACGCAGGAAATATTTATGGTGCCTTTTCTCCAGTGTCGGGGCTGATGCCTTTTTCCCCGACCAGTTCTTGCGCAGATATTCCATATCTGTGTGATTTAAACGCACACAAAACCATTTCCAGTCATGACCATCATACAGTTTCAGATATGCTTCGTCTTTTCCTTCTTTTTCCTCTCTGTACATGACATCACGATAAAAAACAGGCATGGCATGATTCTCATACGCCAGTCTGGGTTTCCCTGCTTTTTCTCCTGACTTTTCCCACAGTTCCATCCGTATTTCGTAAGAAGATACACTTCCCAATGCATGCTGGATTGCGGCTCGCCTCAGGTAGGACGGCATCTTCGGAAAGCGAAGATCAAAATCAAAGCGTGCAGGATTCTTTTTTGTAGTATGCACCAGATGCTCTGCAGCATTAAACCGCCTTTTGGCATCCGGTATCTCTGCCAGTTCTTCCCACACCTGCTCATATATTTCTGTCAGGTAACTGACCACAGACCGGTAGATTTCCAGTGTCTGGCGGACTGGGATATTCTGTTTTCGTAATTCTACGCCATAGCTGGATACGGTCTGCATCTCTTTTCCTCCAACAAATCATTTCTTCTGTCAGGCTTTTTTCTTTTCTTTTTCCTTTTGTCCTTCGATGTAGGCAAGCACCTGGTCTCTGCTCCTGTCACTGACCGTTATGGCACAGTAAGACGGATTCCACAGATGCCCACCCCACAGTTCCTTTTTTAACTCCGGATGCGCAAGAAACATCTGGCGTGCAAGATTTCCTTTCATGATCTTGATCATATCTGAAATATAAAACTGAGGTTTACAGTCCACAAGCAGATGGATATGATCCGGCATCACCTCCATTGCCAGGATCTGAAATTTATATTCTTCTGCAAGATTCTGTAACATTTCTTCGCATTCTGTATCGATTCCGTTTTTTAAAACCTTTTTTCTGTATTTTGTACACCAGACAAGATGATACTGCAAGGAATAGACATATCCCCTACCATATGAAAGTTTGTTTTTATCTATATTAAATATATCTTTTTCCATATAAATATTATACCATATGTATCGGTTTATGTAAACATTTGTTCTGTTGTTTTGCAAAAAAATTTGCGCGTCTAACTCATCACTGGAAGTAACGAGAATGCGACGCGCAGTTATTCAATCTGATCAATCGATCTTTCCTGTAATACTCCTGTTATAATTTTCTTATAGTCTTCTTTTGAAATTTCTACTGACAGCTCATTTCTTCGTCTGTCATAAGTTTCCCCTGATTCATAAATAATTTTATAGCAATAATTAAAGTTCAAATCTTCCATGCCTCCAATCAAAAATAGCTTCATGCCATCAAAATTTTTAACTAAAATAATGATAGCATGAAACCATTTTAGCGTAAAGCAACATTCTCCATAAAGAATTCAATAATTTTTTCAGCCAATTTATTATGAAGACTATTGCCAAATTCATCAATGATCAGCATTCCGGCATTTTCTATTATCCTGAGCAGATGAGGCAGCAAATCGGCAAATACCTAGTTTCCCTGCGATTCGCCCTTGTTGCCATAGAGCAATTCCACTTCTTCGTTTCAGGATTAATCCTTAATAACTGACAACTTCTAATATTAATATATTTATGAAAGAATTCTTCCAACAATTCAAGCGATCTCCTTATTGATAAAATGCCCCAGTGATGTAAAGACCATGTCTGGGTTTTCTTTTGATAATTGTGATATTCTCGCCAATTTCGTTTCCATTAGTTCCCCTATCTCTGTGTATAGCTAATGTTTCCTCTTTGATATAGTTTCGCAGGCCAGAACTGCGAGGCACAGTTCTCTCTCGACTTCCCTCCAGTATTTATTTTTGTTCATACCTTCACCGGTACTGTTCGGGCCTCCGACTACCTGCATTTCGTTTGTCTTTTTTCTTTTGGTTGGCGGACATACTTTTCATTTACACACTCTGAAAAGAAAATGCAGGTCCTCTCCAGTTGACATATAGTCCCTGTCTGACATGAATAGTTTCAACAACACCGCAGAGGCATGCAAAATCTCACCATAACGATAAGTGCATATATTGTCTTCCACCCTGACCACGGTGTCGACCCTCTGATACTTTGGGATTTCGGTGCTCCATAGCTATCCCTGCTATCTTGCTGTCTACGCTTAGCCTTCACGTTACCGTAACAGACTCAAGACTCGCTTCAAATGCTGTGGTTAACAGCTTATTTGATGGGACCACCCACCGGACTATATACCCTTTGCTGAACGCACGGTCAGACCCTCAGTATACTCCTACTTAGTTTCTTTTGGGTATATACCGGTATGATCACACTATTTTTTTGTTATTTGGAATAAAGATTTTAAAATAGGCCATATAAAAGGTTCACTACTCATATATTCTACCAATATCAGAAGCGAAAGCAAAATACCACCCCAAATTATGAGATATATTCGCACAGATCTATCAATCGTTCGTTTCATTTCTGTTTTTATGTCATCATTCTGAAAACACTCTCTTATATCATCTTCTGTTAGTATTTCTCGGTAAGAATCTTTTAGCTTGTCATAACTACTATATACTTTTTGTAGTTCATATTTTGACTGTTGATAGCTAATAAAAAGATAACCAAAAGAGGCTATCAAAACAATTTCTGAAAGAATTGTGATGTCTTTTGTAAAAATATTGTCCAAAGGCTGATCAGATACGATGTTCGCAAGTATTACAGAAAACAGGAATCCCAAAATAGCCAAAAGATTTGTCTTGAACTTATCTAACATCTCCGTTGCATATTCTCCAGTTCTCGATACAATATCCGTAATAAATTCTGCAACTTTATTTTTTAATTCCAAATATTGAGTTACATTATCTCTCAAATAAAGATTGTAATTCGTTTGAATGGATGCCATTACTCCATCACTGATATTTAACAAAGATTCATATTTACAATGGAGACATATAATATTCCTAGCTATAATCACTTTATCAACAATACTGCCGCCTGAATAAATCCAATTGTAGATTTTATAAAGATTATTATTTCCCTGTATATTTTCAAGAGTATCATGATATTCCATTGAACGCTGCCCCATTATCTGAAGTTTCAGTTTACCATCCTGTATGAATGAGTTTGAAGCCAGTAAACAAGCAGACAAAATTGTTTCCATTTTCAGGAATAAGTCTTTGAGCGGGTTTCCTTCGTATCCAATTTCTATTTTAAAATCATCTGGAAGTAATTCATAATTGTCCTGATTATAAAAATATGCATTTTCTCTGCATTCCAGTAATCTGTTTGTTCTATCAAAGTCCAAATCCAGTGGTCTGCTTCCTGCCGTCAGAAAGAACATTGTTTTTGTATAAAACATATCTCTACTGTCAAATAATTCAAAGGTTATACTCCGACCAGCTTTTTTCATAAAATTCGAAAATGCTGTTAAAACTTTGTCTATTGGTAATGAACTAATATCTTCAGCAAATTTTTCAAAGCAGTATACAGATAAATATCCATTTACTATTTTTTTGTCTATTGTAAGGCTAACCTCAACTGTTTCATCACTTTCAAGACCTTTAAGAAATTCTGCATACTCTTCCTCTACATTTTCTTTTAAATCAAAGGATTCTCCCCCCTCTGAAACTAGATAAATTTTTATTTTGTCTCTATTAGAAATATCCCAAATCGTATTCATCCATTCTGAATATTGTACCGGAAGTTCTTTGCTGAAACTGAACTCTGCCTCATATGTATATCTCCGTTCTTCTTCCTTTCTCAGCTCTGTAATTTGATTTCGGATTCTTTCCAACATAAGAAACTACTCCTCTCTATTGTCTTCATTATTGCGTGCAAATGTCTGAAAAGTGCGGTCATCGCTTAACCTTATTTTAAGATATTTTTTTCCATACGCATCTTCATATGCACTGATATCATTTTCATTTCCTATATCTGAGATTTTTAACATAATTCCTGTATTTATTTTATAAGTTCTTATTGCTTTTTTCTTTATGGCGTCTGGTATTGCCTGAAATTGTCTGTCAAATCCTTTTTCTTCTGGAAGTCTATTTAGTCTTTCATGTAATTCTCGTTTTTGCTCGCCTGTCATATCATTAGGCATATAACCCGTAAATATTTTTTCAATCATATTATCATAATCGAACATCTCCCGATTTGCATTGTTCATATATGCGTACATGGCATTTTGGATAACTCTATTATCATAAGGCGCTGTTTTCTTCAATTTTCTGTTTAAACACTTTTCAACAGAATCATATGTTTTGTACGTATTTACCCTGTCATTCTGACATTCCACCAACTCTAGGAAATCGAACCACCAATATTTTGCAACCGTATTCGAATATATTTTTGCCTGAAACTGATCTGCATTCAGATTATTCAAATCAAACATGCATGTTTTCCAGATTTTCTTTGTATCTTTTGAGAATCCAAATCTTTCACTGTAGTCCCTTTCATCAAAGAAACCTGTATGCTCAATTTTAGCAAGAATACACTTTCTGTTTCCATTATCCTCAAACAATGCAAAAATCAAACTTCCCTTCTGTACACTGATGTTCATATGCCCAATCCGAGCCTGAGCTTCCCGTTCATTTCTGACAAGTCTTTCTGCAATTGAATCTATCTTTTCTTCAATCGCATCTGGAGTTTCCAGATTTCCTGCAATCTCAAGAATTCCCGCAATAACTTCGGTTCTTGTTGACTGTGTATGATATTCCCTGATGGAAACATTGTTGCTCACATGAACAATCAATTGTTCAATATAATCTTTAAACTTTGGCATCATATTCACATTTCTTCTTTGAACACTGTTGTTTTCATAATCAATCACTCTGACTGCCTGTGCAATTATTTCCATCATAACTCTCCTTCATTTTATCTTTTGTTTATAAAACCTTTGTTGGAATTATCTATTTCACTCTAATTCTTTTCCATTCCAAGTAATCCAGATTCTGATAATACAAATATTTATAATTCAGAATCATTAGTCATGTTTATATCAAGTTCTCACAACATATCAATATCGTCACTGTAAATACATTTTCCACCTTTATCAATTTTGTATATCACCTCTTTTTCCCATACGGATTAATGTTACCTCTTCATGTTCTATATGTGAATATCCATCCACGTTTTTCTACGCTCTGTCTTCCATTATAACAATCTCCATATTAGACCGCAACAATTTTTCTATATTTGTATGTACTATTTCACATATATAAATAAATGCTTATTTAAGCTAATCCTTTCTTCCACCCCATTATCAAACCTATACACCATCCTCCTCCGATCAAACACCGGATTCGCATCATGTATAACACTATGATGATTCGGGCATACAATCATCTGGTTATTCGCATCATTATTCAAACTATTAACAAAATAATCAATGTGATGTGCCTCTGCGATATGTGAACCATATTTTTCTCCAATCACCTGCCCGCATATCTGGCATCGGTATCCGTACAACAGCTTCAAATTTTCTCCAATTTTTCTGTTCAGTTTACGAATCTTAACAATCTGTAACTTCTTTTCTATTCCACTGCTTTTATCTTCCATCTCATATTCTATTTCATTCTCCACAGTCCGCTCTCGCATTCCTTGAATTGCCTTTTTCATAACCTGAAAATCATCCTGTGCTATTGGCTCCAGAAGAAAAGTATCTTCATATTCTGTGGTATAAATAGCAAGATATTCCTTTAGTCCATCTGGCATTTTTATATAACTTCTGTCTTTTGGATCTCTGTTTTCACGAATCATCTTTATGTAACTCATGCTTTTGAAAAAGTATTGCTGAAGTGCCTGTGACAGCTCACCATTTCTTGGATATCTGATCTGATAGGCATCCTTCTTTCTCTTTTCTACTGAGTTATTCATATTAACGATTTTCGCATCATACGTTTTTCCATTCATAAAAAAATGAATGATTTTAGATTGTCCACGCTGTAAAAAATTCTCCATATTTCGGAGAAAAATCACCTGATTATCTAACGGCAATGTAAAGCCTTCCATCAATGTAGACCAGTCTATTTCTTTTTTATACACATAATTTTCTGATTCCATACGCATCTTCTCCATCACTATAAAAGTGCTTTTATCTGCTCTTTATACCGTCTCCGATAATAGTCCATCGCCCTATACTCAATAACATCCTTCATTTGTTCCGCCAGCACCGGCTCCTTCACAATTTCTTCCATTTCATCCCTCAATGCCAACGCCGCGCCATCCTTTTTCACAAAGAATTCTTCCCCAGATTTTAACAGAAAGCGTACCGGCATTTTCATTATCTTTTGGATATGGTTCTTATCCGAAATCTTGCGATATTCCTCATATGTAATCTCTTTCTCCAAATCCTTCCAGTTTGTTCCTGTAGAGAAGAATTTTTTCCAGCTTGCCAGAAGTTCCACCTCTGACACTTCCATTCTCACATTCCCATGGTTATAAAAAGCCATCAGTACCGGCATTTTATACACCTTGCTCATGTTGGTGTTTTCCAGCAGATTTATAAAATCTTTTCCCATTCCCTGGCTGAATTTTTTCTGCTCATCTGTGAGTTCATCCAATTCTTCCAGATAATTCAAATACTTTTTAAACGGATTCTCATTCGAATGTGTGACCGCCATCTGATACACATCATCATCCATATAAGTAAACAAATCCATTCTGGTTGGTTGTTTGCCAAGCAATTCTTTGATCCGGAAATACTCGTTTCTGATTTGTTCTTTGATTGTCAGTTGTTTCTTGTCCATTTCTGCAAACAGATCAATCAATCTCATATCAAAATCAACGAAGCATTCATCTGGATAATCTGCCTTATCTGCCGGATAATATGTTTCTTTTCCTGTTTTATTTTTCCCTATCAGCAAATACCTGACTCTTCCCGCTTTTTCATAATTGCCGATAAAGTCCAGAACATTGAGATATTCTTTTCCCTTACTTCTGCGCAATCCCCTTCCAAGCTGCTGCAGAAAGACAACCGGAGATTCTGTCGGACGCAGGAACATTACCATATCGACTGATGGAATATCTACACCTTCGTTGAACATATCCACTGAAAAGATAACTTTGATTTCTCCATTTTTCAGTTTCTCAATCGCTTCTGCTCTGTCCATGGAAAACTCTCCATCTGCATTACTATAAACTGCTGCCGACGGAATTCCTCTTTTACCGAATTCTTTTGCCATTTCTTCTGCATGTTTTCTGGAACAGCAGAATCCTAATGCCTGACTAGAGCCATATTTGCAGTAATATTTGTAAATCAACTCATGCCTGTAAGCATTCCCGATATAAGTTCTGTTCAGTTCTTCTTCTGCATATTTTCCCTTAACTATATGTAGCTTTGTGTAGTCAGTCTCATCATAAATTCCATAGTAATGAAACGGAACCAGCATTCCCTTATTGATTCCATCTTTCAGTGAAATCTCATACGGCACATTATAATCGCAGATTTCATATATATTTTTGCCGTCCATTCTCTCAGGCGTTGCCGTCAGTCCAAGGAGAAACTGCGGTCTGAAATATTCTACAATTCTTCGATATTGGTCATTGACTGCATGATGAAATTCATCAATCACCACGTAATTGAAGTAATCTGGAGCGAAATATTTTTCATTTAAATATTCCGGTTTTCCAAGGCTTGCTACCGAGGCAAATATAAGCGGTTTATCTGTGCACTTCTCAGCTCCCATAAAAAATCCATAGTCTTTGGAATTCCTTACATTCTGAAAAGAAACTGCTGCCTGTTTCAGAATCTCTTCCCTATGTGCAACAAACAACACTTTCTCATATTTTTTTGAATCAAAAGCAGCCAGAAATGTTTTCCCGATGCCCGTTGCAGCCTGAATGAGTGCTTTCTGTGCTCCTTCTGCTCTTGTATCTTCCAATGCGCACAAT
Source organism: Blautia sp. Marseille-P2398 (assembly GCF_964240315.1). Classification (NCBI taxonomy): domain Bacteria; kingdom Bacillati; phylum Bacillota; class Clostridia; order Lachnospirales; family Lachnospiraceae; genus Blautia; species Blautia sp. Marseille-P2398. The sequence goes on from NZ_CAXSTD010000001.1 coordinate 397,837, forward strand.
GCCTCGATCTGTGCTCCTCTTGGTTCATATAAAGGTTTTATTTTCGTATCATTTGTTTCCGACTCCGTAAAGTCATATCTGTCAAGGTCTTTTGCCACCGCCGGACGATGCCAGTTCTGGGAGTAACGTTTTAATTCTTTATCATCAATGATAATGGAATGATTCACAAATAAATCTTCAAATGTACGAAAGAACTCTTTGTAGTTTTCCGGGTCCTTCTGACTGCTGAACCGATAATTCCATTCTATTCCTGAGGTCAGCGCACTCCTGGAAATATTGGAAGAGCCGATGTAAAGTTCACTGTAATCTGTATAATGGAAAATGTAAGACTTGGGATGAAAAGACCGTCCTTTTTCACAATAAAATCTAAGATCAACTCTGTCACCAAGTTTTCTTTTGATCAGATATAGTGCTGATGGCTGTGTAATTCCAAGGTAGTTTCCTGTCAGGATTCGGATTTTGGCTCCACGTTTTAAAGTATGTTCCAGTTCTTTCAGCAACATTCTCACTCCGGATTCCATAAGAAAAGAGACAATGATATCAACGCTTTCTGCTTTTTTCATGCTCTGTATCAGCTGATAATATAGCTGTCTTCTTTTATCCGGTCCGCCGGTCATTGCATCTGTGGAATATTCGTTTTCATACCCGATGTTTACTTTTTCTGCAGAAGTAAATTCAGCCATTTTTCCTCACCTCTTCCCGGTCGGACATCTCCTGTGATCCAATGTTCTTCTATTTTAAGGCCATGCATGTCATGTATGAAATCTTTAAATGTATATGTCGTAAAATCGGTAAAATATCTTCCGTTTCGTTCACCTTCAAATTCTCCGTATTTAAAAGAGGTATAAATCCATCCTTTCGATTTCAATGCTGCATACATATTTTTCAAAACTTCACGCAGTTGTTTTTTCGGCAAATGGAGAATAGATGCACAAGCCCATATGCCATCATATTTTTCTTTTTCATCCAATTCCTGAAACAACATCTGCCTGACTTTAATTTCCGTATATTCACTTGCAATCCGACACAATTGTTCTGAACCATCAACTGCATCTACCTGATATCCACGACTCAGAAAGTACTTTGTATCTCTACCTGCACCGCAGCCAAAGTCAAGAATATACGCATCTGGGTTAAGTTTCTCCAGAAATTTATCTTGCACTTTTGTAAACTTTACCGAAACAGTCCCAGAGGCAAAAGACTGCGCATTTTCGTTGTAATATTTTAATGTTTTATCTATATCTGCCATATATTCACTCACCAAATGCCATCCAGCACTGATTTCACTCCTGTTTTATCTGCAAAATACCTGTTTTGTTTCTTATGCCTTAATTTTTCTGATAAATCTAACTTCTTTGTGACATATTATACATTTTTTTGACATAAACAGCAACAATTTTCGTCAGACATTTTTTGTTATATTCACTTATCTATAATACGCAAAAACTGTTGCATATTTCTTTTTTGATATCTTTTCTCTTTCATCAACTTCCATATAAGTAAAAAAGAAAGCCAGACTGCACATAGGTTTCTTCCCCTACATACAGTCTGGTTCTCTGATTCCATCATTCATTTCTGGTAATAAGTCAATAAATCAGACATTCCATTACTCTTCCGCATCCATCTCCGACTTAATCTCATCCTCGCAGTCTGCCATTGCCTGCAGTGTCATAGTGAGCAGCTTCTGCAGTTCCCAGCCGAGTTGTTCGGCTCCTCGCTCGATGACTTCTCTGGAGCATCCTGCTGCGAAGCCTTTGCTTTTATATTTCTTCTTGAGGGATTTGAGTTCCATGTCTTTTGTGCTTTTGGATGGTCTCATAAGTGCTGCTGCCCAGATAAGTCCTGTAAGTTCGTCCGCCGCAAAGAGTACTTTTTCCATTTCGTGTTCCGGTGCTACATCAATGGTTGCGCCACATCCTACTGTGATGCCGTAGCCGTGGGATACAACTGAATGGATCACGTCTTCGCCTACGCCTGCTTTGCGGAGCATTTCCGGAGCTTTCAGGCAGTGTTCTTCCGGATATAACTCAAAGTCAATGTCATGGAGGAGTCCTACAATTCCCCAGTATTCTGCATCTTCGCCATAGCCAAGTTCACTGGCATACCATTTCATTACTGCTTCTACAGTCAGGGCATGCTGAATATGGAAGGGATCCTTGTTGTATTTCTTTAATAATGCGAATGCCTCATCTCGTGTAATTGTTTTCATTATTTTGTCACTCCTCATATCTGAATTGTCAAGCGGATAAAATATCTGCTTTGCTACTTGCTCATAACTGAATAACTGCTCCGCAGTTTATCTGTCAATCTGGATCTGACATGCTTCCATTGCTTTCAGTGCATTCTCATGGCTTTCCGGTGTTACGCCTGCGCAACATTTAGCGTCTACGATGATCGGAACTTCCGGGAGAGATGCTTTTGCCAGAAGTGCATTGGAAATAACACAGATGTCTGTGCATAAACCTACAAATGTGATACTTTTGATTTCATTATCCTCATTCATTGCCACCAGTTCTCCTGCAAGATCTGTGGAACCAAAGGTTTCTTTATCAATGGGTTCTGTTTTTCTGAGTGCATCTAATTCGCTTCTGATCTGCCAGCCTTCAGTGTCACGGATACAGTGCGGTACAGGAAGCTTCTGTCCTTCCTGGGTGTCAAGATAGTAAGTCTCATGGGTGTCTCTGGTAAAAAGAACAACTCCATCAAAATTTTCGATTTTCTCTTTTACACCAGGTACAATGGCAACTGCCTCTTTTGTTCCAAGAGCTCCGTCGATGAAGTCATTCTGCATGTCTACAACTACTAATACCTTCTGCATATTTCCTTCCCTTTCGTTCTTTCTGCACATTTTTTCAGATAATGCTATAAAATCTCTGGAAACGTATGCTGTTATTATTTGTTATTACTATACAACGACAAAGTGTTTTTGTACAGGCAAAAGTGCCTGTTTTACTATAGCAATTCCATAAAATATCAATCATCTATTTTTCAGTATATTTTTCAAATCTGTACTTCTGTTTAATATCCGGATATTTGTCTCTGTCCACTTCACTCATAAACATATCATAGGGTCTGGCGCAGATTTTGAAAGGTGCGTAGAGAGCCTGGTAGATCATCAGTTTTTCACCGTTTTCTGTGTGATGGGCTACTGCAAGGACTTTATAGAGATATTCGGAAGTATCCGGGGATACCCATTCTCTTTTGAAATGCTGTACAATGTCGCCTGCATGAATATCGTGTTCCGGTGTTTCCAAAGTGTTTTCATTTTCCGCACTGTCAGGTTCTTCCGGTTCTGTGTTGAGTTCCATATATTCTTCTTTATCAAGGGAAACCGGGATTCCGGAACGGCCATTGATGTGGACGCCGCCATACCAGGTACCTGTGACCTCACAAATATCACCTACTTCGTATTCCATGCTGCAGTCATTATTTTTCTTTATGATTCTGATCTTTGCCATTTTATCATCTCCTAGCATATAGTTCTTATTTCATGCAACCAGAAAAACACTCTAACACGTTAGATTATATTCTCCAGCAAGTTCTTCATTTAAAACAACCACCTCAACACCCCATATTTTTCTGACCTTAAGCAATCTGGCTCTTAATTCTGCCAATGGCCCGGCTAGCCACGTAATATCTTCTGCGTTTTTTACAACCAGAATAAATTTTAATTTTACATCTTTCATATTGCTTACCGATCGAAGATTGTCTCCTATCTCTGACGTATCCTGATATCTGTTCATAATTGCCGCCAGATATATCTGCAAAGATGATATAAACTTCTCAGTTATTGAACCATAATATTCTTCGAATTTCAGTTCTTTTTCCTTCGATTCATATCTATTCGCCACATTTGGACAACTTTTCTTTGCTTCCAGAAACACTATATTATTTCCATTATATTTCAGGATAAACTCCACTGTTGGGATTCCATCTCCAAGTTTTTTATAAATTTCAGATGTCTCAATATGAAATAAATCTTTTTCATCATATTTTCCAAAATTCATTCCTGATTCTGGTATAACGCTCACTTTAATGCCACCCCGATTTCTTCTCGATACAACTGACGGAATGTATCCATAATTGCATTATGTTCCAACAATTCAAATTCCGGTGCTATCTCACATAATACTTTGTTGTTTTCATTTTTATATAAGGAAATGTACTGCAGTTTACTGTCCTGTCTCCGCTTTACTTCAATATATTTAGATAAAAAATAGTCATGTGTAGAAACAAAAATCTGTACACCTTCTGTCTCCAGCATGATCAACAATTCAGCCAGCACCGGAATATATTTCGGATTGATATTTGCTTCTGGCTCGTCCCAAAACAAAACGGATCCCTTCTCCAGTGTCCCGTTTTTTATCAACTGCCATAAAAGAGCAATTTTACGTAATCCTTCTGCTACCAAATTAAATTCTAACTTTGCCTGTGTACCAGGTTTTAAATAAAAACGATCCTCATGCAATGTTACTTTCCCATTACTGATTTTCTGTAAAATATCCAGATATTTTTTCCTTACAGTTGAATCCACTCCTCTGGAAATATCAATTTTGGCAGCCGCAATAATATCCAGATACGTATCATCAAATTCCACATTTCCCATTTTTACTGCAGCATCCAGATTCCAGGCATTTGATAAAATCTCTTTTGCCGGAATAAATACGCTTGTGAGATCAGACATCTGCTTTTCCCATTTCTCTTCTGAATTAATCTCTGCATCCCATTTTCGTGTCTTGGTTGAAAATGTCATTCCTATTTTGGCAGTATCAGATTCCACAGAAACCATGGCTTTATTGCTTCCACTCTTTCCTCTGTTTACCAGACGTCCAATTCCAGACTGATCAGGACGAAATAACATTGTTGTTTTCTGCGAAAAAGACACATCATGTTTAGAAGCCTGACATGCTGCATAGGCTAATTTCATAATATGAGTCTTTCCCACACCATTTTCACCAACTAATACATTTAATCCTTCACAAAAAGGAATCTTTATATCTTCAAATACTGTAAAATTCTCTGCTGCAATCTTTGTTAATGGCATTTCCATCACCTCAATATTTCCATTTTTATAAATCAGTTCATTATATCTGTCGCACGACAATATAATATAAAGTAACTTCTATAATAATTTTATATTATAACACATATAAATATGTCAAACAGCTATTTTCTTCGATATAATATTGTAAAATCTGAAAGCTTGTAAAAGGCTATAACTATCACTTCCAGCTCTTCCAGATCTCCGGCTGATATCCTACTGTCGCCTGTTTTCCGTTTCTTACCACAGGGACTTTGATGATGCTCTGGTTTTCGAGAATTTTCTCTGCCTTGTCTTCCTCTGCGATATAAGTGATCAATGCCAGCAGGTCTTTATCCTTGCAGTCAGTATCTATCAGTTTATCATAACCGCCAATTGCCTGGCAGACAGATTGGAATTCTCCTTTACTTAAGCCTTTTTCTTTCATATCTATAAACTGATATTTAATTCCCCGTTCTTTGAAATAGCGTTCTGCTTTCTTGCTGTCAAAGTTTTTCTTTGTTCCGAATATTTGTATATTCATAGTCTAATGCTTTCTCCCATTTTTTTAAGAATTATTGTTCCTGCTATATTTTCTCTTTTCCTGCCTGTTCATTTTAAATTTCCATCCATTTCACATTTTTTTCAAATTCTCACCACATATTTCTCACATTTTCCGGTTATATTATTACCTGTACAGAGCAAAGAGTAATTGCAAATAAAACTTTTTCTTTTTCATACTTTTGCCGGGAATCCATAAGGTTCCCGGCCTCCTTCTTTTATTCCGTTATTTTTTATTCCGTTAGATTTTCTTTTTAATATGGTTATAGATGTTCAGTCCTTTTGTCTGTCCGTATTTGGAAATGATAGATCTGTAAATCTGCTGCTTTCTGTTTTTGTCTTCTGCATTTTTCTCCACAGTTGTAGAAACATAGTTTACTACTTCCTTTGGCATGCCTGCCTTGTCGAGAACCAATACTAATTCCTGCTGTAATTTCTTTGTTCCGGCTTTCATGTCAATTATCTTTTGTTTTGGCTTTTTTGTATTCTGATTCTCTGATTGTTTGACAGACTGCTTTTCAGATTGTTCATTCAACTGTTTTTCTGTTTTCTGATCAGTTTGTTCTGCCAACTGTCTGTCTTTTTCTTTACTGGTCTGTTTTTTTACCTGTTTTCTTGTCTGTACCTGTTTTCCGGAAATCTTCTCGTTTCTGGAAATTTTCACATTTTCTTCTGCTTTCCAGAATTCTATAATATGGTCAAATCCTGTATCCTTACTGATTACAACAATTTTACATTCTTCATCCTGACCTGTGCACTCTTTTCCTATCAGATATCCCAGATAAGAGCCCAGATGCATATCTGCTGACTGATTTCCTGTCGGTACTTTATGCGTGATCAGTTTTGACTCTCCGTGATCATTGATAATATCAAGGTCTATTTTTCTGCTGTTGTCTGTATAAAAAAGATGGATAATATCTGTTTCCCGTAATTTTTCGCATCCTTTGAAGCCTTCACTTCCTACATTTTCATAATCAATTAAATAATAAGTTTTGATAATCTTCATCCTCTCTTTATTTGTTAATGTTCACTCCGTTCACAGTAACCTTTATTTTTCTCTGCTGTATAATACTCTGTCATTTTCAGCCGGATAATTCTTTCCTATTTTAACATGCATCTTTCTTCGGCACAACCACATAGTGGCAGCTCTCCTGGTTAGTATTTCCTGGTTGTCTTTCCTGCCTATTCCAGTCAGACAGAATATTATCATATCCACGAATAGTATTCCCATATTGCCACTATAATAAATTTACATACCTTTTGTGAAAAATGACGGTTTTTTCATCAAATTTGAGTTGATAAATCTTTAACAAATTTCAAAAAAAGGCAAAAATCCTGTTGATTTTAAGCGTTAAATATGTATAATAGTAAAAGAGAAGCGATACCCATTCGCTTTTATGGTAAGGTATCTTAAGCCTGTTTAAACAGGCGCTTTCATTAACGAAGAAAAGAGGTTAAACGTAAGATGGCAAAAATCGATTTAAGCAAGTATGGCATTACCGGAACTACAGAAATTGTCTACAACCCTTCTTATGAAGTATTATTTGAAGAAGAAACCAAACCGGAACTGGAAGGCTTTGAAAAAGGTCAGGTCAGCGAACTTGGTGCAGTTAACGTTATGACAGGTATCTACACAGGACGTTCTCCTAAAGATAAATATATCGTTATGGATGAGAACTCCAAAGATACAGTATGGTGGACAACAGACGAATACAAAAACGATAACCATCCTGCAACTCAGGAAGCATGGAATGCAGTAAAAGAAATCGCTAAAAAAGAGCTCTCCAACAAGAGACTTTTCGTAGTAGATGCATTCTGCGGTGCTAACAAAGATACTCGTATGGCTATCCGTTTCATCGTTGAAGTTGCTTGGCAGGCACATTTCGTAACAAATATGTTCATCCAGCCAACAGCTGAAGAACTTGAAAACTTCGAGCCAGATTTCGTTGTATACAACGCTTCCAAAGCTAAAGTTGAAAACTATAAAGAATTAGGCCTTAACTCTGAAACAGCTGTAATGTTCAACATCACAACTAAAGAGCAGGTTATCGTAAACACATGGTACGGCGGAGAAATGAAGAAAGGTATGTTCTCTATGATGAACTACTTCCTTCCACTGAAAGGCATGGCTTCCATGCACTGCTCTGCAAACACAGATATGAACGGCGAAAACACAGCTATCTTCTTCGGTCTTTCCGGAACAGGTAAAACAACTCTTTCCACAGACCCGAAACGTCTCCTGATCGGTGATGACGAGCATGGCTGGGATGACAACGGCGTATTCAACTTCGAAGGCGGATGCTACGCTAAAGTTATCAACCTTGACAAAGAATCTGAGCCGGACATCTACAATGCGATCAAACGTAACGCTCTTCTTGAGAATGTAACACTTGATGCTGAAGGCAAGATTGATTTCGCAGATAAGAGCGTAACAGAGAATACTCGTGTATCTTATCCGATCAACCACATTGAAAACATCGTTCGCCCGATCTCTTCTGCACCGGCAGCTAAGAACGTAATCTTCCTGTCCGCAGACGCTTTCGGAGTACTTCCTCCAGTATCTATCCTGACAGAAGCTCAGACTCAGTACTATTTCCTGTCTGGATTCACAGCTAAACTTGCTGGTACAGAGCGTGGAATCACAGAGCCTACACCTACATTCTCTGCTTGCTTCGGACAGGCATTCCTTGAACTGCATCCGACAAAATACGCAGAAGAACTTGTTAAGAAAATGGAAAAGAGCGGAGCAAAAGCTTACCTCGTTAACACAGGATGGAACGGAACTGGAAAACGTATCTCCATCAAAGATACTCGTGGTATCATCGATGCAATCCTTAACGGAGATATCCTCAACGCTCCTACTAAGAAGATCCCATTCTTCGATTTCGAAGTTCCAACAGAGCTTAACGGCGTAGACACAGGTATCCTTGATCCTCGTGACACATATGCTGACGCTTCTGAATGGGAAGAAAAAGCAAAAGATCTTGCCGGAAGATTCATCAAGAACTTTGCTAAATACGAAGGAAACGCTGCTGGTAAAGCACTTGTTGCAGCTGGTCCTCAGTTATAATTATAATTGCTGAATTAAAGTTAATTATAATTAAATTATAATTTTATTGTCCAAATGAGTACGAAAGGGATGCGAGTAATTCGCATCCCTTTTTCATGTTGTTTCGGTGGTCAAGCGGATATTCGCAATCCGCTTCGCTACAGGGCTCTGAGTTTTTCTGCCACTTTCTCATATGCGGGTACCGGAACGTGATATTCTTCTCCCATTCTTACTACTTCGTAAACTAATCCGTCAATTTCGGACTGTTTTCCTGCCATGATATCCCGCTGCATGGAAGTGGTTGCTTCCGGTGCGAGGTTGGAAAGGATTTTTAAATTTACTTCTGCCATATCTTTCTGGAAAGGAACTCCCATGGCTTCTGCAAGTGCTGCGATTTCTTTTATCATGGTCTTAAAAAGTTCTCTGGCTTCGCCTTCTTTCTGGAAATCTGCGGCAGTTGCGTGGTAATAGAGTCCTGCTGCCCCGATCGGGGATACATAGGAAAATTTCTCCAGTGCTTCACGGCGGATGTTTTCCGAAAGAGTCCCGTCGATATGACTGTCACAGAGGTCTTTCTGAATCTCTTTCAGTTCCGGTCGGAATTCTGCTTTGTCTCTTACGCCGAATACAATGTGCAGGATCTGTCCATGCTGGAGAAGTTTTCCCGGTTCTTTAATGTTGGCAGAAACATAGATGCAGCCGTCCGTTACCAGAAGATCCGGCAGTTCTTTCTGCATTTTTCCACCTGTTCCATATATATTCAACACTGGAATTACGATAGTATTTTTCCTGGCAATGCGTTTGATAAACGGAATCGTTTCCTGTAAGGAATAGCCTTTTACGCAGACAAAAATTACGTCCGGATGCTCTGCATAATGCTCCATATCTGTAGCAGGAATGCTTATGTTTTCCTCTGTTTTATCCCACATTTTCTCCAATGTAAGACCCTGTTTCTGGATCTTTTTCAGGTGTTCGCCTCTCGCGATCAGGGTTACGTCCTTGCCTGCTTTTTTCATATAATATCCGGTAACACCACCGGTTCCTCCGGCTCCAATGATTAAGTATTTCATATTTATTTTCTGCCCCGCTTTCATTGTTTTGATTCTTATATCATAGCACAATTGCAATTTTTCTTCAGTATATTTTATGCATTACGCTGACATAATTTTGCATTGACAGTTTATTTTTTGCCCTGTAATATCAATGGTATCAATATCAGAATATATTACACAGGAAAAGTATTAAGATGGAACGATATCTGGAATTTAGAATAGATGAACAAACTACAGAACTTAAAATGGAAGCATTTCTGAAAAAGAATGCAGGACTTACAAAACGGCAGATCAGCCAGGCGAAGTTTCGACCGGACGGGATTACCAGAAACGGAGTTCGCTGTCGTGTAACTGAGACAATATATCCAGGCGATGTGATCCGCGTTTGTCTGGAGGAAGCCGGGACTGCTTCTGCGCATCTTGAAAATTATAATGACGGAATCAAAAGTAAAGATTTGTCGGATTTCCATTCCAACAAAGCTTCAGCTCCAGTTTCCGAAACTTCTTTTTCTCTGAATATTTTATATGAAGATACGGATATTCTGGCAGTTGATAAACCGGCAGGAATGGTTACGCATCCGACGGGAATGCATTATACAGACAGCCTCTCCAATCTTGTTGCCAGTTACTTTCGAGAGAAAAATGAACAGGTCTGTGTCCGCCCGGTGGGGCGGCTGGATCAGGAGACTTCCGGGATTGTGGTTTTTGCCCAAAATCAGGTAGCAGCTTCAAGGCTTCAATCTGTAAAATCTCCATGCAAAATTCACAAGCAATATCTTGCCGCTGTATCCGGTACTTTGCCTGTAGATATGCCTGGTGTCTGGCATACCTTAGATTTACCGCTGATGCAGGACCCGGAGAATCATCTGAAAATGAAAACTGCTGCTGATCTTTCCTTACATTCATCTGCATTATCGGGAAAAATCAAAACAGCAGTTACTCATTATCATACTCTTTTTTCCAGTCAGGACTGGTCGCTTATCACACTTAAGCTGGATACCGGACGTACCCACCAGATCCGTGTCCATATGGCATCCACAGGACATCCTTTGCTTGGAGATACTCTTTATCATTCAGACGATAAAATATCTTCCTGTGCTTCCTTTTCCAGGGCAGCCCTTCATGCATGGAAAGTTTCTTTTCAGCATCCTTTCAGAGATGAAATGCTCCTTCTGGAAGCACCATTACCTTTCGATTTTCGTGAACTGGTTTCACTTTCAGGGTCTGATCTGTTGTCTATTTAAGCTTCAAATTCTTTGATCAGATTTACCATTTCAATGGCACTGAGTGCACAGTCATAGCCTTTATTTCCTGCTTTTGTACCTGCGCGTTCAATTGCCTGCTCGATGTTTTCTGTGGTAAGCACTCCGAATAATACCGGAACTCCTGTTTCCAGTGATACTGATGCAATCCCTTTGGAAACCTCATTGCATACATAATCATAATGACTGGTATTTCCACGAATCACAGCACCTACGCAGATAACCGCATCATACTTTCCACTTTTTGCCATTTTAGACGCGATCAGTGGGATTTCAAAAGCACCTGGTACCCACGCTACCTGGATGTCCTCTTCTTTTACATTGTGACGTGTCAGCCCATCCATGGCACCACTTACCAGCTTGGAAGTTATAAATTCATTGAAGCGGGCTGCTACAATTCCTACTTTCATTCCATCTGATACTAATTTTCCTTCTAATGTTTTCATTTTTTCTGGTCCTTTCATCTGTAAATTTATATTTTTTAACCTGTACAGGTTTTTATATACGGTAAATTTTATTTTCGGGAACGTTATCGTTATATATGAAAATCCCCGCTGTATTTAATACTTCAGAATATGTCCCATTCGTAATTGTTTTGTCTTAAGATAACGCAGATCATACGCTGTGGCATTCATCTGTATCGGAACTCTCTGTTTGATCCTGATGCCAAATTCTTCCAACTGATAAACTTTATCCGGGTTATTTGTCAGCAGCCTCAGCTCTTTTACCCCAAGATTTCTCAGAATCTGCGCACCAATGTAGTATTCTCTTTCGTCTCCGGCAAATCCAAGTGCCAGATTCGCTTCGAGTGTATCCATTCCCTGTTCCTGAAGTTCATAGGCACGAAGTTTATTGATCAGTCCGATTCCTCTTCCTTCCTGTCTCATATAAAGGAGTATCCCTCTGCCTTCTTCCTCAATCTGGGCCATCGCCGCTGCAAACTGCTGTCCGCAGTCACAACGCTGTGATCCAAAAACGTCTCCTGTCAGGCACTCTGAATGCACACGGCACAGAACGTTTTCTCCATCTCCGATTTCACCTTTTACCAGTGCTACATGATGTTCCCCATTCAGGCGGTTTACAAATCCATACGCCATAAACTCTCCGTATCTGGTCGGCATTTTTGTGGTCGTCACGCGATCCACCAGAATATCATGGCATTTACGGTAATTCTGAATATCTTTAATTGTTATGAATTTAAGATTCCACTTTCCGGCAAGTTCCCGTAACTCAGAAGTCCGCATCATAGTGCCGTCTTCTCTCATAATTTCACAGCACAGCCCGCACTGTTTTAACCCTGCAAGTCTGCACAGGTCTACAGTTGCCTCTGTATGTCCGTTTCTTTCCAGAACACCGTTCTTCTTCGCCAGAAGTGGAAACATATGTCCGGGGCGTCTGAAATCTTCGGGTTTTGCATTCTCATCCACACATTTCATGGCAGTAACAGAACGTTCTGCCGCAGAGATTCCTGTAGTGGTGCTGATATGGTCTACGGAAACAGTAAAAGCAGTTTCGTGATTATCTGAATTTTCTGCTACCATCTGCGGGAACTGCAGTTTTCTTACATATTCCTCAGACATTGGCATACAGATAAGTCCTTTTCCGTGAGTTGCCATAAAGTTAATATTTTCTGTTGTGGCAAACTCTGCTGCACAGATAAAATCTCCTTCATTCTCTCTGTCCGGATCATCCGTTACCAGAATAATTTTTCCATTCCGAAGTTCTTCCAGAGCTTCTTCTACTGAATCAAATCCGTTCATTTTTTCTCTCCTTATGCAATGTATTTTCTGATACAATATATTTTTCTGTTGTTAAGAGGGCAAAATCATTCGTATTGGCTGCTTATCTGGTTCGTGTCAGGCAGATAAAACATCCACTGTACAGTTCTGCATCAATCGAATAACCGCTTTGTGGTTAATTCTGTCAAAAGCCATACTTATTCAGAAAATCCCGTGTAATATTACTTTTTATCGGCTGTTCTTTCACAGGCGTTATTAATTTTTCCACGTATTTTCCAATTATGTCTGTCTCCAGATTAACGATATCTCCTTCTTTGCGTTCTCCGAGGACTGTAATCTTTACTGTATGAGGAATTGCAGAAATGGAAAAGTCTGTTTCTGAGACTTTTGCCACTGTAAGACTGATTCCATCAACTGTTACAGAACCTTTTGTCACAATATATTTCATAATTTGTGGTGAAGCCTGAATGGTGTACCAGACAGCATTATCATCTCTGCGAATTTCCGTGATTTTTCCTGTTCCATCCACATGCCCGGCAACAATGTGTCCTCCAAATCTTCCATTTGCAGGCATTGCCCTTTCCAGATTTACATGCTGTCCCAAAGAAAGCTGAATCAGCGCAGAACGATTCAATGTCTCATGCATCACATCTGCTGTAAAACCATCTTCCAGACATGCAGTTACAGTGAGGCAGATTCCATTTACAGCTACACTGTCCCCTGTTTTCAGATCATCCAGAATTTTCTCTGCCCGTATCGTAAATACTGCTGAATTTGCTCCTTTTTTTATTTTTTTCACAGTTCCCAGTTCTTCAACAATTCCCGTGAACATTACTCTTCACCTCACTCTCTATAAGAAAATCATCTCCTATTCTGATTATTTCGCTGTTTTTTAATAATATTGCGCTGGCAGGATCAGGAAATCCTTTTCCTTCTATCGGTGTCTTTGCACTTTCTCCCCCAAAAAGTTTGGGTGCTATATAGGTCTGGACTTTCTGAACAATACCGCTTTCGAGTGCTGACCAGTTTAAAGTGCCTCCTCCTTCCAGTAAGATACTGTCTATCTTTGCAGCTCCCAGAAGTTCCATTAGTCTGTTTAAATCTATGTGTCCGTTTTTTTCCGGGACATCCAGAACTTTACATCCCATATCTTCATAATTCTTTATCTTCTGCTGGTCTTTACTGCTGGTTGCAAAGATTGTTGGAATTGTTGATGCCGTTTTCACAATTCTGGAATTCAGTGGTGTCCGCAAGTGGGAGTCACAGATAATACGCACAGGATTTCTGCCGTTTTCCAGTCTGCATGTAAGCATCGGATCATCTGCCAGCACAGTTCCCACTCCAGCCATAATCCCTGTATATTTCAATCTCTGTTTCTGCACATGCATTCTGGCAGCTTCGCCTGTCACCCATCTGGATGCGCCTGTATAAGTGGCAATTTTTCCATCCATGGTCATCGCATATTTCATGACTACATATGGTTTTTGATTCTGTATGTAATAGAAAAATGCTTCATTGAGTTTATCGCACTCTTCTTTTAAAACGTTTTCCGTTACTTCGATCCCATGCTCTTTCAGAATCCGGATTCCTTTTCCTGAAACCAGGGGATTAGGGTCCGAGGAACCAATAATCACACGTCTGATCCCCGATTCCAGGATTGCATTGACACACGGAGGCTGTTTCCCGTAATGGCAGCAAGGTTCCAGAGTAACATATATGGAGGCACCTTCTGGCTGTTCTGTACATGATGCCAGAGCTTCCCTTTCTGCATGAAGTTCACCGTATTTTCTGTGATATCCCTGGCCAATGACTTTTCCGCTTTTGACGATCACGGCACCTACCATTGGGTTAGGTGCTGTAAATCCCATTCCTTTTTGCGCCAGTTCTAACGCCATTTTCATATATTGCCTGTCTTTTTCCATATCCGTTATATCTTTCAATCCCTCATCTCCTGTTCTTCTGATGGTACTGATGATACCAAAAAAGCCCCGGTGTCTTTCAACATCCAGGGCCTGTAAATTAATATCTGCTTGAATTATCTTCGTGTGAATCTGACTTTTTGCTTCATCATTAAAACTGCTTTGATGATATTAAAAAGCTCTGGAATAAATTTATTATTCCAGAGCAGTCGCTTTCACAGATCAGTTAATTCTTCTGTATCTCTACTGTTATCTTCTTTCATCCAGACTGTACTGTCGGCTTCGGAATTACACCGAATCATGCCTTACGGCTCGTGGGCTTTACCACCGGTAGGGAATTGCACCCTGCCCTGAAGATCTTATTTTATTTTTATCAGCAATTTCTAAATTTTATCCTGTTGATGTCTGAAAGTATACTCTTAATTTTTATTTATGTCAAGATTTTTTCAGACATATAATTTCAGTTTTTCAGGAAAGTAATTCTCTTACCATCTCTGCATTGAATGTCACACCTGTCAGGTGATCTACTTCAATCTGATACAGGGCATTGGCTGCGATATGCTCTGCTGCCTGTTCCAGATCACGAATACCGCTTGTATTTTTATGCAATTCAACGATGGCATCCAGACCGTCTTCTGTTACTACACATTCTTCTGCTTTCAGGCTCATGCGTTTCAGAACTTTCGGAAGAACGTATTTGGAGAAGATGATCTTCTTCTCTTCTGATGTATAATCCGGGATATCGATCACTGCAAAACGGGACATAAGAGGTGCGCTAATCTGGGACTTATCGTTTGCCGTAGCAATAGGATAAACGCCCACTGTGGGCACCATACATTCCATATAGTTATCTGTAAATCCAAGGTTGTCAAGCAGAGTAAGAAGTACGTCTGCAGGGTTTCCGTTGCCCTTACCTGACGCTGCTTTATCAAGCTCGTTGATAATAAATACAAGATTGGATTCTCCTGCTGCCGAGAAAGCTTCCATGATGATTCCGGGCTTTGCGTTTGCATAGATTCTGGAACTTCCTGTAAGCTGTTCCGGATCATTGATGGAACTCATGTCCAGAGTTGTCCAAGGCAGTTTCAGAATACGGGCAACTGCATAGGCAATCTGAGATTTGCCTGTACCTGCAGGACCTACAAGGAGAAGTCCGTATGCAGGAAGTGTATGGGTACGGTTGATCTGTATGATTGTTTCAATGATACGCTGCTTTACAGATTCCATTCCGTAGAGTTCCTCATCAAGGATCCTGCGGGCTTCCTGAGGATCGATTGCTTCAAAGTAATTGCTCTTCCACTGTACATTCATCATGATGGAAAGTGCTCTCTGAGCATGACGTCTCTCCTCCGGAGATACTTCGTGTGAACGGGCAACTGCAAGGTTTCTTCTCGCCCAGAGACGGATATTGTCCGGCAGTGTTCTGCCTGCGCAGGTCATAAAATCAGTGATGCTCTGAATGCTTGTCAGCTTCATCTCGTCCCCTGCTTCTTCCTCATCTTCATCCTCAACAAGCTCTGCAGGTGCACTGCTTGCAAGAAGTCTCTCGATCATAAACTGAAGAAATCCGTCTTCTGCGGAAAGCTTCGTACCGCCGCCAAAAGCAGTTTCACGGATCTTATAAACTGCATAACCATTCTCTTTATTCTCTCCTGAAAGACGCACATTGATATGATTCTCCCCAAGCCATTTCAGAAGACTTACAAATCTTGAATCAATACTGATGATATCTGCACTGAAAACGCCGTCATCTTCTTTAAATTCAAAGGATGTACGTTTGATTGGATTAGTAAAAATACCGCAGGAATGATGTTTCCACTGACAGCTGCTGTTATCCAGGATCATGATCGGTTTCTCAGGGGAAGTCTCCTTTTCATTAGACTGGAAAGTAGTGTAGGTACATTCAGACTGTACACCTGGTTTCTTGTCTGAAGCACCGCTGAAATCAAATACTGGCATAGTAAATACTCCTTTTATTTTATCCTTAATCAGTGTGTAATTTTTAATGTACAACTCTTTATTATTCTAGCAGAATCTTTTCTTTTTATCAATTCTGTAAATGTATTTATTGCATAATTATTCAAAAAATTATATCCTCATTTATTCCGCCAAAATCATTGACGGTAACATCCGCAGGCTTTATAATAGGGATAACTGAGAATTTCCAGATATTCTCTGGAAAATCGGAATTTACTTTTAGGAGAGCAAAATGAGCAAAATTATTTTAACCGGTGACCGCCCAACAGGCCGCCTTCATGTTGGACATTATGTTGGTTCATTATCCGAGCGTGTTCGTTTACAGAACTCCGGCTTATATGATGAAATTTATATTATGATCGCAGATGCACAGGCATTAACAGATAACGCTGAACACCCTGAGAAAGTTCGCCAGAACATCCTTCAGGTTGCCCTGGATTATCTTGCATGCGGCATTGATTCTGAGAAATCCACTATCTTTATCCAGTCCATGGTTCCGGAGCTTACAGAGCTTACTTTTTATTATATGAACCTTGTTACTGTAGCACGTGTACAGCGTAACCCTACAGTTAAATCCGAGATCCAGATGCGTAATTTCGAGGCAAGCATCCCTGTCGGTTTCTTCTGCTATCCGATCAGCCAGGCTGCAGACATCACTGCATTCCGCGCTACTACTGTTCCGGTTGGCGAAGATCAGCTTCCAATGCTCGAGCAGTGCAAGGAAATCGTCCACAAATTTAATACTGTTTATGGTGAAACTCTGACAGAGCCTGAGATTATTCTGCCATCCAATAAAGCATGCTTACGTCTGCCAGGTATTGACGGAAAAGCAAAAATGAGCAAATCTCTCGGAAACTGCATCTACCTTTCAGATGAAGAAGCTGATGTTAAGAAGAAGGTTATGTCCATGTTCACAGACCCGAATCATCTTCGTGTGGAAGATCCGGGACGTGTGGAAGGAAATCCTGTATTTATTTATCTGGATGCATTCTGTAAACCGGAATATTTCGCAGAGTTCCTGCCTGAATATCAGAATCTGGATGAACTGAAAGCTCATTATACACGCGGCGGTCTGGGTGATGTCAAGGTTAAGAAATTCCTGAATAAAGTACTCCAGGCAGAGCTTTCTCCGATCCGTGAGAGACGTAAATACTGGGAACAGCATCTTGATGATGTATATGATATCCTCAAAGAGGGAAGCAAGGTTGCTGAAGCAAAAGCCGCACAGACACTTCACGATGTACGTTCTGCTATGCAGATCAACTACTTTGATGATAACAGCTTAATCAAATAATTATATGCCGGTGGCTACAGCGACCGACAACAATGCGTAAATAAGAAATTCAAACGCAAGATTGTTCAAAATCAACTTATTGACATATCAAAACAGGTTCAGGCAAAAGCATTCTGCTCACGTCTGAACCTGTTCTGTTATTTCTTAACTGACTTTCTTTTCAATCTATTTTACAGATAAAATCTATTCGATATCTTTCATATCCGATATCTTTCATATCTGATACCATTTGATCTCATTTGCCTCCATATGTAACCGGAAACTGCTTCCATCACCTCTGTAAACTACTGTATCCTGTGGTTCGTAAGTGTTGTTGACTACGCAGTATTTTCCATTTTTTACGTAAGCATGTACTTCTACATTGTAGTTGGTTGAATACCAGCAGTGAAGTTCTTCCTCTGCGGATGCTGACCAAAGGACTGCACGATAAAGCACGCGGCTGTTCTTGAAGCTGTATGGAAGTCCGCTGATATAAACGCCTCTTCCTTTACCGAAAGTCTTTACAGCCATCTGCACTTCCTGGTCTTTCTGGATTAAGATTTCTGTTTCCGGTAAGGCATAAATGTTCTTCTTACCTTCACCGAAATCAACCTCGCCTTCTGCATCTTTAAGGATGAAATGATCTCTGTGTTCTTCCCAGTTATATTTATCTGTATTCAGGTTAAATCCATGTTCTTCTTCTACTCCAAGTACATCATCTAACTGAATGAATCTGCCCTGCCACTGATGTGCTGCCGGTTCTCCTACACCGATAAATCCACCGCCATTATATACAAATTCTCTGACTGCTGTGATGATTGTTTCGTCGATCCAGTTCTCGCCGCCTGACTGTGCAGTGTCCGCATCTCCCACATTGATCACTACGTCAAATTTCTTCAGAAGATCTTTGTCTGCTTTGATATCGTCAAAGCTGATAAATGATACATCAAACGGCGCGCCGCTTAATGCTTCGATAATTCCGAAATAAGAATAATTCTGCTTGTAATAGATGGCGTGATGTACCATATGGTTACCCCATGAGCGCATCTTTCCCCAACAATTCAGGACTGCTACCCGTTTTACGCAATAAGGAGTCGTTCCCTGAATGTTATCATATAAAGTGCGGAACTCTTCGCAGACTTCTTTGATATACTGTACAAAATCCGGGAATTCCAGGGCAAGTTTCAGATATCCGCCGTATCCGATTCTCTGGATCGGGCTTCGAAGGATTGCTCTTCTTGCTGTTACCCAGTTCACTTTTGCCTCCTTTACAGGATCGCCGCCTTCATGGAACGTATCCGGGAAAAAGTATGGCAAAAATCTTCCTTCTGTATATTTTACATTCTTAATATCGCTGAACAGACGCAGGGTCGCACCATTTCCAACACTTCCAACTACAGCATCCAGTCCGATAGATGCAAATTCGTCCATAAACGGTTCCATGCCAATCCAGTGATCTCCCATGAACATCATGGCCTCTTTTCCGTATTCATGTACGATATCTACCATCTCTTTGGCAAGCTTTGCAACTTCGCGTCTCTGAAATGCCTGGAAATCTTTGAATTCTTTTGAGGGAATCCGATAGGTATTGTTCATGTATCCCTGGTCAATGATATATTCCGGTCTGAAAGGATAGCCCACTTCTTTCTCAAACTGCTCCAGAATATATGGGCTGACTGAAGCTGAATAGCCAAACCAGTCTACATATTTCTCTCTTGCAAGTTCATCAAATATAAGAGTAAACTGATGGAAAAATGTAGTGAAGCGCACAACATCCACATACTCATGAGTATCCAGGAATCTGCGCAGACGTTCCAGGGAATGAGCTTTTGTTTTTGGCTGACGCACATCAAATGTAATCTGCGGTTCTACGTCTTTCCAGTCATTTACTACTGCATTGTACATATGTACAGGATCCCACATAATATATGCCAGGAAACTTACAGTATATTCATGGAAGCGTTTCGCAGATAAGATCACTACATTTCCTGTCTCTTCTTCATATGACCACTGATCTGTCGGTACCGGCTCTCCTGTGGTACGATCCATTACTTCCCACCATCTGCGGATATCATCTCTTGTGTTGACTGCAAGCATATCCGGATAGAGGTGATCCATCAGATGAATCTCCAGTGTATCTGCAACCGCTGTATGGAAAGATGTCATAATATACATCTGCTGGATTTCTTCCGGATGTGCTTTCGCCCACGCATTGTCCTTACGGGTTGTATAGTAGGTTGCATAAATTTTGGCACCTGTGTCTTTTAATTTCTGCGGAAATTCTGTTCCGTCACAGTCACGTATAGCATCAGCGCCCCACTCTTCTATCATTTCCAGTGTCTGTGGAACTACATCCAGGTCAGTTGGTATGGTTACACGACCTTTTCCCATTTTCTGTTACCTCCTTCATTTTGCTGACAAGCGGATAATTACTGTCCGTTCGCTTCTGTAATCACATTATTTTCAGTCTATCTGTTTATAAAATACTTTCTTTCAAAATTTTTTTCAATTCACTTTTTGCTTTGTTTTTTAGAAATCTTGCTCTTACAAAAAAATTATGGTATTATAGAAAATATGTTATCAGCTATCTGAAAAGCCTTCTATTTTTTACCTTAATAACTGATGTTGATTTTATTTTTATCATTTTTTATGCACTTATTCTAATTATCCTGAAGAATCTCAGTTATATCTTTTGCGATATAAAATACTATCATTCAGAATCCGCCAACAAAATTGCTACAAATATACTCATCTGCCGTAAACAGAAGAAAGGAGAATCTGCCATGAGCTCACAATCATTTCGTTTCAGCCCCGAACACCCAACAGCTCAAAATATTACACTTTTAAATACCTCTTCTTCCCGCTACGAGGGTGACTGGCCCAGTATTCCTCACTCTCATGCCTTTACAGAATTGTTCTATGTACGTGACGGTCAGGGAGATTTTCTGATCGAGGATCAGATTTTCCCAATCTCAAAGGACGATCTGGTCATCATTAATCCACATATCAATCACACTGAAATCTCCAAAGGGAGTCCTCCTCTGAGTTATTTTACTGTAGGTGTGGATGGACTATGTTTTTCCTTTAACGGTCATAAAGAGTATCGCATTTTTAACTGTCGTGAAAAGAAAACAGATTTGTTATTTTACTTTAATTCTCTGTTTCAGGAGCTGGACAGACAGTCTGAAGGATATGAAACCATCTGCAGTCATATGCTGGATATTCTGATCCTGCAGCTTCGGCGCATTACGGATTCACCATTTGAACTGATCACCGCCCAGCATCCAAGTAAAGAATGCGCTCATATTAAGCGTTATCTTGACTCCAATTACGGAGAAAATATTACTCTGGATCACCTCTCAGAACTCAGTCATCTTAATAAGTATTATCTGAGTCATGAATTTACAAAATATTATGGGATTTCTCCTATCAATTATCTGAACCGGAAACGCATCGAAGTGTGCAAGGAGCTTCTGGAAAATACTGATTACGGGATTTCAGATATTGCGCATCTCACAGGATTCTCCTCTCAGAGTTATCTCTCCCAGAGCTTTCGCAAATCCTGTGGCATGACTGCAGGAACTTACCGTAAACTTAAGAAAAAAAGAAAGGATCCTATTTAATATCATGCAATACACATTTCCAAACTACTATAAAGAATTTTCCTGCATTGCAGGAGCCTGTCCGGATACCTGCTGCGCAGGATGGCAGATCGTGATTGACGATCAGACACTGAAGAAGTACCAGCACTTTAAAGGTCCGTTCCGCAATCGCCTGCACAATGATATTGACTGGAAACAACATGTTTTCCGCCAGTATAACAGACGCTGTGCTTTTCTCAACGAAGAGAACCTGTGTGATATCTACACAGAAGCAGGACCGGAAATGTTCTGCAGAACCTGCAGAAATTATCCTAGACATATTGAAGAATTTGAAGGTCTGCGTGAGATTTCCCTATCGCTCTCCTGTCCGGAGGCAGCAAGGATTTTACTTTCCCAAAAAGAAAAGGTACACTTTATCACAAAAGAAAAAAAGGCAAAAGAAGAAGTCTATGATGACTTTGATTATTTCCTGTTCACTGCACTTATGGACACCCGTGATATGCTTATAGATATCATCCAGGACAGAGCTGTACCCATGCAGAAACGTCTGTGGAAACTTCTGGCTGCTGCACATGATTTCCAGTTATGTGTAAATAAAAATGAACTCTTTAAATGGGAAGAAATGCGAAAACGACATGAAGATTCCGGATACGGAGATAGATTTTGCAGCAAAATTTACTCTCGTATAAATGCAGATAACATAGAAAACAGTTCTGCTGCATCTGCCTGCGCAAATACACCAGAACAATTATTTAAAAAAATGTGGAAAACTGTTGTCCCGGAAATGGAGGTTCTGCGCCCGGGATGGCAGGAATACTTAAAGAATTGTCTGACTCCACTGTATAATAGAAATACAGATCCGCAGTCTGACTCCGGAAATCTTTATTCCTGGCAGAAAAGTGAATTTGATTTCTCTTATCCGGACTGGCAGATTCAGGAGGAACAGCTTCTTGTTTACTGGATCTATACCTATTTCTGCGGTGCAGTTTATGATGATGAGATCTTCGCCAAGGTGAAAATGGCAGTTGTGTGCACCCTGTTCATACATGAATTAAATGTGGGAACCTATCTGAAAAACAACCGGCAGTTTAAGCTGGATGACCAGATCCGTATCTGTTATCAGTTTTCAAGAGAACTGGAACACTCAGATCTTAACCTGAACAGATTTGAAGAATTAATGTCTGAAAAAGAGATTTTCTCCTTTGAAAATCTGCTGAAAATCTGCTGATGCAAATAAAAAATCCAGTTATTATGAGCACTAAATCAATCGGAAGGCCTCTGATGGTCTTCCGATTGATTTTAATAATTAATATTGTCCTCTCATTACTGTATTTTCAGCATATGCCAGAATTCTATCTGTTTTCATTTAGAGCATGTTTG
The DNA here is from genome assembly GCF_964240315.1 of Blautia sp. Marseille-P2398. NCBI lineage: Bacteria > Bacillati > Bacillota > Clostridia > Lachnospirales > Lachnospiraceae > Blautia > Blautia sp. Marseille-P2398. Next base: position 420,671 of record NZ_CAXSTD010000001.1, read on the forward strand.
AAAAATCATTTCAACAATCTGTACGCTCTAATCTACGGATCATAGATACCAGATGTCCGGCACAATTTCGGATTTCTTCTTCTGTAAGTTTACCTTCTTTATATGCCTGGCGAATATTCTTATCATCATCCGGATTTCCAGGCATGATAATGTCATTGCCTGCTGCCACACATTTCCATGGAACGCTTCCATCTTCCGGAACTGTTGTGTTCCAGTCTGACATAATTGCTCCGTCAAATCCCCATTCTTTTCTGGCAACTGTCATGCACAGATCTTTGCTGTTCGCCGCATGAATACCGTTGATAAGATTATAGGAAGTCATAATAGAAACAGGATTTCCTTCTTTTACTGCAATTTCAAATCCGCGGAGATAGATTTCTCTGAGCGCACGTTCGGATACGCAGGAGTCAACACCCATGCGGTTATCTTCCTGATTATTACATGCAAAATGCTTGATTGTTACGCCACATCCTGACTTGCTCTGAACACCCCGGATCACTGCTGCTGCAAGCATCCCTGACAGATATGGATCTTCTGAATAATATTCATAATTTCTTCCACATAATGGATTTCTGTGGATATTCATGCCTGGTGCAAGCCACAGATTCACACGAAATTCTTCCATTTCTTCTGCGATTGCTTTTCCAAACTCTGTCATGAGATCTGCATTCCATGTCTGTGCCAGTGCTGTTCCTACAGGAAAAGCTGTGCAGTACTGATAATAAGTGTCTGCATTCTCATGGTGTACGCCTGGTTCCAGAATCCCATTTTCCAGAGAGCCAAGAACACCCATTTCATAGATACTGTCTGCCTCTTTATCTACTTCATACCACTGTCTAAGGCGGATACCTGCCGGACCGTCCGCCATAACAAGAGAAGGGATTCCATACTCTTCCAAAGTACCGCAGGTTTCACCTGCTGATCCCGGTACTCGAATCCCTGCTGCACCAAGAGTACTGATATTCTCTGAAATCTTTCCATAAAGCAGAGGAATCAGCTCTTCTGTAGTTCTGTCTTCCAGAACAGAAACAAATCTTTTTTCTTCCTCTGTCAGATTTTCCTGATTTTTTCCGGCATCTTCCGATTTTGCCGGTATCATCGCAGGTTTAAAATAATATTCCGGAACCTGCGCTGTTATCAGTTTTTCCTGTCTCTGCACAGATTTTTCTTTCAATTCTTTTGTCAGATAAATCTGTTCCAGTTCTTCCTGAAGCGGACAGATTTTATCCATCTGTTCCAGTACTGTATCATCTGAAACTACCAGAACTGCTTCCAGTTTCAGTTTGTCTGAACTGTTTCCGACCAGAATGCCATATTTGCCTTTTTCCACTATCCATGTATGTGTTTCCTCATTGAAAGAAGCCAGTTGTTTCTGTGGAATCTCAACAGTAAGTGTTTGTGTTTCTCCCGGCTTCAGAAGTCTGGTTTTTGCAAAACCTGCCAGTCTCTTATACTCTTTTTCCAGTTCTGTCTGCGGAAGCGTAACATAAATCTGTACCACTTCTTTACCAGCATATTCATTTCCTGTATTTGTAACCTGAACCTCTGCTCTGATCTTACTTTCTTCCATATTTATGCTGCAACACTTCATCTCAAACATAGTATAAGAAAGACCAAACCCAAACGGAAACATCACTTTTTTGTCAAAGCTGTCAAAATATCTGTAACCTACATAAATACCTTCTTTGTATTTTTCCTTTTCCAGATTGCCATTCAGATACCCATACTCTTCTGAAGCCGGATAATCCTCGTATCGCCTCGCCCAGGTTGTTGTCAGTTTACCGCCCGGCACTTCTTTTCCCAGAAGTACATCAGCCAGGGCATCTCCCCCTTCCTGACCAAGCTGAGAAATATTTAAGATTCCTTTTATATTGTCTGTCTGTTCCAGAATATCTGTCAGCTCCACAGGACCACCTGCATTAAGAATAAGGATCACAGGTTTGTTCATTTCTGCAAGATAACGTAAATCTTCCTCTTCTCTCTCGCTTAAATAGTAATCTCCCTTTACTCTGCGGCGGTCTTTTCCTTCTCCTGAAATACGACTGATCACATAAATCACCACATCTGCTTCACAGATATCTTCCTCTGCCACCTTACGTCCCAGCGGCATTGCAAAAGGATTCTCTGCATAGGCATCAAAAGGATTATCTACTTTCTTAGCTTCTTCCAGAACTTTTTCTTTCCACGCCTCTCTCGCCTGCTCATAGCGATTGTGATAATCGCTGATCCAGTCTTCGCTTACAATTTTTACTCCTGCTTCTTTCAGTCCCTGATAAATGGAAATATTCTTTCTGTTGTTAACATCTCCAGAACCAATTCCACCCTTTACGGTTTTCTCTGCTCCATACCCAAGAAGTGCAGCAGCTGTATCTTTCTTTAATGGAAGGATTCCTTCATTTTTCAGCAGAACAATGCCTTCTGACGCCGCTTTTCTGGCAAGCTTTCCATGCATCAGTTCTCTCTCTGACGGCTGTTCTTCTCTAGTTCCACTGTAAATCCATTTCTTCATATAATTATACTCCTGTTTTTAATATTATAATTCTCATGAAAAGAACCTCCATAGCATTCTCTCTATGGGGGTTCTTAATTCTCATTATTCTTTTACACCACCAAGTGTAACACCTGCAATAATGTATTTGGATAAAAGCAGATATACAATAATGATTGGCACGATCGCAACAGTGATCATCATGTAAATTTTACCCATATCAAAGTTCATATAATCAGCACCACGCAGAGTTGCAATCAGGATCGGCACTGTCATTTTGCTCTTTGACTGAATGATCAGGGCAGGAACGAAGTAATTGTTCCAGGATCCTACGAAAGTAAAGATTGCCTGTACTGCTACTGCCGGTTTCATGATCGGAAGTACAATACTGTTAAAGGTTCTGAATTCTCCGGAGCCATCAATTCTTGCCGCTTCCACAAGGGATAAAGGAAGGGAAGACTGAAGGTAACTGTACATAAAGTAAAAGACTGCCGGAGATGCAATGGATGGAATGATCAGCGGAAGTAAAGAGTCATACATTCCCATCTTTGTGATCAGTCGTAAAAATCCCATTGCTGTTACCTGTGTAGGCATAACAAGAATTGCCATAATAAAGGTAAAAGCTGCTTTCTTCATTTTAAAATCATAAGCATATAGACCATAAGCTGTCAAAGAAGAAAAATATGTACAAAGTGCAGCACTGCAGGAAGATACAACAACACTGTTAAGAATACCGCGGAACATCGGGAAACTTCCGTCATTTGCCACATTCTTCAAATTCTCAAGAAAATATTTTCCGGGAAGTGCTGAAAATCCTTTCTGCAGATCCGCATGGGAACGTGTTGCATTTACAATCAGAATGTAAAAGAAAAACAGACACAGGAAGGATAAAAAGATCAGCACAAGATGAACAAAAATACTGCGCACACGACCTGATGTATTTGATTTCATAGTTTATCTCCTCCTTCTTTCTTCTTTTGCTTTTTTCTTTGCAGCTTTCTTAGATCCGTCCGGGTCTGTGTCATTTGTCATCTTATATACGATCATACATAAAATACCGCTGACAATAAACAGATATACGGACAGTGCACCTGCCATACCATAGTTCTTGCTCTTTAAGTGGCTGTTCAGGAACATGATCAGAGTCATAGATGTACGGTCCGGATTTCCCTGTCCATTTGTAAGAATCTGAGGAACATCGAACATCTGAAGACCACCGATGATAGATGTGATCAGTGTATAAGCAAGGATCGGACGGATCAGCGGCAGTGTGATATAGAAAAATCTCTTGATACTGTTACAGCCATCCAGTTCAGATGCTTCAAAAATATCCATACTGATACCCATAACAGCAGCCATCAGCATAATTGTTGTATTACCAAACCACATCAGGAAGTTCATAAATCCGACCAGAGATCTGGTTCCGATTACAGAACCCAGGAAATCTATCGGATTTTTAACCCATCCCAGAGACATCAGAATAGAGTTAATCGGTCCGTTGGTAGAGAACATGGTAAAGAACAATAATGCAAATGCAGAAGCCATGATCAGGTTAGGAAGATAAATAACAACCTTGAAAAACTGCTGTCCATGGATCTTCAGACGCGCATCTGTAAACCAACATGCCAGAACCAGTGCGATCACGATCTGCGGTACAAATCCGATTACCCACAGAATCAGTGTATTAGCACTGTATTTGAGCATATCTGACTTCAACAGACTCAGATAGTTTGCCATTCCAATAAAATTCGGTCCGATTTCTTTAATTCCTGAACGATAATATTCATAGAAACTATAACGTACAGTATCTACCAGCGGAATCAAAGAAAAGATTAAAAAAGTTATAAAAAATGGAAGGATAAAGATGTATCCCCATTTTGCATAGCTGATGCTTTTCTTTTTTTTCATAGTTCAGCATTCCTTCCTTTACATATTAGCGCCAGACACACATCGCGTTCATGTGTGTCTGGCAAATACAAATGCATCTGTACAGGTTATTTACACCTGAAACTTTTTAACTGTCAATTCAAAAGCGTTTATTATTCAGCCCAGTTAACTTCCTGGATTTCCGGATAACGTTCTTTGATTGCTGTTTCAAAGTTTGATTTTGCTTTGTCATAGTCTACCTGACCCTGGAAGTAATCGCTGAAAGCGTTCTGGATCAGTTCTACACATCCCTGGTCATAAGCAGAAAGTGGTGCAATCTTGATGTTCTCTGCAACCGGTGAGAAATATGTAAATGGATTCTGTCCGCCAAGGAAGTCAGATGCGAAAGTATCATCTTTTGCAACTTCCTGCATACCACTCTTTGTATTTGTAAAGTCAGAATAATCTTTGGAAATCTTTAATAAATTGTCCTTATTTCCTGTCAGTGCAAGAATGATATCTTTTGCATGTTCCGGATTATCTGTTCCTGTTGCTGCATGGATGTAAGAACCGCCCCAATTGTATTCCTGTGGTGGATTTGTAACAGCCCATTCTCCGTCTTCTCCATCCCAGTTTGGTTTCAATGTAAAGTCAATTCCCCATGCCGGGAAGAGGAATGCAAATACTTTGGATTCAGATCCCATAGCTTTGTTCCAGTCATCATTCCACTGACCTTTTACAGTTTTGTTCAGGTATCCTGCATCCAGCCATTCTTTGGAATCTTTGATCCAGTTCATTACCTGCTGGTCTACGTTAACAGTTGTTGCACCGTCTTCTACCCATGGCTGGGAAATGCTGTTTCCATACAGTCTGAATGTATCAGCATAAGAAGCAAATGTGTAATATCCTTTTGCTTTCAGTTCTTCAGCTGTAGCTTTTGCTGTATCCCAGTCTTTCATTTTCTTGCCTACTTCTTCAGGATCGTCGGTTCCGAACACATCTTTGGCAATATCACGACGATATACAAGAAGTCCAGGGCAGCACTGCCATGTAGATCCTCTCTGTACTCCATCTGCATCAGATGCAGTTGTTTTTGTAAAGTCATACTGATCTGCAAGATCTTTGTCAGGATCAATTCCAAGATCTGTCAGAGGCATTGCCACATCCGCTGCTGCATCTGTATATTTGTATACATAATCTGTTTCTGATAAGAAGATATCTACCTTATCATCTGCTGATGCATCAGCCTGATTCATAAGAGCTTCATCAAGTTTCTGCTGATAAACACCATCCTGATTTGGATTTATGATCCAGTGAATTTCTGTTCCATCGTTTAATGTTGTTACTGTTCCGTCTTTGGATGTTTCTTTTACTTCAGGATATACTGCTTCCAGACGCTGACGGAATTCATCATTCCAGGAATAAATATTGATTACTTTTCCTTCTTCATCTGCATGTACGATTGTAGCGGTTCCACCCATTGTACCTGCAATTACGGATGCTGTAAGTAAAACAGCTAATGCTTTCTTTTTCATTAAAAAAGCCCTCCTTTTTCTTTTTTTCTCTTTGTGAGTTTCTTGCCTCACTTGATGTATCAGATTATAGCTTAAGCTGCTTTTCGGGTATATTATAATTTCCACCAAAATGTCAGATTCATGACCTCATTGTGTTCTTTTTATATACAGACAGATTTTGTCATTTAATAAGGAAATCTTTCCTAAAATCATGATCTTTCTGTTTTTTTATTAGTATTTTTGTATAAAAAGTACCATTTTTCTATAAATCAGCCAGATGAATATTCGCAATCTGATTCATTACCTGCTCATATATTTTTCTGAAATTGTGTTATTTTATGTCATGATTCTGATACTTACTTCATGTTTCTTATTTCCGAAAGATCTCATTTCCGATATAATTTCCATACAATATTTATGGAAGGAGAAAAATGTTGAAACATATTAAGTTTATTGATAATCATGGAAGCTTTTGTGTGAACAGACCGGAAAATACCAGTTATCTTTATTTTCCTCTTGCATCAGAAGCAGGTCTGAAAAGTTCCGTCACACCAGTGCTTGGAGGTGACAGCAAAATTGATCAGGATACCTTCCTGCTGGAACCGGTCAGTTCCGAGAATCTTCATAACAATCGTTCTTCCAGAAATTTCTGGATCGTAAAAGAAGGACACATTCCTTATTCAGTAACAGGTTCCTCTGCTCAGCAGGAAGCCGACCGTTTTACTGACAGGCAGGAAGACAGTGAACTAACCGCCGGATTCATGTGGCAGACTTTGAAAAGGACTTCCAGAGAACTTGGGCTCATCTCCACAGTTACTTCTTTTATCCCCAAAAGTGATAATGTGGAGATTATGTATGTGACGGTTGAAAACCAGACAGATACTGTACAGAAATTTACTGCATATGGTGCAATTCCTGTTTACGGAAGAAGTGCGGATAACATTCGTGATCATCGAAATGTCACTTCCATGCTCCATCGTATCGAGACAACAGAACATGGAATCAACGTCTGCCCCACCATGTCATTTGACGAGCGGGGACATCAGCCAAATCATAAAATCTATTATGTAAATGGCTGTTCCGGAAAGGGAGAAAATCCGATTTCCTATTATCCGACTGTAGAAGATTTTATCGGAGAAGGTGGTACCTATACACATCCACGCACAGTATATGAAGGATATAAAGGAGTTCCCGCACACAGTCTGGCAGCAGGAAAGGAAGCAATGGGTGCTTTCTGTTTCTCATCTTTCACACTGGCTCCCGGTGAAAAAACAGACTTTATTTTATTATCAGGTATTGCCGACAGTAAAGAAGAAATTGAAAATATTTTTGAAAAATACAATACTTCCGATAAAGTAAAAAATGCACTGGAAGAAACCAGAATTTACTGGAAAAAACAGGTAAACGTTGACTTCCACACACAGGATCCTGACTTTGACAGTTATATGAAATGGGTAAGTTTCCAGCCATTCCTGCGCCGTTTATTTGGCTGTTCTTTCCTTCCTCATCATGATTACGGACGTGGTGGACGCGGATGGCGTGATCTGTGGCAGGATTGTCTTTCTCTTCTGCTGATGAATCCTCAGAATGTAGGTGCCATGATTGAAAAGAATTATGGCGGCGTACGTATTGATGGTACAAATGCTACTATTATCGGAGACGGTGACGGCAATTTTATCGCTGACAGAAACGGAATCGCACGTGTATGGATGGATCATGCACTCTGGCCGCTAATCACGACCAGTCTTTATATTAATCAGACCGGAGATATAGAGATTCTTAAGAAACAGGTTCCTTATTTTAAAGATGCACAAACCATGCGCGGCACAGAAATTGATACTCTCTGGAATGACGCATATGGAAATAAACAGCGCACCGAAGACGGTCAGGTATATACCGGAAGTGTTCTGGAGCACATTCTGATCCAGCAGCTTGCCGCTTTTTATGATGTAGGTGTTCATAATATTTACCGTCTCCGCGGAGCTGACTGGAACGATGCCCTGGATATGGCAGCAGAAAATGGTGAAAGTGTTGCCTTTACCTGTGCTTATGCGGGCAATCTCCACACTCTTGCTTCCATATTACGCCTTATGGAATCTGCAGGCGAAACCAGTATCCCGCTGTCAGAGGAAATTGAAATCCTGCTGAACGACCAGACAGATATGTTTGACAGTGTATCTGAAAAGAAAAAGATTCTTACTGAATATGCCAAAAGCTGCAGGCATAACCTGAGCGGCAGAAAGAAAAACTTCTCTCTCTCCACACTTGCTGCCAACCTGATCCAGAAATCCAACTGGCTGACAGATCATATCCGTTCACAGGAATGGATTGATGGCAAAGACAACGAAGAAGGATGGTATAACAGCTATTACGATAATCATGGAGAGGCAGTGGAAGGTTTCCACCATGAACAGGTGCGTATGATGCTCACGGGCCAGGTTTTCTCTATTATGGGAAATGTTGCCACTGATGCGCAGATCAGAAAAATCGTAAAAAGCGCAGATCATTATCTTTACAGAAAAGAAATTGGCGGTTACCGCCTGAACACAGATTTTCAGGAACTGAAGTTTGATATGGGACGTATGTTCGGTTTCGCTTATGGCGAAAAAGAAAACGGTGCTGTTTTCTCTCATATGGCAGTTATGTATGCAAATGCCTTATATCAGAGAGGCTTTGCAAAAGAAGGCTGGAAAGCATTGCGTTCTCTGTCTGATACAGCTCTCGACTTTGATACCAGCCATATTTACCCGGGAATTCCTGAATATTTCCGTTCAGACGGACGTGGCATGTATCATTATCTGACAGGTGCTGCAAGCTGGTATCTTTTTACCATGATCACAGAGGTCTTTGGTGTCCGTGGAGTTTTCGGAAACCTTTTGGTTCATCCAAAACTTCTGGCAGAACAGTTCGATGAAGCAGGAACTGCTTCTGTCTCTGTTACTTTTGCAGGAAAACAGTTCCATGTTACCTACCGAAACACAGACAGAAAAGATTATGGTTCTTATCATATCGCCGCTGCGGACTGCGACAAAACAGCAATAGAAATCGTAGAAGATTCCCATATTATGATCTCCAGAGAATTTATTAACAACCTCTCTTCTGATCTTCATGAAATTACAGTGACACTTGCCTGAAAACAATAGCTGCTCAGCCTCCATAAAAGCAGGCGACAGGCTGTTATAAATATTGTTCTAACAGAAAGGATTTACTATATGAAATACGGATATTTTGACAATGAAAACCGAGAATACGTGATTACTAATCCGGCAACACCTGCACCATGGGTAAACTATCTGGGTTCCCCGGAGTACGGTGCAATCATTTCCAATAATGCAGGGGGCTACAGTTTTGCAAAATCCGGTGCAAACGGACGTATCCTGCGCTATGTTTTTAATAACTTTGACCAGCCGGGACGTTACATTTACATTCGCGATGACAGATCATCAGACTTCTGGTCTGCATCCTGGCAGCCTGTAGGCAAAGATCTGGCTCAGTATAAGAGCGAATGCCGTCACGGAATCGGTTATACAAAAATTTCTGCCGACTACAGCGATATTCACTCAGAAGCCCTTTACTATGTTCCTCTTGGAAAAAGTTATGAAGTATGGGCATTATCTGTGACCAATCATTCTGATCACGAAAGGAACCTGACTCTCAGCGGATATGCAGAGTTTACCAACCACAGCAATTACGAACAGGATCAGGTTAATTTACAGTACTCTCTTTTTATTTCTCGTACACTGTTCGAAGGAAACAGAATTACTCAGCAGATTCATGGAAATCTTGATGCAATTCCTGAAAATGAGAATGTAGATGAGAAAAATGTGACAGAACGTTTCTTTGGACTTGCAGGTGCTGAGGTTTCTTCTTACTGTGGGGACAAAAATGAATTTCTCGGAAGTTACCATGGATATGGAAACCCTGAAGGTATTGTCTGTGGTGATCTTGGTGATAAGACAAGCTATAATGAAAACTCCTGTGGTGCTCTCTCCTGCAAAATAACTCTTAAAGCAGGTGAAACCAGAACAATTGCTTTTCTTCTTGGAATGAAACCGTCATCTGAAGCTGCTGAAGTAATCAGATGTTACGAAAATCCGGCTCCAACTGTAGCAGAAGAACTGGAAGCATTAAAAGCTGACTGGAACAGTAAGCTTGATAATCTTAAAGTCAGCACTCCAAGTCCGGAATTTGATACTATGATTAATACCTGGAACGCATACAACTGTTTTATGACTTTCATCTGGTCCCGTGCAGCTTCCTTCATTTACTGTGGACTCAGAAATGGATACGGATACAGAGATACTGTACAGGATATTCAGGGAATCATCCATCTGGCACCGGAAATGGCACTGGAAAAGATTCGTTTCATGCTGTCTGCGCAGGTAAATAACGGTGGCGGACTCCCTCTTGTCAAGTTTACTCACACACCTGGAAAAGAAGATACTCCGGATGATGCTTCTTATGTACAGGAAACCGGCCATCCGGCTTACCGTGCAGATGATGCATTATGGCTTTTCCCAACTGTATATAAATATATTTCAGAAACCGGAAACACTGCTTTTCTTGATGAAGTGATTCCTTTTGCCAACAAAGATGAAGCTACTGTATATGAACATCTGAAACGTGCGGTTGCTTTCTCTCTTAATCACCTTGGACCTCATGGAATGCCCGCCGGACTTTATGCAGACTGGAATGACTGTCTCCGTCTGGGTGCAAACGGAGAATCTTCTTTTGTTGCTTTACAGTTCTATTATGCAATGACAATCCTGAAAATCTTTGCCGAATATAAAAAAGATACAGAATATGTACAGTATCTTGAAGAAACTCAGAAAGCATTTGGCGAAAAAGTTCAGGAACTGTGCTGGGATAACGACCGCTTCGTACGTGGTTATACAGAATCAGGAGAAAGAATCGGTGAAGCTGCTGCTCCTGAAGCAAATATGTGGCTGAATCCTCAGAGCTGGGCTGTCATCAGTGGTCTTGCCAGCCCTGAACAGGGAGACGCTGCACTGAACAATGTATACGAACGTCTAAACACAAAATATGGTGCGATCCTTATGGATCCGCCTTATCATGCGCATGCTTTCGATGGTGCACTGGCAGTTATCTATAATCAGGGAACCAAAGAAAACTCCGGTATTTTCTCCCAATCCCAGGGCTGGCTGATTCTTGCTGAAGCACTCCGCGGTCATGGAGAACGTGCTTTTACCTATTTTATGGAAAATTCTCCTGCTGCGCAGAATGACTGTGCCGAAATCCGTCGTCTTGAACCATACTGCTATGGTCAGTTTACAGAGGGAAAAGCAAGCAAACACTTTGGACGCTCTCATGTTCACTGGCTGACAGGAACTGCTTCTACTGTAATGGTAGGATGTGTGGAAGGTATCCTCGGACTTCGCCCTGATCTTGAAGGACTTCGACTGTCTCCTTCTGTGCCAAAAAGCTGGAAACACTTTGAGATTGAGAAAGTTTTCCGTGGAAAACAGCTTCATATCTCTGTAGAAAATCCAGACGAAAAAGAATCTGGCTGCTGCAGTCTGGTTCTTAACGGACAGAAATTAGCAGATAATTATATCCCTGAAAACCTTCTTCAGGATAAGAACGAAGTCATATTAACTCTTTAATCCCCCGATATTACCAGATGAAAATAAGCGGCCGGCTTACAGAAAATTTATATTCCCTGTAAGCTAGCCGCCTGTTTTACTTATCTTAATATTTTGATTAATCCTGTTCTTTTTTCAGTTCCGACTCTGATGCGACACAAAGTTCTTTTTCTATATCCCAGTGTATCATATAATGTTCATCCCTGTATTTGCCCGGTGTCATTCCCGTAACTTCCCTAAACTGCTGGATGAAATGGCTCTGGGAAGAAAAGGAAAGACGGTTTGCAATCTCAATGATCGAATAATCACTGTACTGCAAAAGATTTTTCGCCATTTCTATCTTCTGTCTGCGGATATAGGCACTGACCGATATTCCTGTTTCTTTTTTAAATAATCTGGAGAGATAGCTCGCAGATACTCCAAGTGAATCTGCAAGATCTTCTATTGTAATTCGTTCTTTGATATGAGAATAAATGTATTCTTTACTTGCGTTGATATGTTTAGAATAAGTGTTGTCTCTGAAATATCTGCGCATTTTTTCAGTATAATCCATCACCATCTCATCATGAAGGCTCTGAACCTCTTCTACTGTATGAATGCCATCCAGCTTTTGAATATAAAAATCACTCAAGCGAAATGCCTGTTCCATCTCCATTCCATTTTGTTTACAGAGTCTGGTTATCATTGCGGTAGTGATAACAAAATGATATTTCATATTTGTGACCGCATTCTTTGACAGTACTCCCACACCATCACACTCTGTAAATCTCTGCCGTTCACAATTCTTCTTAACAGTTTTTATATCTCCACTTGCAACTGCACGATAGAACAATAATTCCTCTGTCGGTTCTCTGTGCTTAATTTCATCAAACTCATCTTCTGCCTCAAAAAGAAGCCATTCGTTCTGATAACTCATATGTCTCTCCTACGCCAATGCCAGCAATTCTTTTCCTTCTTTCAGTCTCTCATAAAACTGTATGTAGAAATCCTGATTTTGATCATATGGTTTGAGATAGAATCTGTTCACCACAAAGAGGTTCAGATTTCTGATCAGATCTGGATCCTCAGCATTGTACAGTACTTCCTGCACATCCAGCAGAAAATAATGCCAGTCATTTACAAATTTCTCATATTTTTTCAGATCCGGTGTGTCCACCCACTTCTTTACCTTGATCTTACTGCGGTTTGTTTTAGGACATTCGTGAATCTGAAGAATATATTTAAAACTGCCATTCTCGTAGAATCTTCCCAGCGGGAATAATCTGCAGAATCCCGGCCGAATAGAGTGGATGTGACAGCGTCCTTCACTGTTAAGGAATATACACTGTTCCTTAACTCCTGTCATCCGAAGATGCGGAAGGATATTTCCATCTGTCACTCCCAGTTCCAGATATTCCTGTAAAAGCTGCTCTGCTGATTTCTGTAATCCTGCCGACAATCTGTATACATCATATGGATCCAGGAGCACAGAATCTCCCATTCCCTGACAACAGTCACAGCAGCCTTCACAGTCATGGCAGTCTGCCTTTACCATATCATTAGAATCATATAATTTACCATCCGAAATCTCTTCCAGTGTCTGTTCTCTGCGCATATGCTATGCTTTTTCCTTTCTCTCAAAAAGCCTCTAATCCTGTAACACCCCAGTCTGAAGCAAGATCTTTCATACCTTCCAAAACTTCCTCCCTTGAATATCCGTTATCATCCAGGAAATCTCCATCCATATCATTCAGATACAGATAAAAGGTCAGTGCCAGTTCCAGATAGTCTACATCATCTTCTACCATACCCATATATAATTCGTTTTCTGCTTCATTGATCTTGCCTTCTTCTTCCAGTTTCATAATTGTAGCAAAAAGCCGGTCTGCCTCTGTGTAATCTGCTTCCTTCTCCGGAAGTTTGTAATTGGGCTGCTGCTCATGAAGCAGAAGCTTCGCGATCAGTCTTCCTACGTCCTGAATATTTCTTATCATATGATCATCCTGTACTGCCATAATATTATCTTCCCTTCTTTTTTATTTTACCTGGTACATCGTTTCGTAAATAACTATACCCATCGCATAGAATGCGGATTCGCAGACAAGAGAGTGATATAGTTATTCCAGTTTTAATCCTGCCAGTGCCTGTGCAAATGCATTATTCACCGGCTCCTTGGCTTCTTTCTGCTGCTGTCTCATATATTTTTGAACATCACGCTTATTGACTCCTGCTCCCTCTTTGGCCCTTCTCGCCTGAAAAGCAGAGAGCTTTTCTTTATAGCCGCAGGCACAGATAAATGTCTCTTCCTTACCTTTCACATACATTTCCATACGTTTATGACACTTGGGACAACGGGCATTGGTAGTTCTGGACAGGGTTTCTTTATAACCGCACTCTCTGTCCTGACATACAAGCATTTTTGCATTCTTTCCATTCACTGCCAGAAGCTTCTTTCCGCAGTTCGGGCAGATTTTGTTTGTAAGATTATCATGCCTGAAGGTTCCCTGTCCGGTTTTGATCTCATCTACAATGTCACAGGTATAGTTCCTGATTTCTTTCAGGAAGGTTTCCTGTTTCATTTTACCTTTTGCAATATTTCCAAGCTTCATCTCCCAGTCTGCGGTCAGTTCCGGCTTGCGCAGTTCCTCGGGTACCAGTTCCAGAAGCTGCTTTGCCTTGGAGGTCAGATGGATTTCATTGCCTTTTTTCTCCATCAGAAAGCTGTTAAACAGTTTCTCAATAATATCGGCCCTTGTGGCAACAGTCCCCAGACCACCTGTCTCACCGAGAGTTTTCGCTGCCTTTGTATCATGACTCTCCATATAGCGCACCGGATTCTCCATTGCTGCAAGAAGCGTTGCTTCTGTGAATCTTGCAGGTGGCTTTGTCCTGCCTGTATTCATGGATACATTCTCTATATGCAGTCTCTCACCTTTCTTCATCTGTGGAAGCTTCTGATCTTTCAATTTCTGCGCATCGTCAGCAGTATCCTCATCCTCTTCAGTGTCGTCCGTATTTTCATACACATCTTTCCATCCGGCACTTTTTACAACTTTCCCGCTGGCAGCAAAAAGTTCTCCAGCAACAATTCCCTCCATGCTCACCTGTTCATAAACAAAAGGCGGATACAGCACACTGAGGAATCTGCGAACTACCATATCGTAAATCTTACGTTCTTCATTTGTCATATGGTCAAGCTGCACAAACTGCTCCGTAGGGATAATTGCATGATGGTCGCTGACCTTTTTATCATCCACAAAACTTCCATTTGCACGAACAGGCTGATTCATCAGTGCGCCTGCCGGTTTTCTGTACGGTCCTGTTGCGCAGGCTCTCAGTCGTTCTTTAATTGTAGGAACAATATCCTTTCCAATATATCTGGAATCTGTCCTCGGATAAGTGAGTACTTTGTGATTTTCATACAGACGCTGCATGATATTCAGAGTCTGCTTTGCAGAATATCCATATTTCCGATTTGCCTCTCTCTGCAGTGTGGTCAGGTCATACAAACCCGGTGCAAAGGATTTTTTCTCTTTGCTGGTTACGGAAGTTACTTCCAGAGACTGATTTCTGAGAACATCGGAAATCTCCTCTGCCCGTTCTTTATTAAAAGTTCTGAAGCTCTTACTCTTTGGTTCCTTCCATGTCCAGGTGATATCACCTGCTTTCAGGGTGATTCCGTAATATTCCTTCGGCTTAAATGCCCGTATCTCTTCTTCCCGTTTCGCAATCATCGCCAGTGTAGGAGTCTGTACACGCCCGCAGGAAAGCTGGGCATTATATTTACAGGTAAGTGCCCTTGTACCGTTCATTCCCACCAGCCAGTCAGCTTCCGCTCTTGCCACAGCTGCTCTGTACAGATTATCATACTCATGTCCGTTTTTCAGATTTCCGAATCCTTCTTTGATAGCTTTGTCTGTAACTGAAGAAATCCACAGTCTACGGATTGGTTTATGACAGTCCGCTTTGTCAAGAATCCAGCGGGCTACCAGTTCACCTTCTCTTCCGGCATCTGTGGCTATTATAATATCGTTTATGTCTTTTCTGTACAGCTGCGTTTTTACTGCATTGTACTGTTTACCGGTCTGTCGAATAACTACCAGCTTCATTCGATCCGGCATCATGGGAAGTGTGGATATTTCCCATTTCATATACTTCTTATCGTATTCCTCAGGATCTGCCAGCGTAACAAGATGTCCAAGTGCCCAGGTGACTACGTAATCTTTTCCCTCAAGGGTACCATTTCCTTTCTGTGTACAGTGAAGTACTCTGGCAATATCTCTGGCAACAGAAGGTTTCTCTGCTATTACTAATGATTTCATAAAATAAATAACTCCTTATAAAAATCTACAGTCAGGGTTTCTGATATCCCTGACCGTTGATTTCGGGCAGCTGTCCATTTATTTTTGGCATCTGCTTATATTTAAGATGTCAGGATCAAAAGCTATTTTGCTTTGCTCTTTGCAACTCCTGCAATTCTCATATTTAAAAGTATAGCATAGATAAATTCCTGTTTCCAGTTATTCTTTAACTTTATTTCATATTAATTTTATATCCGACTCCACGAACTGTCTCCACCAGCTCACCGGCACTTCCCAGTTTTTGTCTCAGTGTTCGGATATGTACATCAACGGTTCTGCTCTCTCCGTCGAATTCATACCCCCAGACCTGATTCAGAAGCTGGGTTCTGGAAAGTACAGTTCCGCTGTTTTTCAGAAGCAGACATAATACTTCATATTCTTTTAATGTAAGATTTACATTCTTTTTATCTACAGTTGCAATATGTCTGGAAGGGCAGACATAAAGGTTTCCTGTCCGATATTCTTCTGCGCCGTCATCTTCTGTTCTTCTTAATAATGCGCGGATCCTTGAGATCAGTTCCATCATGCGGAATGGTTTTGGAATATAGTCATCTGCCCCGCTGTCAAGACCTACCACTGTATCATATTCACTGCTTTTTGCTGTCAGCATGATAATAGGAAGTTTACGTGTATCCGGACGCATACGCAATTTCTTCAATATGGAAATCCCATCCTCTTCCGGCAGCATCACATCAAGGAGCAGAAGTGCAGGTTTTTCCTTTTCCAGGGCTTTCCAGAAGTGAGAAGGTCTTTCAAATCCTTTTGCTTCAAATCCCTGACTTTTCAATGTATATATCACCAGTTCACGTATACTCTCATCATCTTCTACCAAATATATCATTTTTCTGTTCTCCATTTACAATTATTTGCTGAATGCCATAAGCCGAAACCAGTATACAATCTCCGGAAACAACATGACATTTTCGAAAATCACTATAATTTCTCCGGCTCAGTTGATATCAGTATAATAAAAAGCCGTAAAATCTTTGTTCTGCTTTATGTTAAAACTTTGTAAAACGCTGAACTTTATTGAGAATTTTTTTATAAAATTTTTATATACTTTATGAGAAAATTTATTTGTAAAAGCAGTATGAAGATGTTATGATATGGTATGGTATGAAATAATTCTCCAAAGAAGGTGAAATTTTGAAACGTTTTATTTCCAAATACCGGCATGGACTTGTGATTGCTGTTTACAGCATCATTTATATCCTGCTCTTCAGTTACCTGGAGCACAGACCGGTTCACAGCTATCATATCGTACATACAGTATTTGATGACTGGATTCCATTTTGTGAGTTCTTTATCGTTCCTTATATGCTGTGGTTTCCATACATGATCCTGGCTGTGATTTATTTTATATTTTTTAACAAAAACAAACATGAATACTATCAGCTGGCATTTAATCTTATGATGGGAATGACTGTTTTCCTGATTGTTTCCTATGTTTATCCAAATGCTCAGCACATACGTCCAACAGAATTTCCAAGAGACAATATCTTCACAGATATAGTAAAATGGCTGTACAGTACAGATACTCCTACGAATATCCTGCCCAGCATTCATGTGTTCAACTCTCTTGCAATACATATGTCGCTTACAAACTGCGAAACACTGCGAAATAAAAAATTTATAAAAGCAGCATCCTTTACCCTGACCGCGCTGATCATCATGTCCACCATGTTCCTGAAACAGCATTCTGTGATCGATGTATGCATGGGTGCAACACTTGCATTGTTTGGCTTTCTGGTTTTTTATCCGAGAAGAGTTTCCGTTTCTTCTGAATCTGTCTGCTTTAGAGAAGTAAAGAGAAAAAAGAGCGAGAATTAGAAAGATTTAAAAAAAGCAGAATCTTTGAAATACATTTTTGTCTTTCAGCGATTCTGCTTTTTTTACAGTTATAACAATTTCATAAAATATTTTCCCAAAACCGATATCCGGATGTGAAGCTTTTACACATCAGTTAAATCCATAGAATTTCTGGCTGATTTTGTAGGCTGCCACTGACATTTTTCTTCCACTTCTTCCCGGAAGGTTCATGACTCTTCCAAAAAGACTGTGACGCAGTTTTCTGTATACCTGTTTATTCTCTGTCCTGATATATTCCAGAAGTTCTTTCTTCTTCTGAAGGGACTCTTCTGTATTGGCACGTATCAGCATAATGGAAGAAATAGTTGTAATAATATCCAGATAGCTGAACATATACGCTTTCAACTGCTTATTTGTACTTTTACAGTTGATATATGCATCTACCATGAGTTTGTTTACCCGGATCTGCTGGTCAATACGTTTGATCATCACTTTCTCATTTACAGACTGGTCATCTCTCCCGATAAAATAACGGTAGAAATTCACATCCAGATAATACAGATTCTTTACATACGGAAGAGGTTCAAAAGCAAATAGATTATCTACATAAAATGTATGCTTCGGCAGTTCCAGATTGCATTCATGAAGCAGTTTTGTACGATAGATCATGGAGTGCATCAGAAGATATTTACCTTTCGGCATATGTTTCACTTCTTCCCATCCAAATATTCTGTCCTGCGGCAGGCATTTGCGGTACTGCATGATTTTCTTACGGGTTGCCCCCTGTTTCTCATATACAAAATTACTGATCAGAAGGTCAACTGTCTGTGGACCTCTGAGCAGTTCATATAAAGTTTTCAAAATCTGTACATACGCCTCTTTATTTACCCAGTCATCACTGTCCACTACCTTGAAATACAATCCTGTAGCATTTCTGATCCCTGCATTGACAGCTTCTCCATGACCACCATTTTCCTGATGGATTGCCTTTACAATTGTCGGATATTTCCTGGCATAGTCATCTGCAATCTCAGCAGTTCTGTCAGAAGATCCGTCATCTACTATAAGAATCTCTACTTCTTCTCCTCCCACCAGTAATGACTCTATACAATTCTCCATATAATCCTGGGAATTATAACATGGAATCGCAATACTTAACAGTTTCATCTTATTGTTTCCTCCTTGATATACTTTGCATACGCTCCAAAAGCAGATGGAATTGCGTATTGTTTACCTGACTGTTCTTTACTTACAAAAATGAGTTCTTTATCCTGTGTTGTCTTTAGGGATGATACCTTTATTCTGTATGCCTGCATTCTCCATTCAATATGGGAGAAAATATGTTTCGCAGGCGGAAGTTCTTCTATATATAATGGATCAAGTCCCAACTCTTTTACGTACAAAAGCGCATCTTCGCTTTTTAAATGTCCCTGAGTATTTGGCAGTTCATATAAGCCTGCCAAAAGTCCTTTCTCAGGTCTTTTCCTGATAGCTGTGCATTCTCCGTCCTGAATGATAAACACAGTCCTGTTGTCCTGTGTTCTGGCTTTCTTAGGTGCTTTTACAGGAATCATATCCGCTTTATCATGTCTGTGAGCCAGACAGGTAAATGCAATCGGACATTCTGCACATTTCGCCTGACCGTTGGGAACACATATCACAGCTCCCAGTTCCATCAGTGCCTGATTAAAGTCTCCCGGACAATCTGGGGGCATGATCTGCGAAACCTGCTGTTCTATTTTTCTGCGGACAGACTGCCGGCTGATGTCTTCCGTACTCTCTGTAATTCTGGAAATCACACGCAGTACATTCCCGTCTACAGCCGGAACCTTTTCCCCATATGCGATCGATGCAATGGCACCGGCTGTATAACTTCCTATTCCCTTTAACGACAAAAGTGCCTGATAATCTTCAGGCAGTCTGCCATTATATTCATCTTTTACAGTTTTCGCCGCTTCCTGCATGTTCCGAACGCGGTTATAATATCCCAGTCCCTCCCATAACTTCAGAAGTTTCTCTTCAGGACATTCCGCCAGTGACTGAATATCCGGGAGTTCTGTGATAAATCTCTGAAAATAGGGTTTCACTGCCTCCACTCTGGTTTGCTGCAGCATAATCTCCGACACCCATGTATAATAAGCATTGTCCTTATCTCTCCATGGAAGAATCCTCTTATTATCCCTGTACCATTTTACCAGAGGCTGCACAATCTCTTCAAGTACCATAATTTATCTTTTCCTCGTTTATTTACTGTTCACTCCATTCTCAGTAACGCCGCCAAAATTCATTTCAGATTACCTGTGGCAATTGGATTTTGGCCTGTATGTCATTTTATCACAAAACAGGAAAAAACGCTAATACATAAAAATAAAAAGGACCGTACACATTTTACCGTATCTCGATCCTTCTTGCCTTATTCATTATTTTTTACATTTTAATCTCAAATAACACACAAGCCCGACAATAATGATCAGAAGTGCTGCTATGTAAGCTATTTTAAAGGCCAGTGCTGTAGTAAAAAGATCTATAGCAGAAACAACGCCAATCAAAATAAGCGCAACTCCACTTGCTTTTGCCATCTTCTCTTCATCATAAAGCTTCTTACTGATGTCCGAGTTTCCACCTTTCAGGAAAATATCCCCATGTCCTGTCAGAAGCATTATTCCTACTATGAAAGCGGCAATTGTCAGTATGATGTTTAAAGAATCAAAATTCATAACCTTCCCCTTTCTTTCTGCATTTTACCATACAGAACCTTTTTTCTTTTTATAGAAATCCGGGACTATTGTTTCGTATACAATGATCCCGGAATATCCATACCTGTTTTTATTTTTCAGAGAACTGTTCAATACCTCCAATTAAAAGATTACAGAAAAGTAATTCCTGATCAATATTAATAGAAACATACGATTGGAATATTGCAGTCAATAATATTATAAAGTTCTGCTGCTTTCTCCGGCGGCATATTGATACATCCATGCGAACCGCCTTCCATGAAACGATCTCCACCAAAGTATGGCTGCCAGTTTGCATCGTGGAAACCAATACCGCCATTAAACGGCATCCAGTACGTTACCGGCTGTTCATATTCGTATTTACCGTTTGCCAGCTGTTTACCTCTGAGCACATCCGGGCTCTTCTTATAATAAATCGTATAAATACCGGCCGGAGTCTGACGGTCAGAATATCTCATATCACCGGAAACAATATCTGACTCAAAGATATCTTCTCCGTTCTGGTAGAAATACATATGCTGTTCGGACAGATCCACTTCAATATAAGTATTTCCTATATCATTGTAACCATGTGCATTGGCTGTCATAGAATAAACCGGCTCTCTGGTTGTCTGTGTCCCTGATTGGATTTCCTGTGTCAGCTGTGCAACCTCTGAAGCCTGGTCTATCTGCCATCCATATGCAGAACCGTATACACTGACAGTTCTCCCACTTGTTGTCTGGAACTCTCTTTCAGTTCCCACCGTATCATGGGCCGCTGCAAGCTGCGCCACATAATCTGCGATGTGCTGTCTGAAAGATGTATCATCCATGATCAGCTGTCCTTTTTCATCAAAATTCAGCCAGTCCTTGATCGTATTTCCATCCAGGGTTTCTGTTTCATCTCCAAAAGTATACGTAATGCTTGCTTTTGTGAAATTGTTACATGCATTAAGAGACGCCTGCAGATCCGGATTGTCGCTGGTGATATCTGCTTTTACATACACGTCCGGCTCACTGTCGAAATCAACCGAAGTTTTATTTCCCGAAACAGCTTCCGAAAGCACGTTATAAGCATTTTTCAAATCCAGCTTACTTCCCTCTGTCTCCGGAACAATCTCAAACTGCGAATCTCCATATGCGACATATGCATTCTCAGGAGCTACCTGATTCTCTTTCTGTGCACAGTTAAGTGCCTTCACCTGTTTTTTCAGCTTTTCTTTATCGTAAGTCGTGTTCTCAGCGGCTGTATAGCTCTTCTTTTCAAAAAAACCTCTGATCCATTCATAAGGTTTCTGATCTTTCAGAAGTTTCAGAACACTTCCATCAGAAACATAACTATAACCGATCTGATCTCCGCTGATTGTCTGCGGATCCAGATTTCTGGAATCAACCTCTATGGAATAGTTCTCTACTGTCTTCGCAATCTTCTGTTCTGCCTCATAAGCAGTTTTACCTGAACAGTCAATACCATTGATTGATGTTCCTTCAAAGAATTTATCCGAATAATAATATGACATACCTGCATATGCGGCTCCGGCACTTACAATAACCATTGCCACTGCGATTCCTGTAATTTTTAATCCTTTATACTTCTTACGAACAGGTGGTTCATAAGGTGCAAGATCTTCATCACTGATCGGTACATACGAAATTCTCCCCGGTCTTGCGGATTTATGGCGTCTGCCAGTTATTTCCATACTGCCATTTGGGACTGTGTTGTTTTTTTCTTCTTTGTTGCCCATCTATTTTCTCCTCAACATAAGTGTTACCGTTCATTTTTCCTGAAGCCTATTACTTCTGAATCATATTACTGTTGATTCGGTTAATTAAGAGGCTTGCTATAATTCTTAATAATACGCTTCACAATACACAGAATTTATGTACTGATCACATAAACCTGCGCTGCATGTTTCATTATAACATAATTCTTCCAATTTGCACCTACTATTCACCTTTTTCTCATTTTTTATTACTGTTTGCAGGTGATATCCCCGAAAAATGTTTTCTTTGGCAAATCCCTTGTGATTTTTCTTATTTTTACAGGCCAAGTCTGCGTTTCATATCCTTCATCACATAGAAATACATGACGATCAAAAGTCCTCCGGCAAGCACCCATGCCATCGGACTGGCCATACATGCTCCAAAATAACTCTTATGAGCTGCCGCAACCATAGCAGTGATTCCACGTCCTGCCAGTTCTGCAACACCGGCAAGCATGGGAAGCAGCCCGTATCCCATACCCTGGATACCATTTCTGAGTGCATTGACAAAATGAAGTGGTATGAAAAATACTGCCACGCATTTCACATAAGTATCAACCATAGGAATGACTTCTGCGGCATTATCTGAAATAAACAGATAAGACAGATATTTGCCAAAGAAGAAAATAATCACACCTGTAACAATGGCATAGGTAATTCCTATAATATGCGCACTGTTAAATCCCTGTCTGACTCTGTCCAGTTTACGCGCTCCTATATTCTGTGCATTATATGTTGCCATTGTTGTTCCGATTGCAACATATGCCTGGGTAAAAATATTCTCAATCTTATTTCCTGCCGTAAATGCCGCTACTGCATAGGAACCAAGAATATTCAGTGCAGACTGTACCATCATGGTTCCGATCGCAGTGATGGAATACTGCAGTCCCATGGGAATGCCCACAAGAATTTCTTTTTTGGCAATCTCTGAACGAAATCTCCAGTCATCCGCCTTCAGTCTCAATTCCGGTACGTATTTTATGATATAAATCAGGCAAAGCACTCCGGATACTCCCTGTGCTGTGATCGTTGCCCAGGCAGCCCCGGCGACTCCCATATGGAAAACAATAATAAACGTCAGGTCAAGTACTATATTCAAAAGTGCCGCCAGAATCAGGAAATACAAGGGTGTCTTACTGTTTCCCAGTGCTCTCAGAATACTGGCCAGGATATTATATAATACCTGTGCAAAAATACCTCCGCATATGATCATAATGTAGGTATATGCATCCTGAAAAATATCCTCTGGTGTATGCATTAATGTCAGAAGCGAGTGCATCCCCACCATACTGACAGCCGTCATTATAACCGAAATGATAATTGAAAGTAACGCCGCATTTCCCACTGACTGACGCATCTCATCCATCTTTCCTGCACCGAATTTCTGTGAGGTCAGAACTGTAAAACCGGCTGTCAGTCCCGTAAGAAAACCTATGATCAGAAACATGATCGTTCCTGTTGAACCAACCGCTGCCAGCCCTTTTGTTCCTACAAATTTTCCTACGATTATGGCATCTGCCATGTTGTAAAACTGCTGGAATACATTACCTATAAATACAGGTATCGTAAAGTCAAGTATCATCTTCATTGGTTTCCCAACTGTCATGTCTGTCTGCATTCCAATAAACCCTCCCAATCCTTTTTTAATCCTCTTTATTTGCTGTTTTCGATATCTGTTTTATCAGATATCAGAGCGATTATAGTTGAAAAAATTTTCCATTTCAAGATGTGTTTTTTAATTCCATGATTTTCTACATAATCACCAAAAACAAACAAAAAACCCTCTGATTTGTGTCAGAGGGTTTCGTCAATATCACGAACTGCTGATGTCTGCAAAGCAGTTCTCACAGTTTTTGTATTATATTATTTCTCTACAAGAAGTGATTTTCCTGTCATTTCCGCAGGCTGTTCCATTCCCATAAGCTGGATCAGTGTAGGAACGATATCTGCAAGACATCCGTTCTCGCGCAGTGTATATTTCGGATCTGCATTTACAAGAATAAATGGTACAGGATTTGTTGTATGTGCAGTCCACGGAGCACCTGTCTCATAGTCGATCAGCTGTTCTGCATTTCCATGGTCAGCACAGATAAACATCTGTCCGTCCACTTCCTTAAGAGCCTCTACTGCTTTGCCAACACATTCATCAACAGTTTCCACTGCTTTGATGGCAGCTTCCTGTACGCCTGTATGTCCAACCATATCCGGGTTTGCAAAGTTGATCACGATCACATCATATTTGTCAGATTTGATCGCATCTACCAGTTTCTCGCAAACCTGAGGTGCACTCATTTCCGGCTGAAGATCGTAGGTTGCAACCTTCGGAGATTTAACCAGAATTCTGTCTTCTCCTTTGTTCGGCTCTTCCACACCGCCGTTGAAGAAGAATGTAACATGTGCATATTTCTCTGTTTCAGCAATACGCGCCTGAGTCATATTGTGTGCTGCAAGATACTCACCAAATGTATTGTGAAGCTGAACCTTGTGGAATGCAACCTGTTTATTCTGAATGGTATCATCGTAATCTGTGAAGCATACGAAAGTAACCTGTGGTCTTGCTTTTCTTTCAAATCCCTGGAAATCATCATCGCAGAATGCTCTTGTGATCTCACGAGCGCGGTCAGGACGGAAATTAAAGAATACAACAGAATCTTTATCAGATATAACACCTGTCGGCTGTCCGTCTTTCTCGATAACTGTAGGAAGAACAAACTCGTCTGTCTTATCATTGTCATAAGAAGCCTGAACTGCTGCCGGTGCATCTGTTCCCTTTACGCCTTCTCCTGTTGTAAGAGCATTGTATGCAAGTTCTACACGATCCCAGCGGTTATCACGATCCATCGCATAGTAACGTCCGGAAACAGTAGCAATCTCACCTACACCGATCTTCTTCATCTCTGCTTCAAGAGCCTCTACAAACTCTTTACCTGATGCAGGAGGTGTGTCACGACCGTCAAGGAAACAATGTACGTAAACCTTCTCAACGCCCTCTCTCTTAGCCATCTCAAGTAATCCATAAAGATGTGTATTATGACTGTGCACACCACCGTCAGAAAGAAGTCCCATGAAATGTACTGCAGAGTTATTCTCTTTTGCGTTCTTCATTGCTGCAAGAAGAGCTTCATTCTTAAAGAAATCACCGTCCTGGATTTCTTTTGTGATTCTGGTAAGTTCCTGATATACGATACGGCCTGCGCCCATATTCATATGTCCTACTTCAGAATTACCCATCTGTCCGTCCGGAAGACCTACTGCCAGTCCGCTTGCGTTTCCTTTTACAAATGGATATTCTGCCATCAGCTTGTCCATAACCGGTGTTTTAGCCAGATATACAGCGTTTCCTTCCTTTTTGTCATTCAGACCATATCCATCAAGAATCATTAATACGGTTGGTTTTTTGCTCATAATGTTCTCCTTTTATGTTTATTCATAATTGATAACTGTTTTGCTGATATCAGGAGCAGAAAACTGATCATCTCTGCACAATAAAACTTTTATATCTGACATCTCTTATATAGTATCAAAATCTCAGGATTTTTCAATTCTTTTTTTGTATCTGTTTCATTTTCATTACTATATATATGAAAAGAACAGTAACTTATTTTCCATATACACGAATGATCGTTGAAATCTTTCTTACGGAATCCCTGTTTCTCAGTTCTTCGATGGCAGTTCTGAAATCACCTTCTCTTACCTTCTCAGTGATCACAACTACTTCCGCACACCCTTCCACCTTGGTATCTTTCTGGATAATCTGTGCAACACTGACCTGATATTTGGCAAAAATAGCAGTCATCTCGGCAAGAACACCGCAGCGATCCTCTACTTTGAGACGGAGGAAATAACGGTTATGTGTATCTTCCATTTTCTTAACAGGGATATTCTTGTAACAGGTACATCCGATTCTGCCGCAGCATCCTGCAAGAATATTTCTCACAATATCAAATACATCACCCACAACTGCACTGGCTGTAGGAAGTTCTCCTGCTCCTCTTCCGAAGAACATGGCATCCTCCACTGCATCTCCATGGACAAATACTGCATTATAGGAATCATTTACAGTTGCGAGCGGATGGGAACTGGGAATTAGCATCGGGCACACATATGCTTCAATTCCGTCTGCTTCGTTTCTTGCAACGCCCAGAAGCTTGATATCACGTCCCATTTCTTTCGCGTAATGAATATCTTTTGATGTGATCTTGGCAATTCCCTCTGTATATACATCGTTAAATACCACACGTGAATTAAATGCCACAGATGCAAGAATCGCTACCTTACGTCCTGCATCCAGACCTTCGATATCAGCAGTCGGATCAGCCTCCGCATATCCAAGTTCTGTTGCAAGTGCCAGGGCATCCTTAAATTCCATACCTTCCTGAGTCATCTTTGTCAGAATAAAGTTTGTGGTTCCGTTTACAATACCCATAACTTCTGTCATGTGATTTCCTGCCAGACACTGTTTCAATGGTCTGATGATCGGAATACCACCTGCTACTGCTGCTTCAAACAGAAAATCCACTTTACTCTCATGTGCCGCATCCAGAAGCTCATGACCATGTACTGCGATCAGATCCTTGTTTGCAGAGACTACATGCTTACCGGCTTTTAATGCAGAAAGGATGTACTCTTTTGCAGGATTAATCCCACCCATCAGTTCAATCACAATCTCAATCTCCGGATCATTTATAATCTCATCCCACTGGCTGGTGAGCAAAGAGGCGTCTTCTATCTTCGCTGCTGCCTTATCTATATTTCTCACAAGGATTTTCTTTATCTCAACTTTACAGCCAATCTTGGCCGACATTTCCTTTTCCTGATTCTTCAGTACCTTATATACACCTGTTCCTACTGTTCCAAATCCTAACAGTGCGGCTTTGATGACATTTTCATTCATTTTGCAGGATTCCCCTTTCGTTTTCGTTGGTTTTTATAGTATGGCAGAATTTCCTATTTGTCAAGTTTGTCTGCATTTTTAAGCAAAATCTTTATCATATTTTCAAGTTCTTTGTTCCGTCTGCGAAGCCATCTCACATACCATAATATCCCCACTCCTGCCACCCAGGCAGAAATACAGAATATTCCATCCAGGATCATATAAACAGTTCTCTCTGTTCCCCCGGCAGGGGCTCCACTCAGGAAGCAGTAATACATTGCCACTGATATGCAGGCTGCGGCCACGCCTTCCATTATCTTTCTGATCGTCTTCATTATATCACTTTCCTTCTCAATAGTGTCTTTATAAAGACACTGTTACAAGACCTATTTTAACCCGATAATAAATATGAATCAAGAACAAATCGGACGGTTATTACATATGATAAGCTATAGAAAATTATGGAAGACTATGAAGGAGCGGAAAATCAGCCAGTATGCCCTGTACACTCACTATGGCATAAGCACTTCTTTTCTGGATAAACTCCGTCATAATGAAAATGTGGAAATCCGCAGTCTTGATATCTTATGTTCAATCCTTGACTGCGATTTCGGTGATATTGTAGAACACATTCCGGATAATGCTGAACCTGAGGAAAAATAATTTTTTCGGGTTCAGCATCAATATGATGTAGTTGTGTCCTTTCGTAGAACTATTTGTTCTTTTTATGTTCGGGAAAAAGGTATTTTACCCCTAACCTGATATCTTCTCATATCTATAATATATTTTGCTTATCATATCCTGCAGAAAGTCAGGCGGATATTCGCAATCTCCACAGGGGACTTACCTGATTCGGTTAAAACATTATTTATAATGTTATCCTATAAGTCCATTCACAAAAACATAAGATTTTTTCATTTATTTATGATATACTTATTACTGTCTCCTTCGTTCTCAGTAACGCAGACTTATCTATGGCATTCTCTTCAGGCGCATAATATCATCCGCTTCGCAATTTATCAGTTAAATAGTGCGTTCAGGAGACTTGCTGCAGATTTACAAAATATTTTTACCTGAAAGGATCGTAGTATATATGAAATATGATGTAGTGATCATCGGCGCAGGACCTGGCGGTATTTTCTCTGCCTATGAACTGATGAAACAAAATAACGATTTAAAGATTGCTGTTTTTGAGGCTGGAAATCCTCTCAGTAAAAGACATTGCCCAATTGATGGTGACAAAGTAAAAACCTGTATCAAATGTAAAACCTGTGCCATTATGAGCGGCTTTGGCGGTGCCGGTGCTTTCTCTGACGGCAAATACAATATCACAAATGATTTCGGCGGAACACTTTATGAACATATTGGAAAGAAAGACGCTCTTGACCTGATGCGTTACGTAGATGAGATCAATGTTGCCTACGGCGGACAGGACACAAAAATGTATTCTACAGCCGGAACCAAATTCAAAAAACTTTGTATGCAGAACAAATTAAAGCTTCTGGATGCTTCCGTACGTCATCTGGGAACAGACATTAACTATGTGGTTCTTGAGAACTTATATGCAAAATTAAAAGAGCATGTTGATTTTCATTTCAACACTCCTGTAGAACGTCTGGAAGTACTTGAAGACAGATACCGTATCATCACAAAGAATGATACCACTGACTGCAACAAATGCATTGTATCCGTAGGCAGAAGCGGAAGCAAATGGATGGAACAGATCTGTAAAGAACTTGATATCCCAACCAAATCAAACCGGGTAGACCTGGGTGTACGTGTAGAACTTCCTGCTGTTATCTTCTCACACCTGACAGACGAACTGTATGAGAGTAAGATTGTCTACAGAACAGAAAAATTCGAAGATAATGTGAGGACTTTCTGTATGAATCCTTATGGCATCGTTGTAAACGAAAATACAAACGGCATTGTCACAGCAAATGGCCACAGCTATGAAGATCCGTCCAAACAGACAGAAAATACAAACTTCGCACTGTTGGTAGCCAAACATTTCTCTGAGCCATTTAAAGACAGTAATGGATATGGCGAAAGCATTGCCCGTCTTTCCAATATGCTGGGCGGCGGTGTGATCGTACAGCGTTTCGGCGATCTGGTGCGCGGAAGAAGGAGTACGGTTGCACGTATCGAAGAAGGTATGGTACGACCTACTCTCGCAGCTACTCCCGGTGATCTGAGTCTTGTTCTCCCGAAACGTATCCTTGACGGAATCATTGAAATGATTTATGCTCTGGATAAAATCGCTCCCGGGACAGCTAATGACGATACCCTCCTCTATGGTGTGGAGGTTAAGTTCTATAATATGGAAGTTGATATTGATGAAAATCTGGAAAGCAGATACAAAGGCCTGTATATCATTGGAGACGGAAGCGGTGTAACCCATTCCCTGTCCCATGCTTCTGCAAGCGGTGTATATGTAGCACGCCAGATTGTTGAGAATCTGTAAAAGACCGGATTTCTTCTGATGGATACCTCTAACTACAGCAATCAATAACCTTAAAGTCCCCATCTGTCTCTTACAGTTGAAACAGATAGGGACTTGTTTATTATATTTTCTGGTATGCCATCCATTTATCCATTCCCAGACGTTCAAATGAACCACAGTAGTGAAATCCGCATTTTTCCAGAAGTTTCTGCATGGGGATGTTATCGCTGTATGTATCCATACGGAGATTCTGTGTCTGAGCATAGGCCCAGTCCAGACAGAATGATGCGGCTCCTCTTACTATTCCTGTGGACGCTACCCTGTGAACTACTCCATAGGGTTCTTCATTCAGCCATTTTCCATTAATTTCTTTATAATCTTCATCTTCTTCCGCCGCATAATAGAAAACACAGGCAATCCGCCCTTCTGACATGCACAGATACATTTTATCAATATCATGCTCTATCAGTTCTGCTGAGGGGTAATCTTCACCCCACTGTTCTGCATTGCCATTTTCTCTCATAAATTTGCGGGCTTTATCATAAACTTGCATGATCTGCCCAAGATCCTGCACTGATGCTTTTCTTATTTCCATGAAACCTTCCTTTTCTTTTGGTATTTATATTCTTTTAGTATTTGTATTCGTTTTGATTTTTCGTCTGTTTCTCAAATTTTTTCGTCAAAAGACAAATATTTTCACAATGGTCTGTAAAACTGAACATATCTACCGGCTGTATTTTTCTCACATCATAGCCATGTTTTGTCAAATACTCCAGATCTCTTGCCAGTGTTTCCGGTCCACAGGAGATATATACGATTCTTGATGGATTCAGTTTGACAACAGAGGACATAAACTTTTTATCACTGCCTGTACGTGGCGGATCCATAAACACAACATCTGCATGTTCTCCGTTTTCTGCCATATTTTCCATAAATTCTCCTGCATCTCCCTGATAGAAACGTGCATTTGTAATCTTATTTTCCCTTGCATTGATTCTGGCATCACGGACTGCATCCGGATTTAATTCCACACCAATGACATTCTTTGCCCGCTTTGCGGCTACAAGTCCGATTGTTCCTATTCCGCAGTATGCATCTATCACTGTTTCTTTTCGTCCAAGCCCCGCATATTCAATTGCTGTCTTATACAGAATTTCTGTCTGTACAGGATTTACCTGATAAAAAGACTGCGGAGAAATGCGGAATGTACATCCGCAGAGCGTATCCCGGATATATCCTTTTCCATAAATGACGATATCACGCTCACCCAGTACCATACTGGTCTTCTTATCATTGACGTTGAGCACAACTGTTGTAATCTGTGGGTATTTCTTTCTCAGAGCTTTCACAAAATTATTTTTTGAAGGAAAGATCGGGGAACCAATCACAAGAACCACCATGATCTCATCTGTGGAAAACCCTCTTCTCACCAGCACATGGCGCAAAAGTCCATATCCTGTGTCCTCATCATATGTTTTGATTCTAAAAGATTTCAGCATATCCCGAATTGTACGGATGATTTCCTGACTGATCTTATCCTCGATCATGCACTCTTCTATCGGAACAACCTTATGTGTTTTCGCTTCGTAGGTTCCACAGATAATATTACCTTTTTTATCCCTGTCAAATACTGCATGAACTTTATTTCTATAATAGAAGGGATCATCCATTCCAATGATTGGTTTTACATTTGCAAACTTTCCAAGAAGCTTCTTCATCCTTTTCTGCTTGGCGGCAAGCTGTTCTTTATAAGGAACACCCTGATACTGGCAGCTTCCGCATTTCTTTGATACACTACATTTTGTTACTTTTTCTTCCATAAAATATTAACCTGCTTTCTATAATTACACATTTTTTACATTATATCAGCGAAAATGGATTCCCGCAATCAGACAATCTTTATTTATCTGTCAATTTCCTCTCCGAATGTCGAAAAAGCAGGGATTCTGTCGAAATGTTTTTGACTGATTTCTGTTGAAACTTGTAGACGAATGTAGAAAAATATGATATAGTTTGTACATACAAAAGAGAAAATCATCGAATTGCCAAAGAGAAAAAAATTTATATCACCAAGGATAAAAACTCAGAAATACTCCAAAATACAAAAGATAAAATACATGAACTAAATACACCTGATAAATAGTCAAAATACAAAAGTATCGAGGCATTCCTTTCGTGCAAAAGAGATTTACCCAAAGTACAAAAGAAACAGCTTACAGCAGATTTTTACACCAGATAAAAAAGACAGTTTCAGTAATGAAGCTGTCTTTTTCTTTATACATATTAATTTCATAAGATACTATGTGTCTGACATAGCCAAACAAATATTCGCAACAGCAATTAGAGCAGGTAACTTACCTGCTTCAACTATAACAATCCCCTGAATACGATCCAATCAGTAAAATTACCAATTTTCCTGTATTCAGGGGCATTATATTATTTCTCGTTTGGACACAAAGATTATCTGCTTATAATCAGTTTTTTATTCTTATTTGTAGTTTACGATCTTTCCGAAATCAGCTTTCAGAGAAGCGCCACCTACAAGGCCGCCATCGATATCGTTCTGAACGAATAAGTCAGGTGCTGTTGCAGGATTTACAGATCCGCCATACTGGATACGGATTGCTTCTGCTGTTGCTTCATCATAGATTTCAGCGATGCATGCACGAATACCTGCGCATACTTCCTGAGCCTGCTCAGTTGTAGCTGTTTTACCTGTTCCGATTGCCCAGATTGGCTCGTAAGCGATAACTGCTGTCTTAGCCTGATCTGCTGTAACACCCTGGAATCCAACTTTAACCTGCTGACGGATGAAATCCATTGTCACGCCCTGTTCTCTCTGAGTAAGAGTTTCGCCACAGCACATGATAGGTGTAATTCCATGTTCGAAAGCTTTGAGAACTTTCTTGTTAACATCTTCGTTTGTTTCTCCGAAGTATTCTCTTCTTTCGGAATGCCCGAGAACAACATATTTAACTCCGGCATCTACGAGCATTGCAGGGGAGATTTCTCCTGTGTATGCACCTTTCTCTTCAAAGTACATGTTCTCAGCACCAACCTGGATGTTTGTTCCCTTAGCAGCTTCTACAACCGGGATGATATCGATTGCAGGTACGCAGAATACTACGTCTACTTCATCGTTAACTACTAATGGTTTTAATGTTTCTACTAATTTAACGGCTTCGCTTGGTGTCATGTTCATTTTCCAGTTACCAGCGATAATTTTCTTTCTTGCCATGATGATTTATCTCCTTAGTATCCCTGTGGGATGTTATTATATTCTTATTTATCGTTTGCTGCTGCAACACCCGGGAGTTCTTTTCCTTCCAGGAATTCAAGAGATGCACCGCCACCTGTGGAGATGTGTGTCATCTTGTCGCCATAACCAAGGATGTTAACTGCAGCTGCAGAATCACCACCACCGATAATAGTTGTGGCATCTGTTTCAGCAAGTGCTTTTGCAACAGCTTCTGTACCATGAGCGAAGTTTGGCATTTCGAAGCAGCCCATCGGTCCGTTCCATACAACTGTCTTAGCATCTTTTACTGCGTCACCGAAAAGCTTCTCTGTTTCCGGTCCGATATCCATTCCTTCCCATCCGTCCGGAATCTCACCACGTTTAACAACCTGGATATTACAGTCATTAGAGAAGTTATCACCGATTCTGTTATCTAACGGAAGAAGAAGTTTCACACCTTTGTCTTCTGCTTTCTTCATCATGTCCAATGCATACTGAAGATAATCATCCTCACAAAGAGATGTTCCGATATGTCCACCCATAGCTTTTGAGAATGTGTAAGACATACCACCACCAATGATAAGAGTATCTACTTTATCAAGAAGGTTATTGATTACAGAAATCTTACTGGAAACCTTAGCTCCGCCAAGGATGGCAACAAACGGTCTCTCAGGATTGTTCACTGCATTTCCAAGGAAATCGATTTCCTTCTGCATTAAGTAACCAACAACTGCTGTATCAACATATTTGGTCACACCAACATTAGAGCAGTGTGCTCTGTGAGCTGTACCAAATGCATCATTAACAAATACATCACAAAGAGAAGCAAGTTCTTTGCTGAATTCGTCTCCGTTCTTTGTTTCTTCTGCGCGATAACGTGTGTTCTCAAGTAAGATAACATCTCCGTCTTTCATCTCAGCTACTGCTGCTTTTGCGTTAGGTCCTACTACTTCAGGATCTGCTGCAAACTTAACTTCCTGTCCTAATAATTCGGAAAGACGTTTTGCAACCGGTGCAAGAGATAATTCCGGTTTCGGCTCTCCCTTCGGTTTTCCAAGGTGGGAGCAGAGAATAACCTTTCCGCCATCAGCGATCAGCTTCTTGATTGTAGGAAGAGCTGCAACCAGACGGTTCTCATCTGTGATCTTTCCATCCTGAAGAGGAACATTGAAGTCACATCTTACAAGAACTTTTTTGCCTTTTACATTGATATCATCAACAGATTTTTTATTCAGCATTTGTGGTGCCTCCTTAATAATATTCTTTAACAGTTACTGCATATCTGTAAACAGTAACTTATTGATTTCCTGCTGTCATTCCAGACCACGCGAAAAGGGTCCGGTCCAAATCAGACCGGACCCTTCGTTGGAGTCTATTCCTTTACACTTACTGAAAATTAAGCGTTCAGTAATTTACCAAAGTGTTTGATTGTACGAACCATCTGGCTTGTGTAGGAGTTCTCGTTGTCATACCAGGAAACTACCTGTACTTCTGTTGTGCCATTCTCAAGTGGAAGAACCATTGTCTGAGTAGCATCAAACAGAGAACCAAATCTCATACCAACGATATCGCTGGATACGATTTCATCTTCGTTGTATCCGAAGGATTCATTAGAAGCTGCTTTCATAGCTGCGTTGATCTGTTCTTTTGTTACGTTTCCTTCAACAACTGCTGTTAAGATTGTTGTAGAACCTGTTGGGGTAGGAACACGCTGAGCAGATCCGATAAGTTTACCGTTCAGTTCCGGAATAACAAGACCGATAGCTTTAGCAGCACCTGTGCTGTTAGGAACGATGTTAACTGCAGCTGCACGAGATCTTCTTAAATCACCTTTTCTCTGTGGTCCGTCAAGTGTCATCTGATCGCCTGTGTAAGCGTGGATTGTGCACATGATACCGGATTTGATTGCAGCAAGATCATTTAATGCTTTAGCCATTGGAGCTAAGCAGTTTGTTGTACAGGAAGCTGCGGAGATGATGTGATCTTCTTTTGTAAGAGTTTCATGGTTTACATTGTAAACGATTGTCTTAAGATCGTTTCCAGCCGGAGCGGAAATGATAACGTGTTTAGCACCTGCATCGATATGAGCCTGAGCTTTGTCTTTGGATGTATAGAATCCTGTACACTCAAGAACTACGTCTACACCGATTTCTCCCCATGGAAGTTCAGCAGCGTTAGCTTTTGCGTAAATTTTGATTTCTTTTCCGTCAACTGTGATGGAATCTTCTCCTGCTGTTACTGTATCTGCAAGAGCATATTTTCCCTGTGTTGAATCATATTTTAATAAGTGAGCAAGCATTTTAGGAGATGTTAAATCGTTGATTGCTACGATTTCAAATCCTTCTGCTCCAAACATCTGACGGAATGCAAGACGTCCAATACGTCCAAAACCATTAATTGCAACTTTTACTGCCATGATAAAATTCCTCCTATGAATTAAGTGGTTAATTATGGTAATCCTTTGTTTGTTAAAGAATCATCAACCTGTAATGTATTGTACATAATTCTAAACAAAAATTCAAGACCATTTTCCAAAAAACAGATAAAAATTAAGTAAAAAATGTAAATTATATGTTATACTGTGTATACAGTGCTTTATGAATACACTGATCCGGGCCTGTAATTGTGATATTTCAGGTGCAGATATATCCATTTAAGAGGACACAGTATTCATTTATAATATATCACACGCAAATATAACAGTACTGTTTTTACAGAAGAAAGGACTGAAATTATGGACAGACAAATATTGTGGGATTGTCATATGCACTCTTCTTTTTCTGCTGACTCGGATACGCCTATGGAAGTTATGATCCATCGCGCTGTTGAAACGGGACTACAGGGAATTACTTTTACGGAACATCTGGATCCGGATTACCCTGTTACTCCGGACAATCTGGATTTTTCTCTGAATATTCCGGCTTACAAAGAAAAGCTGGCTGAACTTTCAGATATATATAAGGATAAAATTCAGGTACGTTTCGGAATTGAACTGGGACTGCAGATGCATCTGGGAGAATATTTTGACTCACTTCTCTCTCAGACACCTTTTGATTTCGTTATCGGTTCATCCCATCTTGTCCATGGGTATGATCCTTATTACCCGGAATTTTTTGAAGGACGTAAGGAATTTTTATGTTATATGGAATATTTTGAATCCATTCTTGAAAACATTTCCGCATATGACGGATTTGATGTTTACGGACATATTGATTATGTTGTCCGTTATGGTCCTAACAAGAACCGGGAATATTCTTACGGACGGTATAAAGATATTCTGGATGAGATTCTGAAGAAACTGATTTCCATGGGAAAAGGCATCGAACTTAATACAGGCGGATATCATTATGGTCTTGGAGAACCCAATCCATGTACTGCCGTAATAAGGCGCTATAGAGAACTTGGCGGAGAGATCATCACCATCGGAGCAGATGCGCATACTCCGGATAAAATCGCCTGTGCATTTGATAAAGCTGCCAGTGTACTGGAAGCCTGTGGTTTTCGTTACTATACAATCTTCAAAGACCGTAAACCGGAATTTATTTCTCTGTAAAACGTGTCAGTACTTGCCTATATGGCAGTTCCTATAATATAATATTACATATGATTTCAGAAGCCCAATTTCCAAACTGCTCCAAATACTGTTTCTCTGGTCTGCATCATAGCTGATCATGATAAAAAACTGACAGCAGATATGGAAATTGCAGCTTTCTGTATATATTCGTAACTGTCCGGTGTCTCCATATTTATGTTTTATATGTCCCGACACTGCCCGGTTACTGTATTTTTCATAAACCAGGGAGGAATATTATGGCTAAAAAAAGACTCCAGAAGAAACGTTCTTCATCAACAGTCAGAAAGCAGGAATCAGAAATTTTACAAGTGACTACTTCCAAAACTGAGCCTGTCAGAGTTGAAACTTCTAAAGTAGAACCTGTTAAGGTCGAGACTTCCAAAGTAGAACCTGTTAAGGTCGAGACTTCTAAAGTAGAACCTGTTAAGGTCGAGACTTCTAAAGTGGAACCTGTTAAGGTCGAGACTTCCAAAGTGGAACCTGTTAAGGTCGAGACTTCTAAAGTAGAACCTGTTAAGGTCGAGACTTCCAAAGTGGAACCTGTTAAACTGGACGTTCCTGTTGATCTTACTTTATATAATGAACGTTTTCAGAAACATTATGATGAGCTGAAATGGTTATATTGCGAATTATATCAGGATCATGATGATGTCATGACCTATCTGCATGATCTTACTTCTAATATGGAAGCTTTCTATAACAGCAGAAATTCAGCATTAAAGGCATCTGATAAAAAGCGTGAGGCTGATCCGGACTGGTATAAACGCAATGACCTTGTAGGCATGATGATGTATGTAAACAATTTTGCACATACTTTAAAAGGTCTGGAGGAACATCTGGATTATGTGGAAGAATGCAATGTCAATTATCTTCATCTGATGCCTCTGCTCGCATCTCCGAAAGGAAAAAGTGACGGTGGTTACGCAGTAGCTGACTTCCGCACAGTGCAGCCTGAGCTTGGTACTATGGAGGACTTTTCAGAGCTTACCTCCAAATGCCATGAACGCGGCATCAACATCTGCCTTGATTTCGTTATGAACCATACTTCCGAAGAGCATGAGTGGGCAAAACGGGCTCGCGCAGGCGAAAAAGAATACCAGGACCGTTATTTCTTCTTTGATACCTACGATGTTCCTGCTCTCTATGAGAAGACTTGTCCACAGGTATTCCCAACTACCGCACCGGGCAACTTTACATGGCTGGATGACCTTCACAAGCATGTCATGACTACTTTCTATCCATACCAGTGGGATTTAAACTACAGAAATCCTGTTGTGTTTAACGAAATGGTCTACAATATGTTATATCTGGCAAACCAGGGTGTTGACATCGTACGTCTCGATGCAGTTCCTTATATCTGGAAGCAGCTTGGAACAAACTGCCGCAACCTGCCACAGGTTCACACAATCGTACGTATGATGCGTATGATCTGCGAGATCGTGTGCCCGGGAGTCCTTCTTCTCGGAGAGGTTGTCATGGCTCCTGAAAAAGTCGTTCCATATTTCGGTACACTTGAAAAGCCGGAATGCCATATCCTGTATAACGTTACTACTATGGCAAGCACCTGGCACACAGTTGCAACCAAAGATGTATCTCTGCTCCGCAGACAGCTGGATATTCTGGGATCTCTTCCAAAAGAGTACATCTTCCAGAATTATCTGCGTTGCCACGATGATATTGGCTGGGGACTGGATTATGATTTCCTGAAGAATTTCTCAATCGATGAGGTTTCTCATAAGAAATTCCTGAATGATTTCTTTACAGGCAAATATCCGGATACATTTGGCCGCGGTGAACTTTACAATGATGACCCGCGTCTGGGTGATGCAAGACTTTGCGGTACTACCGCATCTCTGTGCGGCATTGAGAAATATGGTTTTGAAGGAAATGCAGCTGGTGTTGACAGAAGTGTGCGCTATGACATCACACTTCATGCATTTATGCTTTCCCAGTCAGGTATCCCTGTAATCTACAGCGGAGATGAGATTGGTCAGGTAAACGACTATTCTTATAAAGATGATCCTGACAAGGCAGTTGATTCCCGCTATCTTCACAGAGGAGAATTCAACTGGTCACTTGCTCCAAACAGAAATATCGCAGATACAGTACAGGGAAAACTTTTCCACGCACTGGATCATCTGGAACATATCAGAAGTTCACACAGCGTTTTTGATACAACAGCTGATCTTCGTACAATCGATACCTGGGATTCTTCTATCCTTGCAATCGTACGCGAAAATGCAGAGGAGAAATTCATCGGAATCTATAACTTCAGCGATCAGGATAAGGTTGCATGGATCAACGAAGATGACGGCATATACACTGATCTTATCTCAGGACATGAGATGGAAGCTAAAGGTGTTATGATCCCTGCATTTGGATGCTTCTGGCTGTGCAGAAAGAAATAAACCATTAATCTGCATAACGCAGACCGCATAATGCAAACGAGGACAATCTGCATATTTTACAGATTGTCCTCGTTTTTTACTTCTGGACTCTTTCCAAAAATCTTGCAAAAAATCCTTTATTTTCATCTTCTCTGTCCAGTGACTTCTCATAAATCCTCCTGATCCATTCTGTAATAGTTTCGATCAGGATTGGAGAGAATGTCATCAGTACAAATACCAGAATGATCATTCCAAATTCCAGAGAACCCAGTGTCAGCAAATCCTGCAATACAACCGCACTTATAAAAAATGCAAACTGCATTCCATAAATGATCACTTTTCTGTATGTGTTCAGCGGCGAATAAACTGTACGCAGTGCAGACATATAGTTCCACCCCGTAACCAGAACACAGGCTGTATTAAGCATGACGTTGGAATGGTATACATCCTGACAGACCAGCATGATCGTAAATACACATCCTGTAATGGTTACTGCCGCAGGAAATGCATTCATAAATACGTGCCTCAGGAATGTATGGTCAATCTTATTGTAATTATTCTCCTGTGTCAGAAGAAATGTAGGAATTCCCACTGCGCAGGCACTGATCAGTGACATCTGGATTGGTTCAAAGGGATATGCATCTCCAAAGAAAATTGTGATCAATGACAGTAAAACAGAAAAAATTGTTTTGATCAGAAACATGGATGCCGCACTTCTGATATTGTTTACAACACGACGGCCCTGATTTACAATATGAGGCATTGCCCCGAAATTAGAATCAAGAAGAACGACATTTGCAATATTTTTAGCTGCATCGCTTCCTGCTGCCATGGCAATACTGCAGTCTGCTTCCTTGAGTGCAAGTACGTCATTTACACCGTCACCGGTCATCGCAACTGTATGCTTCTGTGACTGAAGAGCCTGTACCATCTGTTTCTTCTGCTGAGGTGTTACACGCCCGAATACACTGCACTCTGCAACTGCACGCTGCATTTCTTCCGAAGTTTTGATTGTTGTTGCATCGATATAATGATTGGCATTTTTCAGTCCTGCTTTCTTTGCAATTGCAGAGACAGTCACAGGATCATCTCCTGAGATAACTTTAAGGTCAACTCCCTGGCTGTCAAAAAAAGCCAGAGTATCCGGTGCTTCCTCACGTATCACGTCAGTGATGAGAAACAGTCCCAACGGTTCAAGTCCTGTCGGGCGTTCCGTTCCTTTTGTCTCCTGTTCACTGTGAGCCAGAACAAGGATACGGTATCCCTCCTGTGCGTAACTGCTGCAATGTTCCAGAAGTTCTTCATTTCCTTCCGGAAAAAGGAACTGTGCAGCTCCCATCAGATAAGTTCCTCTTCCTTCAAAAACAGCACCACTGTATTTCCTGTCTGAGGAGAAAGGAATGGCATGGATCAGTTTCAGGTCATTTCTTGAAGGAAAGCGCTTTCTCAGCGCATCTGCTGTTGCATTCTGATCATGAAGAACTGACATCATATTTCCCATAATGTGGTCAATTTCCTGAAGCTTCTGTCTTTCTTCCTGAGATACCGTTTCTGAATTTACTGTTTCCTGTATCTGTCCGTTTTCCTTCTCTGCTGATACCGTAACCTCCGGTTTTAATGCTGACACATTCTGAACAGGCTCCCCTGTTTCCGGATCAAATTTTGCTGTATGTTGTACAACAGTTGTCTGTGCTGTATCATACAACTGCACATCTTCAACCTTCATGGTACCTTCTGTGATCGTACCGGTCTTATCCAGACAGAGCGTGTCAACTCTCGCCAGCGTTTCAATACAGTAAAGCTCCTGCACAAGTGTCTTCTTTGTAGCAAGAACCATAGAACCCAATGTCAGTGCCACACTTGTCAGAAGTACCAGGCCTTCCGGGATCATTCCAAGTACTGCGGCAACCATATTTACCACAGAATCCTTCAGTGTATCTCCTACGATCATATATTGCTTGTAAAACAACATGGCACCAAGAGGCACGATAATGATACTGATCACCTTCAGAATCGCATTCAGAGAATTGCGAAGTTCCGAATTATGACGTTTAAATTCCTTTGCTTCACTTGTGATCTGCGATGCATAATTATCTTTTCCAACATGGATTACCTGACAGCAAGCTTCCCCTGATGTCACAAAGCTTCCTGAAAAAAGTTCGTCTCCCTGGCTTTTGGACAGATTGTCCGACTCACCGGTGAGTAGAGACTCGTTTACTTCTACAGTTCCCTCCAGTACCTTTACGTCAGCCGGAACCTGATCTCCTGTTTTCAGAAAGATCAGATCATCCAGAACCAGTTTCTCTGTGGAAATACTCCATTTCTTCCCCTCACGCAAAACTACTGTTTTACTCTCTGTAAGGATTGCAAGTTTGTCAATCGTCTTCTTTGCTCTGATCTCCTGAATAATACCTATCACTGTATTGATCAGAATGATTCCCATAAACATGGAGTTCTTATAAGATCTCACAAAAAGCACCAGAACAAGCAATGCAATATTTAAAAAGTTAAAAAATGTAAGCGTGTTTTCCAAAATGATCTGCTTGTAGGTTCTGGTATTCGGGTTCTCGTTGACATTAACTTTTCCTTCTGCAATCCTCTCCTGCACCTGTTCATTTGTAAGTCCTGTCATTGCTACCTCCTGCAGAAAATATTTATAGCAGCATCATATAATAAAAATTGCGGGAACTGCTTCACAAAATATCTTTTGTCCCTGGTATCATATAATGCCATAATATAAAGCACAGGGCAGATGATGAGTATCACCCGCCCCTTCTTTATAAATAACGATTTCAGATTACAAACAGATTCAGTTTTTTTGCTATAATCAATATTCTTCTTCCTCTGCTTCTTCGCCTTCGTGAATATCAGACTTTGGTTTCTTAAGACCTTTAATCTCAATATGATGCTTCTGTGCATAATCCCACAGAGCCGCATGGATTGCTTCCTCTGCAAGCAGGGAGCAGTGTACTTTTACAGGCGGAAGTCCGTCCAGGGCTTCCATAACTGCCTTATTTGTAACTTCCATAGCTTCTTCGATGGTTTTTCCCATTACCATCTCTGTTGCCATGCTGCTGGTTGCAACTGCCGCACCACATCCGAATGTTTTGAATTTGCAGTCTTTGATGATATGTGTTTCATCATCGATATCAAGAAAAATCCTCATGATATCACCGCATTTTGCATTTCCCACTGTACCTACGCCACTTGCGTTCTCTATTTCTCCTACATTACGCGGATGCTGAAAATGATCCATTACTTTTTCACTGTAAGCCATTTGTGTTTCCTCCTGTTATCCTGACTTTCTTTTAATATTATTTCTGTTGTAACTGCAAAAATACAAACAATTATCTTCTGTTTTGTTATTTATTCTGTTTTTTCATGAAATCTTCATATAATGGAGACATGCTTCTTAAGTGCGCTACAATTTCTTTCAATCTGTCCACTACGAAATCTACATCTTCCATTGTTGTCTCTTCACTGAGTGTCATACGCAGAGAACCATGTGCAATCTCGTGCGGAAGTCCGATTGCAAGAAGTACATGGGACGGATCAAGAGAACCTGATGTACAGGCAGATCCGCTGGATGCACAGATTCCATAATTATCCAGCATCAGCAGGAGAGATTCGCCCTCAACAAACTGGAAGCTGACATTTACGTTATTCGGAAGACGTTTTATACGGTCACCGTTTACTTTTACATAAGGAATCTCTGTCTCAATTCTGTGGATCAGATGATCTCTGATAGCGATTTCTTTGTCAGTACGTTCTTTCATGGATGCATTTGCACGTGCTGCTGCTGCACCGTATCCAACGATTCCCGGCACATTCTCTGTACCTGCACGACGTTTACGTTCCTGTGCACCGCCATGTACAAAGGAACGGATTTTTACACCCTTACGAATGTAGAGGAAACCGATTCCTTTTGGTCCATTGATCTTATGTCCGCTGGAGCTTAACATATCAATATTGCATTCATCCACATTGATCGGAACCTGACAGAATGCCTGAACAGCATCTGTGTGGAAAAGCACTCCATGCTCTTTTGCGATACGTCCGATTTCCTTGATCGGCTGGATAGAACCAATCTCGTTGTTTGCAAACATTACAGAAATCAGGATTGTTTCCGGTGTGATTGCTTTCTCAAGTTCATCCAGTTTTACAATACCGTTCTCGTCTACATCTACATATGTGATCTTTGCGCCGCGTTTCTCCAGATATTCACAGGTATGGAGAATTGCATGATGCTCGATCTTTGTTGTGATGATGTGGTTTCCTTTTGCTTTATATGCCTCAAAGGTAGCCTTCAGAGCCCAGTTATCAGACTCGGAACCACCTGCTGTGAAATAAATTTCTTCTTTCTTTGCTCCAAGAACTTCTGCGATCTGCTCTCTTCCTTTGGTGATCGCCTCTTTGCTCTTGCCTGCAAAATCATAAATACTGGACGGGTTGCCATAATATTCTGAAAAATATGGCAGCATTGCCTGGACAACCTCCGGTGCTGTTTTAGTTGTTGCTGCATTGTCCAGATAAATCATTTTTCCCATTTTCTTGTCCTCCTGTTTTATTTAAGTATGTCCGGTACATTTTCTTCCATGCCCTGACTTTCCATTTTTTCTTCATGTACTCTTCTGCTTTCCTCGATCAGCTGACCAAGCATCAGGGTATCGACAGCGCTTGTAATACTGTCATTGATTCTCTTCCAGACGAGCTTTGCCACACATACATCACTGCCATGGCAGGTTCCGTCATTCTCAATCCCGGGACAGGCTGCTGCTTCCAGGCTGCCTTCCAGCACAAGCAGGACTTCACCGACCGAGATCTCATCTGCCGGCTTGCCAAGCTGGTATCCGCCGTAAGCCCCTCTGCTGCTCTTTACAAGACCGGCCTTCTTAAGCATGGCCATAAGCTGTTCGAGATAGCTTGTGGAAATATCCTGTCTCTCCGCAATACTCTGTAAAGATATCGCTTCATTCGCACTGTGCAAACCAAGATCTATCAATGCTTTCAAGCCATAACGGGCTCTTGTTGAGAGTTTCATTTTCTCACCTCGTTTTTTAATTCCCAGTGTTTCCCTCGGATTTCATGATTACTTTACCAGAAACAAACCGTTCTGTCAAGGCTGTTTTGTTCATATATTGCTGTAAAGGCGTTTCGGCAGGTTACTGTTTTTTAGTCAAGCGGATATTCGCACCTGCTGCGCATGAAAAGGTCTGGATTTTTCATTATGTCAAAAAAACTTTTTATCAAAGGAACTTTACTTCTTACATTTGCCGGTTTGTTAAGCAGACTTATGGGGTTCTTTTACAGAATATTCCTGTCACACACTATTGGTGCACATGGGCTTGGTATCTTTCAGCTTATACTTCCACTGCAGATTCTGATCATGTCCATCTGCGCTTCCGGTATCCAGACTGCAATCTCCCGCCTCACTGCCGCAGAAAAAGTTTCCAAAAATCCCAGTCGTCATATCTCAGATTATTTTGTCGTGGGAACTGTATTTTCTGTTGTTTTCTCCCTGGTATTCTCCTGGTTTCTTTACAGCTATGCGGATTTCTGGGCAGTACAGATTCTGAAAGAGTCACAGACCTCCGGTCTGATACGGATTCTTTCTCTGAGTATTCCGTTGAGTACACTTCATACCTGTATCAGCAGCTATTATTTGGGAAGAAAACAGGCCGGATTTCCCGCAGGAGTCCAGCTTCTGGAACAGCTTTTCCGCACAGGCGGATGCTATATTCTTTATCTGATCTGTGCATCGCAAGGGCGAAACATCACTCCGGCAATTGCAGTCGGCGGAAATCTTATCGGGGAAATAGCCTCATCTTTTATTTCTCTTTTCGCAGTCAGTATGCATTTTAAGGTAACACATTATAATATCCGGAATATCAGAAGACCGCTTTCTGTTCTCAGAAAATTGCTCCATATTTCCGTTCCTCTTACCATGAATAAAATACTGCTCACCCTTCTGGGAAGTATTGAAGTGATTCTTATACCTGCAAGGCTGCAAATGTCAGGACTTACTCCCAAAGATTCCCTG
This sequence comes from Blautia sp. Marseille-P2398, assembly GCF_964240315.1. Taxonomy (NCBI): domain Bacteria; kingdom Bacillati; phylum Bacillota; class Clostridia; order Lachnospirales; family Lachnospiraceae; genus Blautia; species Blautia sp. Marseille-P2398. Next base: position 465,323 of record NZ_CAXSTD010000001.1, read on the forward strand.
AGTGTTTACGGAATCTTTACAGGGATGGCACTTCCGCTTATTCTTTTCCCCGCTACGCTTACAAACTCGGCTGCTGCCATGCTGATTCCCTCCATTACCCAGCTGCAGACTCTGGGGTATCAAAAGCGAATCCAATATGTGATCGGCAAGATTTTCCGATACTGTCTGCTGCTAGGCGGATCCTGCTTGGTTTTTTTTCTGTTTCTTGGAGAATTTCTTGGAAATTTTCTGTTTCACAGTCAGACAGCCGGAATCTATATCCATACCATGTCCTATATCTGTCCTTTTCTGTACCTGAACACCACTCTCACCAGCGTACTCAACGGCCTTGGAAAATCCGGCATCTGCCTGCTGCACAGTGTGATCAGCGTCTGCATCCGGATCAGTTTCGTGCTGTTTGCAATCCCTGTTCTGGGAATCCGGGGATATCTGTACGGGATTCTCTGCAGCGAACTGGCGCTCAGCATCCTGCACAGTTTACAGATACTGCAAAACAACTATAGCAATCCCCGTAAATAATGCATATTGATTAAGAGACTTGATAGTTACTATTCACACTCCACTATCCCGCGAGGTGTTTTGGCATGGATATGCCAAAATTCCATTGCCGCAGGTAATCTGGAATGAATTTTGGCTACGTTACTGAGAACGAAGTGAACAGTAACGCTTGATATGATCGCAGAAAGTCATCCGAAAATATTTTGGCTATCGACATTCAGATAGGAATGGTTTATAATAAATTCCGAAAAAAGCAAGACAAATAGACACAAAGGAGATATTACTATGGGATTCGATTTTATCAAAAAATTACCAACCCCTGAAGAAATCCGTAATCAGTATCCCATTGATGCTGAAATTCAGGCTGTTAAAGATGCAAGAGATAAAGAACTGCGTGATGTTTTTACCGGAAAATCCGATAAATTCCTTGCAATCATCGGTCCTTGTTCAGCAGATAATGAAGACGCTGTTCTGGACTATCTTACCAGATTACGCAATGTTCAGGAGAAAATAGCTGACAAGGTTCTGATTGTTCCACGTGTTTATACAAACAAACCAAGAACAACAGGAGAAGGCTATAAAGGTATGGTTCACCAGCCGGATCCTGAGAAACAGCCAAATCTTCTTGCAGGGCTTGTAGCAATCCGTAAAATGCATATCCATGCAATCCAGACCAGTGGTATGACCTGTGCAGATGAGATGCTTTATCCGGAAAATTACCGTTACCTTTCTGACCTGCTTTCTTATGTGGCAGTAGGTGCACGTTCTGTGGAAGACCAGCAGCATCGTCTTACCGTCAGCGGCATGGAAGTTCCTGCAGGTATGAAAAATCCAACCAGCGGCGATCTTGCAGTCATGCTCAATTCCGTTGTAGCAGCTCAGGGTGGACATCGTTTTATCTACAGAAGCTGGGAAGTAGAAACAACAGGTAATGAACTGGCTCATACAATTCTCCGCGGTGCCGTAAATAAACATGGGGAGGCAATCCCGAACTATCATTACGAGGATCTTCGTCTTCTCTGGGAGAAATATCAGGAGAAAAACCTTAAAAATCCGGCTGTTATTGTTGATACCAACCACTCTAATTCTAATAAACAATATGACCAGCAGGTTCGTATTGCAAAAGAGGTTCTCCACAGCCGCCAGGTAGACCCGGAACTTCATACTCTGGTAAAAGGACTTATGATCGAGAGTTATATTGAACCGGGAAATCAGAAGATCGGATGTGATCATATTTACGGAAAATCTATTACCGATCCATGTCTTGGATGGGAAGAATCCGAACGTCTTCTGTATACAATTGCTGAGATGTGTTGATCCGTTATTGTTTATAAACAACATTCCATACTCTCTGATCAGATGGATCGCTGTAATTACATTATCTGTAAATAGCACATGTTATGACATTACAGGAAAAAACTATTCAGCCACCCACTGCTTATTGCTCTTCGCAATTAAAGCAGGGGACTTACTTGATTCAGTTAAAAAAGCTTCTATAAACTGTTCAAAACAGACTATAGAAGCTTTTTCATTTGACATTATAGCAATCCTCATAAATAATAAGTTTTTAATGACGTGGATGTGTTTTCATATACACATCACGCATTTTATTCATATTCATGCCCAGATAAACCTGCGTAGTGGAAATATCGGAATGTCCCAGCATTTCCTGAACGCTTCGTATATCCGCACCATTCTGCAGCATATGCACAGCAAAAGAATGCCTCAATGTATGCGGGGCAATATCCCTTTTGATACCGGCATCATCCGCATATCCCTTTAATACTTTCCAGAATCCCTGACGGCTCATCGCTTTCCCTGAACAATTTGTAAATAATGCTGTTTCTTTCTCATCTTTCACAAAAACAGTTCTGGCTGTTTGCAGATACCGTTCCATTGCCTTCTTGCATGGAATACCAATAGGGATAATCCTCTCTTTTCCATTCTCATTACAGACCACATATCCAAACTGGAGATTAATATCAAAAATCTGAAGATGAAGCATCTCACTGACTCTCATACCTGTTGCATACAGCAATTCCAGCATTGCTGAATCTCTTATCCCTTTAGGGGTATCCAATTTCGGCTGCTGAAGTAATTTATCCACTTCTTCTATGGTAAGTATCTCAGGTGCCCTTTTCTCAACCTTCGGAGGTTTCAGGTTATCTGCCGGATCTTCTGCGATCACGCCTTCCTTCCACAGATACTGAAAAAATGCTCTCATAGAAGCAACGCTTCTGGAAATGGAAGATGACGCAAACTTCTCACGTTCCATGTAACTGATATACCCTTCAAGCTCAAGTTCTTTTACATCTTTATAATTTCTGATTCCCCGTTCCTTCAGAAATTCCGCCATTTTTTTCAGATCTCTCTGGTATGAGATCTCTGTATTTGCCGATGTTTTTTTTGTATTATGCAGATATGTAATAAATTCCCTTATTTCTATGTCCATATTCCCGTTTCCTTTTAATCAAAATATCCGCTGCCTGTAGCTCCTGCGATCAGACGAAAATTAATCCTCTTCGCAGTTTATCAGCAGAAAATCGTACTCTCTCCGATAAAATGTATATGTATTATACTGTTTATTTTACATAAAATCAAACCTTTTTTTCGAGAAAAATCCTTGTATTTCAAGCTTTTTCAGCATCAAATACCATATGTCGGAAATTTTATGACAACCAATACTAAATATAGTAAATATGTCATTAAAAAATTTTTATATATTTCAGAATAATGTCAATGATCAGAGGGTTCACATAGCATTCGATAAGTATTCCCAGAAAATATCCTACTGCTGCAATGCACATTTTTTTAAGATAAATACTGACTTCTCCGGAAATCAGACCTCTGTTTCTCCATATTTCTGATGATATCTTCCATTCCTGTTCCATAGAATAAAGCCAGACCGGAATGTAAAATAAATATTGTGGCAGCAAAAGTCCCATTCCGATCACCCCGCCTGCAAATCCAAATTCCAGTATAGAAACAGTCATTATCATACCTGCATACAATCCTGATCCCAGAAGCGTTATAACAGCAAGCGGCGCACCAAAAACCGAAAATCCACAGATTATATTCAACAGATAAAAAACACCTCTGTATTTTAATATTTCTTTCAGATATTCAATATTGCCTGTATTTTTTCCTGCAAATGTACTCAGAAAATATACCGATGCCCATGTTTTCTGTTGCCATTTTGCCTTCCAGATTATATTCGGTATCAGATTTCCGGCCAGAAATCCAAGAAGAAATAAAATAAGCGCAGGAAATTTTTTGGTTCCCGTTCTGTTTTTCTTCATTCTATCACCCTGTACCAGTTTACTGAGAAATTCCAGGAAGTATTCCTGTCTTTACAAGAAAGAATCGTGTCCGGAGGGCTTTTTTATGTTATAGGAACATTACGGAGTAATTTCCTATAACATAACATAAAAAAACTGCACAGACTGTATAAATACAATCTGCACAGTTTATATCTGCAAAAAACTGTCCACGATAGTCCATAAAATGAACAATCATATTATTTCGCATAGTCAATCGCTCTGCTTTCACGTATCACGTTGACTTTAATCTGACCGGGATATTCAAGTTCTGCTTCAATCTGTTTCGCAATATCGCGCGCAAGGAGAACCATATCTGCATCATTAACATGCTCCGGCACTACCATTACACGTATTTCTCTTCCCGCCTGAATGGCAAAAGATTTATCAACACCTTTAAACTGGTTCGTAATATCCTCCAGTTGTTTCAGACGATTGGTATAAGTTTCCAGCGTTTCTCTTCTTGCACCAGGTCTCGCCGCTGAAATAGCATCTGCAGCCTGTACAATACATGCGATCAGAGATTCCGGCTCACAGTCACCATGATGAGATGCGACCGTATTGATAACAATCTGGGATTCCTTATACTTCTTACAGAGATCCACACCAATCTGAATATGAGATCCTTCTACTTCATGGTCAATTGATTTACCAATATCATGAAGAAGACCTGCTCTCTTAGCCATACGGACATCTACGCCAACCTCACCGGCCAGCATTCCGGATAACTGAGCTACCTCAATAGAATGTCTTAAAGCATTCTGTCCATAACTTGAACGGAACTTCATACGTCCAAGAAGTTTCAGTAATTCAGGATGAATACCATGAACTCCAACGTCCATAGCTGCATTCTCACCATCTTCGCGAATCTGCGCTTCTACTTCTCTCTGGGCTTTCTCAACCATCTCTTCGATTCTGGCCGGATGGATACGTCCATCTACGATCAGTTTCTCAAGAGCTACACGTGCAACTTCACGACGGATCGGATCAAAAGCAGATAACACAACTGCTTCCGGTGTATCATCAATAATAAGATCCACACCTGTAAGTGTCTCAAGAGTACGGATATTACGGCCTTCACGACCAATAATCCTTCCCTTCATCTCATCGCTCGGAAGCTGAACAACCGAAATGGTAGTTTCAGCTACATGGTCAACTGCACATTTCTGGATGGCATTGACAACATATTCCTTAGCCTTCTTACCAGCTTCTTCCTTTGCCCTGCTTTCCAATTCCCTGTAAAGTCTGGCTACATCCACTTTTACATCATCTTCAACGGATCTGAGTAATTCTTCTTTTGCCTGTTCGGAGGTCAGACCTGAAACTCGTTCCAGTTCCTGTACTCCTTTTTGCTCAAGTTCTTCTACCCGTTTTTCTTTCTTCTGCACCTCAGCTGCTCTCGCTGTGCATTCCGCTTCACGCTTCTCAACTGCATCTGCTTTCTTGTCAACCGCGGATTCTTTTGCTAATACACGATTTTCATATTTCTGCAGTTCGTTTCTTCGTTCCTTGGTTTCTTTCTCCAGTTCATTTTTTGTACGGAGAGATTCTTCCTTCACTTCCAATAAAGCTTCTCTTTTTTTAGTCTCAGCTGTTTTCAGAGCTTCATCTATGATGCTTCTTGCTTTGTCTTCTGCTGTCCCAACAATCTCGGCATCCTTCTGGATTTTATTGTTCACAGCGACTTTGCAAGTAACAGGAACTGCAATAAGTAGCGCGACTACCACAGCGACAATTGCAACAATAATTGTTGTTGTCACAGGAGCACCTCCTTATTTAGTTTTCATTGTACAAATACAACAATACAAGTTTATCTTTTTTTCATACTTATGTCAAGTTTTTCAGGATAATTGTTTGAATATTTTTCCTATATTTAATTACTGTTCGTTCTGTTCTCAGTAATATATTTTGCAATATACATACAATGGAGTATACTATGATTCATCCGAATATGTATGTACAAGTCTGATATTCATATTCTCAAGAGTATCTGCAATGTCTGAATATCCAAATCCTCTTCTCACAAGATAACCATAGAGCCGACGCATTTTTTTCTCATCCAGCTCAGTATTCGGCGGATATTTCTTTTCTATGGTTCGATAGAGGATTTCTTTTTCATCAGGCATATTTAAGGCAGCCTCTTCCTCCCATGCATTTATCGCTGTTTTCCTGTCTATTCCCTTTCCCATAAGTTCCCGGATGATCTTCTGCCGGCTCTTTGTATCCATTCTGTATGCAATATAAGTTCTGGCATATCGTTCATCATCTATATATCCATAGGCTTCAACATATGTCAGAGCATGATCAACCGCCTGACTGGTAAATCCCGCCTGGCGCAATTTCTCTCTCAATCCCTTCTCCGTCCGATCCATATGTTCTAAGAGACGCATGGCTTTACGCCTTGCGTCTCTGTATTCTTCAGGTTCTTCCGTTAAATTTTTCTGTTGTTTCTGTACAGTCTGTCTCTTTAAAGCCTCTGCATTCCTGAGAAATTCTCTCAGATCTCCGGATGAATTCCCCATGATCACTCCTCAGAAGCATCCGGTGCATCACCTGTTGCCGGCACCGGCTCTTTGGCCTGTCCTTCTTCATCCGGAAGAAGATGATAATGGATTCTGACTTGCTTCTCAATCTCATCACAGATATCTGTATGCTCTTTCAGGAAAATCTTCGCATTTTCACGTCCCTGTCCGATCTTATCTCCGTTATATGCGTACCATGCACCGCTCTTATTTACAATTCCGCATTCCGCTGCCAGATCAAGAATATCTCCCTCTTTGGAAATGCCGGTTCCGAACATAATATCAAATTCTGCCTGTTTAAACGGCGGAGCCACTTTATTCTTCACAACTTTGATTCTGGTGTGGTTTCCCACCATCTCACCGCCCTGTTTCAATGTCTCTACTCTGCGGACATCCATGCGGATAGATGAATAAAATTTCAGAGCACGCCCACCTGTCGTTGTCTCAGGGTTTCCAAACATAACTCCAACCTTCTCACGCAGCTGATTGATAAAGATAACTACACAATTAGATTTACTGATCACTGCTGTAAGTTTACGGAGAGCCTGTGACATCAATCTGGCCTGAAGACCTACATGGCTGTCACCCATATCTCCATCAATCTCCGCCTTCGGTACAAGTGCGGCAACCGAGTCAACGATCACAATATCCACAGCTCCGGAACGCACCATCGTCTCTGTGATCTCAAGTGCCTGTTCTCCATTGTCCGGTTGTGATATGTACAGGTTATCGATATCTACACCGATATTCTTTGCATAGACAGGATCCAGAGCATGTTCTGCATCAATAAATCCGGCAATCCCGCCTCGTTTCTGCACTTCCGCAACCATGTGAAGTGCAACGGTTGTCTTACCGCTGGATTCCGGTCCGTAAATCTCGATGATACGTCCCTTGGGAACACCGCCTACTCCAAGTGCAATATCAAGACTTAAAGATCCGGTAGGGACTGTCTCCACCTGCATATTTGCTCCGGATTCCCCGAGTTTCATGACTGATCCTTTCCCGTAATGTTTCTCAATCTGTCCAAGCGCTGCTTCCAGTGCTTTCTGCTTTTCTTCATTTATCATTTATTTTAATCTCCTTCAGCCCTTTAAGAACTTATGTTCGTTTTCTATTTATTATAGTATTATACTTCCTGTCAAATGTCAAGCTTTTTATTCTGCCTGAATAACCTTTTCATGTTACTGGTTACTGTTCACTCCGTTCACAGTAACGTAGCCAAAATTCATACCAGATTGCCTGCGGCAATAGAATTTTGGCTTGTATGTCTCGGGATTTTGGCATATTCATGCCAAAACACCTCGCGGGATAATGGTGTGTAAACAGTAACAACATAACAGTAAAAGCAGGGAATGTGCTTTTTTTACATTCCCTGCTCTTTCGTAGTTTTTAATATTTCTCTCTGTTTCTATTTATCACCAATCAGCCAGTTGTACATTTCTTCATACTGACGTGCGGAATTACCCCATGAGAAATCAGCTGCCATAGCACGATCAACCATTTTATTCCATTCACGTTTCTTATCATAATAGATTCTTTCCGCATTGCGCACTGTTGCAAGCATCTCATGCGCATTGTAGTTTCTGAAAGAAAATCCGTTTCCAGTTCCCTCATATTCATTATAAGGTACGACCGTATCTTTCAGTCCACCTGTTTCTCTGACGATCGGAAGTGTTCCGTAACGGAGACTCATCAGCTGGCTCAAACCACATGGCTCAAATAAGGACGGCATCAGGAACGCATCTGCTGATGCATAGATACGGTGAGACATTTTCTCATCATAATAGATCTGAGCAGATACCTTTCCATGATATTTCCAGTCAAAGTGACGGAACATATTCTCATAACGTTCATCACCGGTTCCAAGAATTACAAGCTGGATAGCATCCTGGCAAAGCTCATCCATCACATATGCGATCAGATCAAACCCTTTCTGATCTGTCAGTCGTGATACAATACCTATCATCATCGTCTTCGGATCTTCCTGCAATCCAAGATCTCTCTGCAGCTGAAGTTTGTTCTTAACTTTCTCTTTTCTGAAAGTTGTTGCATTATAAGTCTTTGTGATATATGGATCTGTTTCAGGATTGAATTCATTGTAATCAATACCATTTACAATTCCACGCAGGCTGTTTGCACGCGCACACATCAGGCCGTCCAGTTTTTCTCCATAGAACGGTGTCTTGATTTCCTCTGCATAAGTATTGCTTACAGTAGTGACTGCATCTGCAAACACAATACCGCCCTTCAGATAGTTGGCATCTTTATATGCTTCCAGTTTGTCTGCTGTAAAATAATAATCGGACAGTCCTGTGATATTCTTGATTGTCTGTACATCCCATACACCCTGGAATTTAAGGTTATGTATTGTCATGATCGTCTTGATATTCCAGAAAAATTCATTCTGCTGGAAGCTGTCGTGCAGATATACGGGAACAAGTCCGGTCTGCCAGTCATGACAGTGTATAATATCCGGTCTGAATCCGATAACCGGAAGAACTGACAGTACAGCTTTGGAGAAGAATGCAAATTTCTCCAGATCCCATGTTCCTCCATCATACGGTTTGGGTCCGCTGAAATAGTATTCATTGTCAATAAAATAAAACTGAATTCCTTCGTACTCCATGTGCATGATTCCTACATAGCAGTTCTTATATCCAAGATCCATATAGAAATGTGTGATATAGTTCATTTTATCTTTCCATTCCTGTTTCATACAGGCATATTTCGGTAAGATCACACGAATATCAAAATATCGTTTATCAAAATATTTCGGCAATGAGCCAGCTACATCTGCCAGACCTCCTGTTTTGATAAATGGTACAGCTTCAGATGTTGCAAATAAAATATTTTTCATGCGAAAAACCCTCCTTGGTAGCCTTTATTGAATAATTATACTCCAAACTATGACTATTGGAAAGAGCGATTTTTATATTCCAGTCTGATTTTATCTGCAATCAGAGCAATAAATTCTGAATTTGTGGGTTTCCCTTTTCCTGTACTGACTGTGTAACCGAATAATTCATCTATTGTGTCCATTTTTCCTCTGCTCCAGGCAACTTCAATGGCGTGTCTGATAGCCCGTTCCACTCTGCTGGCTGTTGTCTGATGTTTCTTTGCAATCGTAGGATACAGTATCTTGGTAATGGAATTGAGCATCTCCATGTCATTAACTGACAGGATGATGGCGTCACGCAGATACTGATATCCTTTAATATGTGCAGGCACTCCAATCTCATGAATGATATTTGTCACGTCTGTTTCCAGATTTCTCACAGGTACCGGATTGTCTTCTGTCCTTTCAGGCTGCCGCCCGATCTGACGTATTCTTCTCTCGCTGGCTCTGCGCACATGTTTGATACGATTAAGCAGCATCTGATTATCGAAAGGCTTCAGGATATAATAATCTGCCCCTAAGTTAAATGCATTTTCTGTAATACGTTCCTGACCGACTGCCGAAACTACGATAAATGATGGGATCTTTTTGAGACTTTTGTCATTGGCAAATTTCTCCATTACTGCCAGTCCGTCCATTTTCGGCATAATAATATCCAGAACCACAACGTCCGGTTCCTTTTCACGTATAATATTACAGATTTCTTCTCCGTTATGCGCTTTTCCCACAAGTTCCAGATCTTTGTCTTCTTCTATTATCTGACCAAGTACTTCCACCATTTTCTCATTATCATCTGCAATTGCCACATTTAATTTTTCCATAAATTTCACTCCTCCCCCATTTTTCAATAAATCTCTTTTCTTTTTCGGTTCATCACATATTATAGAGGAATGCTTACGGAAAAATCAAGACACAGAGGGAAATTTGTCCTATTTTATGTCGACAGCTTTGGTGATTCTTTTTTCTTTATTTTCATTTTTCACAGGCATCTGATATATTTCGACAATAATCAGATTTTTGTTTCATAATCCTGATCATCCATTAAAAGAGTCTTTCTGTATTTTTCAGCATATTTTCAATAAAGATTCCATATCCGCTGGAAGCATCCTGAACAAATACATGAGTTACCGCACCAATGATTTTTCCATTCTGGATAACCGGGCTTCCGCTGAGCCCCTGTACAATCCCTCCTGTAGCTTCCAGAAGTTCTTTATCTGTCACCTTTATCACAAAACTTTTGTTGGTATCTTCATGATTCAAATCTATTTTTCTGATCTCTGCATCATATTCTTTTACCTCGCCATCTGTACTGCAGAGAATTGTGGCTGTTCCAATCTTCACTTCCTGCTTATACGCAGCCGGCATTTTCTTTAAAGTGATCGCATCATCTGCAATCCCTGTGAACTGACCATAAATTCCGTTTCTGCTGTTTGCTTCGATAGTTCCAAGAATATTTCTGTCATCATAGCAGATGTATCCTGCAAGTTCGCCGGGATTGCCTTTACTTCCTTTGTTAATCGCAAGAATCCGGGCTTTATACAAAGCTCCGTTTCGGATATTCAGAAGCTGGGCAGTGTCTATATCACTGATTCCATGGCCAAGGGCACCATAATTACCATTCTGATCTACGTAGGTAAGCGTTCCTATCCCCTGCGTGTCATCTCTTACCCAGATTCCAAGTTTATAGTCTCCTTTTTTGTCTTTTACAGGAGTTACAGATACAGGAATACTCTCTCCTTTGCGGCTTATCCCCAGTGTAACTTCGCTGCCATCAAGTTCTGAGATGTCATCTATCAGTTCTCTTTTTGTAGAGATTTTTTCTCCGTTAAATGAGATAATGTAATCTCCCTGTCTGATAATATTTCTCGCAGGCTCCTCTGTCTCACCATTCCGATTCTGAATTTCACCGGTGTCAATCACCAGAACACCTTCTGTTTGCATATAAATTCCTATGGTGCTTCCGCTGACATAAATTTCCTGATCATCTGCAGGTGTCACTTTTATTTCTTTAAATGGAATATAACCCAAAAGTTTACATGGCAGAATATAGCCTCCATCCTGCGAAACAGTAACTGCTTCTTCAAATGTAACAAATGGTGTTGACAAAACTTCTGTGACATCTTCTGTTTTTTTGCCTCTGGAAATCTGAATTTCGTCAGGTATCTTTCTGTCCAGATATCTGTAACCTGATATCAGCATCACCAACAGATCCAGCACAAGACAACAGATGACAAAAAGTCTGTATTTTCTTTTGTTCATTGTTATGCACATCCTTTCATTCTGTATTTATGAAATTCTGTAACTGTGAAATTGCCATAAAACACTTCCCATCACAGCAAATCCGAAAGGTACAAAAATAAGAGAGAACAATCCGTCACAAAGATTATCCTCTCTTAGTATGTGGTCAATTATTTTATTTAAATCTTGTATTTTTTTGTTTCTGTGCCAATTCTTTCATCTCTTTCGCATTCTCAAGAACTGCAGGTGTAATTTCTGCACCACCTAACAGTCTTGCCAGTTCGCGGATGGAATCATGTTCTTTAAGCACATGGATCTGGGTAATAGTCTCAGTTCCCTGCAGATGTTTTTCAATTTCAAAATGACTGTCTGCCATAGCTGCAATCTGCGGCAGATGCGTGATGCAGAGTACCTGATGATGCTGTCCGATCACTGCCATCTTTTCAGAGACTTTCTGTGCAGTTCTTCCACTGATACCAGTATCGATCTCATCGAAGATCAATGTCTCAATCTCATCTCTGTCTGCAAGGATTGCCTTTAATGCAAGCATGATTCGAGACAACTCACCGCCGGATACGATCTGTCCCAGTGGCTTCAGAGTTTCTCCGGGATTTGTAGAAATGAGATACTGGATATCATCGGTTCCATTATCTGTGTAGTTTTTCTTTTTCCGGAAATCAATGGCAAAATTCACATCCAGGAAATTTAAATCCTTCAATCCCTGAATAATCTTCTGCTCAAGCTGTTTACTGTATTCTTTACGGATTTCTGCTAATTCATCCGACTTTTTCTCAAGAATATTTTCCAGTTCTCTGAGACGCTCCTTTAATTCCTGTAAATTTTCTTCATATTTATGTAATTTTTCCAGTTTTTCTTCCTGAAGTTTGCGATATGTGAAAATTTCCTCAATGGTACGTCCATATTTTGCCTTCAGTCCATTGATCAGATCCAGTCTTCTCTCTGTCTCATAAAACTCTCCTTCATCAAAGGTCAGCTCGTCCAGATAAGTGGATAATTCTCTGTTAAAATCATTCAGAAGACCGTCTACAGAAGTAAGTGTCTCTGCAAGAGGTGTAAGCTCCGGATCATACTGTGTTACATGAGAGAATTCCTTTAATGCCTCTCCGACAGTCTCTCCGGCGCCTTCCTTGCTTTCATAGCCTGTGAGATTATGTACAAGCTGCAAGGAGTCAACGATGAGTTTTGCATTGCTCATTTTTCTGTACCGGGCTTCCAGTTCCTCATCCTCTCCCGGCTGCAGATTTGCTTTCTCGATTTCTTTGATCTCAAACTCCAGAAAAGCCAGCTCACGATTTCTCTGCTCCTCATTCATATTCATGGAACCAAGTTCTGTTTTGCATTTGCTGTATTCTTTATATGCCAGAGATACTTTCTCCTTTGCAGGAAGGATTTTTTCTTTTCCATATGCATCCAGGATTGCAAGCTGCTTATCCTGATACAGAAGTGACTGATGCTCGTGCTGTCCATGGATATCCAAAAGGCATGCAGCAGCGGCCTTCATCTGACCTACAGTACTTGTCTCTCCATTAATCTTGTTGATGCTTCTTCCATCCATAATTTTTCTGGACAGAAGTACCTGTCCATCTTCCGGACAGATATCCAGTGCTTTCAGTGTCTCCAGCGCTTTCTCGTTTTCTACCTGAAAAAGCAGCTCCACAAGTGCATAGGATGCATTTTCCCTTATCATATTTTTAGAAGTTTTTGCACCCAGGATCAGCTGCATAGACCCCAGAAGGATAGATTTACCTGCTCCGGTCTCACCGGTCAGGATATTCAGTCCGGGACCAAATTCCACTTCTATTTCTTCTATCAGTGCAAGATTTTTCACATGCAGATGAGCTAACATTTATTGCCTCCATAATCAAGTCATTTGTAATGTTAAAAGTTCAGGATCGTAACTGCAAAGGTATTGAGCAGTTACTCGTGAGATCACTTATTCAATCTGACAAAACTTCTCAGTTTCTCTGCTGCTCCCAGTGCCATGTCTGCAGTCTTTGCAGCACACATAATAGTGTCATCACCTGCAATACATCCCAGTATTTCCGGCCATTTCAACGCATCCAGGGCTGCTGCCACGCCCATGGCCATTCCGGAAACGGTTTTGATCACAATGATATTCTGTCCCACATCAATAGAAAGCAGGGTATCTTCCAGTACTCTTGTATATTTTTCTCCAAGACTTCCTGATTCATTATTAATAATTGCATAACGGGACTTTCCGTCCTTTCCTGCCACTTTTGTCAGCTTGAGAGCACGAATATCTCTGGATACAGTCGCCTGTGTCACTTTAAATCCTGCCTCATTAAGTCTGGAGGCCAGCTCTTCCTGTGTATCAATATCATACTGATGAATCAGTTCAATAATTTTCTCATGTCTCGCAACTTTCACCTTATTTCCTCCTGCTGATCAGCTGTCTCTCATCTTCCGGCGCAATACCTCAACAAAACTTAAATGGTTCAGCTTCAGAATCTTTGTCTTTACATCTGCCCGCCGGATCTGAATGCAGTCACCGGTGACCATGGGGATAAATGTATCTCCGTCAAAAGATGCGATTCCCTTTTCACAGTCACAGTGTCTTCCTTTTCCTATCTCTACAGTGATCACATCCTGCGCAGGAAAAATAATGCTTCTTGTATTCAGCGTGTGTGGTGCTATGGGAGTCATGATCGTCATGGCGGCATTGGGCGATACAATAGGTCCTCCCGCTGACAGACTGTATCCGGTAGATCCGGTAGGTGTTGAAATAATAATTCCATCAGCATTATAAGAGTTAAGATAAACATCATTTACATAATTCTTAAACCGGACCACGCGGAGATGACCGTCTCTGCCGATCACAATGTCATTCAATGCAATATCCTGTCCGATCAGTTTTCTGCCGCGGTACACCCTTCCTTCCAGCATCATGCGTTCTTCTACCTCGTAATCATCCGCCATCAGCTGATCCAGAGCACTGTACAGAGAGGTCTGATTCACTTCTGCAAGAAAACCCAGATTTCCCAGATTGATTCCAAGAAGAGGAATTTCCTTATGCACCACATCCCTTGCTGCCTGAAGAAGTGTGCCATCTCCTCCCAGAACAATAATACACTGTGTATCGTCCGGAACCTTATCAGGATCTGTATAATGAAAGGAACCCTCATGTTTCCTTTCTGCCTGCTGTACTTCACAGTTTTTGTGATGTGTTTTCAGATAATCTGCGATTTTTTCTGTGATTTCAAGTTTTTTATCCTTGTCACTGTTTGTAATAATATAAAACCTGTCCATAGTTTCTTCCTGACTCAGCCTTTTTAATCCAACTGTCCATGAGCCTCTGCCACAACAGCTTCTACAGATACCTTCAGGCTGTCGGTAACCCCGGTACCTTCCGGATGTTTTTTCAGATGAAGAAGATATTCGATATTTCCTTCCGGTCCTTTAATTGGCGAAAAAGAAAGATGACATGGCTCCATAAAAATACTCATGGCATAATCGCGCACTTTTTCGATCACTTCCTGATGAACAGCAGGATCTCTTACAACCCCCTTCTTTCCGACTTTCTCTCTCCCCGCCTCAAACTGCGGCTTGATCAGACATACGATCTCACCCTCATCTGTAAGGAGATTTCTTACAGGAAGCAGTACTTTTGTAAGAGAAATAAAGGACACATCAATTGATGAAAAATCTGCCGGTTCTCCCAAATCCTCCGGTACCACATAGCGGATATTGGTTTTCTCCATACAGACTACACGCGGATCGTTACGAAGCTTCCAGTCAAGCTGTCCATATCCTACATCAATGGAATAAACTTTTACTGCCCCGTTCTGTAACATACAATCTGTAAACCCTCCGGTGGACGCACCTACATCCATACAGACCTTACTATCCAATGTGACATCAAAGTTTTTCATAGCTTTTTCAAGTTTCAGCCCACCGCGGCTTACATACGGAAGAGTGTTTCCTCTGACCTCAATCTTTACAGTCTCCGGGAACATGGTTCCCGCCTTATCTTCTTTCTGACCATCAACATATACATCGCCTGCCATGATGAATGCCTTTGCTTTCTCGCGGGATGGTGCAAGGGCACGTTCCATCATAAGCATATCCAAACGTTTCTTCATTGCTCTCTTAATTCCTCACTATCTTCTATTGCCTGTCTGATGTCTTCCACTCCAAGTCCAATCCGGCTGCGCAGGCTTTCTACATTTCCCTGGGGTACGAAACGATCCCAAACAGCTGCCGACAACACTCTTATTTCCGGATGACAGGCTTCCATATAAGCAGACACATGCTCTCCGTATCCGCCGCTTTTCACATTCTCTTCTACTGTCACAAACAGACTGTGATCCTTTGCCAGTTCATCAAGAAGATCCACATCCAGTGGTTTCACAAATCTGGCATTTACAAAAGTAGGATCATAGCCGTCATCTTTCAGTCCTTTACAGATTTCCATGCAGGACGGGATCATACTTCCCACTCCCAGCACAGCGATTTTTTTTCCTTTGCGGATAATCTCACTTCTGCCATATTCCACAGGTGCCTGATATTCCCGAAGCCCCTGATGCGCACTGCCTCTCGGATAGCGGATTGCAATCGGTCCGTCAAAGCTTACCGCAAATACAAGCATCTCTTCCAGTTCTCTGTCATTCTTCGGTGCCAGAACAGTCATATTCGGCATCATGGACAAATAAGACAGATCAAAGCAGCCCTGATGCGTCTCCCCGTCTGCGCCTACAAGCCCTGCCCTGTCAACAGCAAAAATCACATGAAGCTTCTGCATACATACATCATGCAGGATCTGATCTACAGCACGCTGCAGAAAAGATGAATAGATGGCAACAACAGGAACCAGGCCGCCAAGAGCCAGACCCGCCGCAAAACTCACCGCATGTTCCTCTGCGATTCCCACATCAAAAAATCTGTCTGGAAATCTCCTGGAGAATTCCACAAGTCCGGTTCCATCCGGCATGGCTGCGGTAATAGCTGTCAGTTTTTTATTTTTCTCACCAAGAGAGACCAGTGCTTTGGAAAAAACATCTGTATAACCCGGCACTGTTTTCTTCTGAAGTACCCGGCCTGTTTTAATATCAAAAGGACCTGTTCCATGAAACCTGTCCGGATGGGCACTTGCAGGTTCGTATCCTCTGCCTTTCTTTGTCAGGACATGAACAACTACCGGTCCCTCTACCCGTTTTGCTTCATTAAAGAGCTTCATCATCTGACGCATATTATGACCGTCAACAGGTCCCAGATATGTCAGCCCCATATTTTCAAACAGCATTCCCGGAATAAAAAGCTGCTTGACACTGCTTTTGGTTTTTCTCATAGTATCTACCAGAGCAGTCCCTACCTTCGGAACCTTCTTCAGTGCCTTTGTCACACCCATCTTCATTCCTGTATAAGCTTCTGCAGTTCTCAGTGCACTCAGATAAGTGGACATGCCTCCTACATTTCTGGAAATGGACATATTATTGTCATTTATGATAATAATAAAATTTGTCTTTAACTCTGCAGCATTATTTAATGCCTCATACGCCATTCCTCCGGTGAGAGCACCATCTCCGATCACAGAAACCACATGATGCTTCTGTCCCAGAATATCTCTGGCATGCACATATCCCAGTCCTGCCGAAATTGAATTGGAACTGTGTCCTGCATCATATGCATCACAGGGGCTCTCACTTCTCTTAGGAAAACCGCTTAATCCACCTTCCTGTCGCAGATTCTTAAATTCATCTTTTCTTCCGGTAAGAATCTTATGTGTATATGCCTGATGTCCTACATCCCAGATTAGTTTGTCTTCCGGAAAATCCAGCACATTATGAAGAGCCAGAGTCAGTTCCACTACTCCCAGATTTGAAGCAAGATGTCCGCCTGTCTGACTTACTGACCGGATTAAAAAGTCCCTGATCTCCGCTGCCAGAGGCTCGAAATCTTCCAATGGTATCTTATGGATATCATTGGGTTTCTTAATCTTTTCCAGAATCATTTGTATCCTTCCTTTATTTTCTGCGGTTTATTAATTTTTCAATTAACAAATACAGAAACTCGTTATTTTTATTCAGACTCTTCAGCAGATCGATTGCCTTTTCTGAGAGTTCTTCCACCTGTTCAGCAGCCTTCTCTGTTCCAAAAAGAGTCACATAAGTAACTTTATTATTCTTCTCATCACTGTGTACAGGTTTTCCCAGTTCTTCTGCAGTGCTGGTCACATCCAGAATATCATCCTGAATCTGGAAAGCCAGTCCTATATTTCCGGCAGCTTTCTCCACTGCAGATACTTCCTGCTCATTTGCTCCTGCAAGAATTGCGCCTGTCATCATGGAGGCTTCGATCAATGCTGACGTCTTATTTCTGTAAATATAGTCAAGCATCTCTTTTTCAAGGGGCTTTCCGTCATTTTCCACATCAACACTTTGTCCTCCAAGCATTCCATGAATGCCTGTTTTCTGTGAGACCACTCTCAACGCATGGATTACCCGATCCTGCTCTTTTGTCAGGGCAAATGCCTGAAACATGGTTTCGTATGCGTAATTAAGCAGCGCAACACCGCTTAACACCCCCATGGCTTCCCCATATACCTTATGTGTAGTCAGTCTGCCGCGCCTGTAATCATCATCATCAAGTGCAGGAAGATCGTCATGAATCAGGGAATGAGTATGGATCATCTCCATTCCTGCCATAAACGGTTTTACAACTTCTTCCTTACCATCAAACAGGCGATATGTCTCCCGGATCAACATTGGCCGAAGGCGCTTGCCTCCTGCCAGCATACTGTAATTCATAGCCTGAGCCATTGTTCCGGCGAATCCCGCCTCTGCAGGCAGAAAGCTTCTGATCACTTTCTCTGTTTCTTCCGTTCTCTTTGCTAATTCATCTTGAAAATTCACTAAATGTACCATCCTCATTAAGCTGCAGCATTTTCTTCTCCACTGTATCCAGCTTCCCGCTGCAAAGTTTCAAAAGTTCCATGCCCTGTCTGTACAGTATAAAAGAGTCCTCCAGCGATGTGTCTCTGTTTTCCAGTTTTTCAGCCAGCAGATCCAGTTCTGCAAACATCTCTTCCAGAGGTTTCTCCTCCTGTAACTGCTCACAGTTTTCTTTCTTCGCCATAGATTCTCTCCTCCTTCACCGTACCTGTAACATCTGCTTCTATCGTACCGTCTGTCACAGATATATAAATGGTATCCCCATTTTGTACCTGTTCTACACTTGTCAATGTCTTTTTATATTTATCTGCCACATAAGAATATCCCTGATTCAGTTTCTTTAAAGGGGAAAGTCCTGCAAAACGTTCCAGATAAACAGACAATCTGTGTCTCTCATCCTGAAGTTTCCTGTTCATTCCATTTTGTACAGTATTCTCCAGATCTGCCAGACGCTGTCTCTGCTCCCGCAGCCTGTTCTCCGGACTCAGATAAGCAAATTTTGTCTGAAAATGCTCCAGTCTGCTGCGGTACAGATCCATTTTACCACTCATTGCACGATATAACCGCTGCCTGTAAATACTTACTGCTTCAATCACACTTCTGTAATCATCCACCGCAAGCTCTGCCGCGGCAGAAGGAGTAGGAGCTCGCAGATCAGCAACGAAATCAGCAATCGTAAAATCCGTTTCATGACCTACTGCGGAAATAATGGGTGTACTGCACTCAAAAATAGCTCTGGCCACGATTTCTTCATTAAACGCCCAGAGATCTTCAATAGAGCCGCCGCCTCTTCCCACAATGATCACATCCACATCTGTCTTATCAAGCATCTGTATTCCTTTTACAATACTTTCTGCCGCACCCGCCCCCTGTACAAGAGCCGGATATAAAATAATCTGTAAATAGGGATTTCTTCGATAGGAAATATTGCGGATATCCTGAACAGCCGCACCTGTCGGTGCAGTTACCACACCCAGACGTCTGATAAATCTCGGAATGGGCTGCTTGTACTCCTGCGCAAACATTCCCATATCTTCAAGTTCCTGTTTCAGCGCAAGATATCTCTCATACAAAGCACCTGCACCTTCCAGAGTAATTTCCTTTGCATACATCTGATAGCGGCCGTCGCGTTCATATACATCCACACTCCCGCCAACGATCACCTTATCGCCATTTTTCATGGCAAATGCAAGTCCCCGTCTGTGTCCGGCAAACATCACACAATTCAATGTTCCTGTCTCATCTTTCAGGGAAAAATAGATGTGTCCGCTTGTATGATATTTACAATTGGACACCTCGCCTTTTACATAAATCTTCTGCAGTAAATAATCCTGGGTAAACATATTTTTGATATAACGGTTTACCTGACCTACAGAATATGTGTTTTTCATTCTGATTTTTCTTCGCTTTCACTGTTGGCAATCTTGCCAAGGATACCGTTTACAAAGGAACCGGAAGTCTCACCGCCAAAACGTTTGGCAAGCTCTACCGCCTCATTGATAGCTACGCCTGTAGGTACATCTTTGTCATATTTCAGTTCATACACTGCCAGACGCAGGGCAGTCAGGTCAACGCGGCTCATTCTCTTTGTCTTCCAGCCATTGCTTGTCTCATTTAACAGTGCATCGATCTCGTCTAATTTTTCAAGTACATGGCGGTATTTCCGGCTCATATACTCCTGATCTTTCTCTGAAAGTTCCTCCAGAGTATCAAAATAAAGTGAAAGCTGCTCACTCATCTCTTCCTCTGAATTAAATTCTGTCATGAACAGTAATTTAAAAATATGTTCTCTCTGCTCTCTTCTTCGCATAATTTTTGCTGTATAAACAGCTTTCCTTTCTAAATATCTCTTAAGTACACAAAAAAGGAAAGGGTTACTTTCCTTTTTCGTTCTCCATATCTACACTGGCAATATGAATATTAACATCTGCAACCTCAAGACCTGTCATATTCTCTATGGATGATTTTACTTTCTCCTGAACTTTCTTACTTGTCTCAAGAATGTTCTTACCATATTCGATATTCAGGTTCAGGTCTACTGTTACAACTCCTTCGAGTACAGTAACCTTAACACCTCTGGAAAGATTCTTCATTCCAAGTTTGCTTACCAGTTCGTTTGTGATATTGCCTGCCATGGAAGCAACTCCGTTTACTTCCGTAGCAGCAAGTCCGGCAATGATAGCGACCACTTCATCTGCGATCTGGACCTCACCAATGCCTCCTAAATCCTGTATTTTATATGTTATTCTTTTCTCTGCCATCTGAAAACCTCCTGAGGGATTCTTTAATCTTTGTTCATTATACCAAATCGACAGATAAATGAAAAGGGTTATTTACTGAATTCCGTTAATATTAAGCCAGGATTTCTGTCCTCTGTCATACCCACACTCCAGGAATTTACAAAGAGGAGCAGCGGATTTCCCTTAAGATCAGTAACTTTTTTCATATCAGAGGTTCCAATGATCTTATCCACTTTTACTTCTTCTTTATTTGCAATCCAGCGAATATGTTCATATGGAAGTGTTTCCAGACGGATATCTACATTATATTCATTTTCCAGACGATATTTCAGAACATCAAACTGCAGGACACCTACAACACCTACAATAATTTCTTCCATACCGGTATTAAACTCCTGAAAAATCTGAATAGCACCTTCCTGCGCGATCTGATTGATACCTTTAACAAACTGTTTTCTCTTCATAGTATCAATCTGACGGACTCTCGCAAAATGTTCCGGTGCAAATGTAGGAATACCTTCGAATGCAAACTTTTTACCGGGTGCACAGATTGTATCTCCGATGGAAAAGATACCCGGGTCAAAAACACCGATAATATCTCCGGCATATGCCTCATCTACCACATGGCGGGATTCTGCCATCATCTGCTGCGGCTGAAGCAGACGCATCTTTTTATCACCCTGCACATGATATACTTCCTGGGAAGCGTCAAATTTACCGGAACAGATTCTCATAAATGCGATTCTGTCTCTGTGTGCCTTGTTCATGTTTGCCTGGATTTTAAATACAAACGCTGAGAAATCATCATCCATGGGGTCAATTTCCCCAATATCAGACACTCTCGGAAGCGGTGATGTTGTCATCTTCAGGAAATGTTCCAGAAATGTTTCCACACCGAAGTTTGTCAGCGCAGATCCGAAGAATACAGGTGTCAGCTTACCTTTGCTTACCAGCTCCTGGTCAAAATCTGCACTTGCGCCGTCCAGAAGCTCAATCTCATCCAGAAGCTGTGCTTTCTGCTCCGGATCCATAATCTCATCTGCCCGGCTGTCACTTAACGGGATTTCCTCGATCACACCTTCTTTGGTACCTTTCTGTGTATCAGAAAAGGTAAGTATTTTCTCTGTATCACGGTCATAAACACCGCGGAATTTCTTACCGGAACCGATTGGCCAGTTGATCGGGCAGGTTGCGATGCCAAGTTCTTTCTCAATCTCATCAAGAAGGTCAAATGTGTCGTTTGCATCGCGGTCCATCTTATTGATAAATGTAAAAATCGGGATATGGCGCATTACGCAGACCTTGAACAGTTTTCTGGTCTGTGCCTCCACACCCTTGGAACCGTCGATTACCATGACTGCAGAATCTGCTGCCATCAGTGTACGGTAAGTATCCTCCGAGAAATCCTGATGTCCCGGTGTATCCAGAATATTAATGCAGTAACCATCATAATGAAACTGCAGAACAGAGGAAGTAACGGAAATACCTCTCTCTTTTTCGATCTCCATCCAGTCTGACACTGCATGGCGGGCTGTTGCCTTACCTTTAACACTTCCGGCAAGATTGATTGCTCCGCCATACAGCAGGAATTTCTCAGTCAGTGTAGTTTTACCTGCATCCGGATGGGAAATAATGGCAAATGTTCTTCTTTTTTCTATTTCATTCGTATACTTAGACACGTTCAGCCTCCTGTTGCGTTTTTTTATAATTGTTTGCATAAAACACCGGCAACAGCCGGTATCAGTTACGTTTTCTATTTTTTTACAGCATTCCTATTCTAGTATATGCACCTCTTTTCTGTCAAGATATATGTTCGCATATTCATATCAAAATATCAGTCATAAATATCAGTTGTATCGATTGCGGTATCCTCATATGGCTGTGCTGATGTTTCGCTGTCTTCCTCATACGAAGTATCTGCTGATGTTTCATCTGTCTGTGTTGTATCTTCTGCATCTTCACTCTCCTTCAGTGGGGTGATCACAATATTTTCTGGCGCAATTCCTGTTTTCCTTTTTACAATATCTTCAATCTGTGCTCTCTGTGCATCAGAAAGTTCTGCTTCAGGGATCACAACATCCGCAGTTTCTCCGGTAAGATTTACAACTACATTCTTAAAGCCCTTCGCCTCCAGCAAAAGCTCTGCTGCCGCTTCTTTTTCTGAAAGGTCTGTCATCGAGACCATCGTATGTATTGCCTCCTGCTTCTCTTCATCATCAATTTCTTCATTATTGATAATGTCCTGCAGATCTGCCTTGTTCTGTGAGCGCACCTGTTCTCTGCTGATCTTTGCCTGTGCGGCAAATCCTGTAGAACCCGTAAACACAGCCTCCCCGGGAGTATCCGTTTCCTGACTGTCTGTAAGACTGTTATCAGTCAGACCTCCATCTGCCTGATTTTCATCCAGAAGAGCAGTTTCATCTGTAAGATCATATCCTGCATCTTCAAGGATACTGCTGCTGTCCGTACTTGCCTCCTTATCCCTGAATCCAAGATCTACATCCGCAAAGTTCAGATATCCTGCCACTGCAATCAGAATTGCCAGCGATGTAATAATGACCTGATTTTTTCCGATGACTTTTTTCACATTTATCTCCTCATTTCATTTTCATTATTCTAATTCTATGAGCATCCACCTGAAATAATGCCATGACCGCCTCCTGAATATTTTGGACCACTACAGGATTTCCTCCACCTTCCGCAGAAATCAGAACACCGGTCACCTGTATGGTTTCTGAATTATAGAAGCTCTGCCTGTCTTTCTTCTCATCTGTCATCAGGATAACCTGTACCTTTCCCACCCCTTCCGTATTTTCAAGAAATGCTTCAAGTTTCTCTTCCAGAACACTTTTTTGCATATCTTCACTCTGCTCTCCTGCCGTATTTTTCTTTTGCTGCTTACTGGATACAGGCATCGCCGCTACTGCCAGAAGTACTCCGATGAGCAACAGGATTCCCCATTTTGCCGGATTCATTTCGGACAATCTGGATACAAATTCTGTTTTCTTTAAGTCCCCACTCTTCCACCAGCGCATCTTTAAGCTCCTTTCTCTCCTCCTGAGAAATTTCTGTCTTCAGTACAAGGTTTGCCTGCGTCTCCTCCCCTTCTATATTTACTTTCACCTTATATACTTCTATGCCTCTTTTTTCCAGAGTTTCCCGGATTTTCTGTTCCAGTTCCAGTTCGTAACCTTTTTCCAGATAGACTTTCTGAATATTCTGAAATTCCCGGAGTTCTTTCTCTCTGTTTTCTTCAGAAAAATTATCCAGAAAACTTTCCGTCAGTTCCGAACCTTTTCCAAGAATGGAAAATATCGGGGTACTCATCATAAAAATCAGCAGCAGGCCCATAAAAAAGCGTACATATTTCTCATACTTCTGGTCAGGTATCAGATTCAGAACCGCAGTGAAAAAGATATAAAATACTGCCAGATTTCGAATCCATAAATACAGCTCTTCTTTCATATGTTTCCTCCGGCAATCTTTCTGTCAGTTCATCAGGATACAGAAACTACAACTATCAGGAATGTCAGCATGCAAAGTACTTCTGCTGTCAGCAAAAGCTTTAAAAGCATTGCACATCCCTCCCCCATTGTACTCAGGGCTCCCACAACTCTTTTGTCAGAAATTGGCTGTGCAATCGCAGCCAGAAAACGATAAACCAGAGAAAGACTTCCATAATGGATAATCGGTCCTGCTCCAATCAGCAACAGAAGGATCACGATTACTGCGCCAAAACTGTTTCGCACCATCACTGCACTGGTCAGCACTAATTCTGTTACAGCGGTCACTGCATTTCCAATGCCGGGAATCGCACTCGCTGCCTTGCCAACAGCAGAACGCTTCATGGCATCCATCACCGGGCTCACCATATTCCGCACAATCTGCAGACCAACAATAGCTCCCAGAAGACTTTTCAACCCCCAGTTTACAGCTACATCCAAAAGTTCTGCCATTTTTGTAAGCATCTCCTCTTTTGACAAATAATTAACCATTTTCAGAAGCAAACTCAGGTTTACAGCAGGCAGAAACAGATTTGCAAGAAGCCACTGAACCGCCCAGATCATCAGCAAAATTCCTTCATAAAATGCAGCAGCTGTTGATGATCCGGTTGATGCAGCCACTGTCATAAAATAAGCCGGAGACAGAACTTTCATGAAATCCGTCAGTCCAAGAAGCCAGTTTGTAAGCGTACTTCCAAGCCTTGAGAAATTCTCCATAAGCATTGTAAACAGCGCAAGATAGACAATATAAAAGCTGATACTGCCAGCCTGTCCGTTTCCGAAAACATCAGCAAACTCCGCCAGCACCGCTGCAATAAAAATCACAAGTAAAAGTTTCAGTATTAATCCTTTTTCATTCTCTATATCCGAAAAAAAGAGACTATACAAAAAGCTCCGTACAGTCTCTTTTGAAACAGGATCCTCCCCGTTTATGATATTCATCAGTGCTTCTCTGACAGAAAAAACATGGTCATCCATAATCTCATCCAACATTTTCTGCACATCATCAATCTGTATCTCTTCCATTAGATTCTCCTGCAGGATCTGTACTGAAGAATCTTCTTTCTGTTCTGTCTGCGCAGCGGCATATACGGATACTATATGATTCTGAAAGAATGTAAGATATGACACTCTTCCCACCAAAAGTATACATGCCAGTATACACCAGTAACCTTTCCACAGATCTGCCTGTTCCCTGATACTTCTCTCTTTATCCTGCCTCATATCATAAACTCCGAAATCGTATCCAGAATTGCCAGCAGTACCGGCATACTCAGAACCATCACAGACAGTTTACAGAACAGGTCGATCTGTGTTCCGATCATCTGATATCCGGCATCTTTGCAGATTGCAGATGAAAACTGTCCGATATATGTAATCCCAATAATCTTAACCAGAACTGTGAGATAACTGCTGTCTATGGGGAAGCTTTCTCTCAGCCTGTTCATGGTTTCAAACAGATAAGAAACTTTTCCTGCTGCAAGACCAAGAATCAGAAAACCCGTCATCATGGTCACAAGTGCAGCAAATTCCGGTCTGGTTTCTTTTAGAATAAAACCAAGCATCATTCCGCAGATACCCATGATTGAAACTTTCACAATATCCATGCCATTCAAACCTCTTTCTGTTCTGTCAACTGCCATAACAGTTGATTTGAAATCACAGCACAAACAACTGCTGAATACTTTCAAACAGTTCATAAATATATGGAACAATCCAGAACAGCACCATCAGAAGCCCCGCCAGGCTTACCAGAAATGCCTGTTCATCCCTTCCACTGTGTTTTAGGATCTGGCAGAGAACAGAAACCAGAATCCCTACTGCAGCGATTTTAAAAATAAGACTTACCTCCACAGTCTCTCCTTTCCGGCTTCTGCTGCCAGATATAACAAAACAGTAATCTACACAGTAAAGAAACAGATTATAAATACATGCTCACCAAAAAAACACAGCCACAAATATTCCGCCCAGTATTCCCATACTGCGGTATAATTTTCTTTTTTCACAAAAATCTTTCCTGAGTTCCCTGATCGCATATTCTGTTTCCTTT
Organism: Blautia sp. Marseille-P2398; assembly: GCF_964240315.1. Classification (NCBI taxonomy): domain Bacteria; kingdom Bacillati; phylum Bacillota; class Clostridia; order Lachnospirales; family Lachnospiraceae; genus Blautia; species Blautia sp. Marseille-P2398. Next base: position 491,516 of record NZ_CAXSTD010000001.1, read on the forward strand.
TCCATCAGATCCATCTGTTTTAGCTGCATATCCAGTCCAAGATAACCAAGCTGATCTCCCAGTGAATAAAATCTGTCTCTCTCTTCCTGCGAAAGACAATCCAGATCCAGACACTTTCCGGCCGATTCTCTGAAGATTGTCCCAAAGGAATCCCCTGTTTTTTCTTTCATTTTCTGTGCCGTAAGTATAAAAAATTCTCTGTACTTCCCTTCCAGTTTCCCGGAAGCACCTGTAAAGGCATCGTACAGAGATTTATTTCCATAACGTATTTCTCCTCTTAGGAGGATGATCATCCGTAAGATCATTTCCATCATCTTTTTGCGTCTGCCAAGTTCATTGCTCATGGCAAAACCGCAACCGACACCGGAAATTACAATTACACACAATCCTACTGTTCTAAGCATACTTTTCCATTTTCATCTAATACAGCTTTCAGACATCCTGCCTGATCATTTTTGTCCAGGATAATATAACGTTCAAATACTTTCTCGCCCATAAGCTTATAAAAGAATGGCTGATCCAGAACATCCTCCAGACAGCTTCCATGTGCAGTCGCAATCAGCTTACATCCGCAGTGGATCACTGAGTCAACTGCCTTGAAATCCTCTTCACAGCCTAACTCGTCCACTGCAACCACATCCGGTGACATGGAACGGACCAGCATCTGCATACCTTCTGATTTCGGACAGCAGTCCAGCACATCTGTACGCATTCCCAGATCATTCTGAGGAATTCCCTGATAACAGCCTGCCAGCTCACTTCTCTCGTCCACCACACCTATTGTCAGACCCTGGGTATTGGCCCATCCATTACTGAGCTGCCTGATAATATCTCTGAGCAGCGTAGTCTTTCCACACCTTGGCGGTGAAATGATCAATGTATTTGCAACCCATTTCTCTGTACGGATATAAGGCATCACCTTATCCGCACATCCCTGAATCTCATGTGCCAGACGGACATTGATGCAGGAAATATATTTCATTCCCATGATCCTGCCCCGATCCAACACTACCTTTCCGGTCACACCTACTCTGTGACCACCCTGAACACTGATAAATCCCTGTCTGATCTCATCCTCATAAGCATACAGGGAATATCCTGTGACATATTCCAGTGTTTCTTTCAGATCTTCCGTTGTCACCAGATACTGTTCCTGACCCGGTTTTCGCAGAAAACACTCTCCTCCGTCATAAGTTAAAAACAACGGGCGCCCTACACGAAGGCGTATCTCATATAATTTATCATAATCCAGCTTCGCATCCATTAAAAGATTCCGGATATTTCCGGCAAACAGGTTTTCAATCTGCTGCGCTTCTATATGTCTCACCTCTTTACACTTAATATATGTGGACAAACCGATTTTAGTACTCTTCCTGATAAGACTCTTCCATTTTTATCAGATTCAGCTTCAGAACCCGGTCTACCACATTTCCTGCATACCCCCTGTACGCATAAGCTCCTGATTCAAAGAGTACGTAAAGTTCATCCCCCTCTACAACAATCTGCTCGATCATCTCAGGCATTCTGTATGATCTTGCAGAATTTTCATTGACATACAGACGTTTATCCGACTGTTCATAAAAAACAATCCTGGATGGCAGAATACCAAAAGAATGAGACAACAACAGCTTATCGTTATAAAAAGCCATTCCCTGTGCCTGTTCTGATATTGTAGAATAATCCAGCGGAACCGCCATTTCAAACATCATGCCAAGTTCCTCATTAAAAGTATTCACCAGATCACCTTTTGAATCCACCGCATATCTCGCGATGGTGCTCTCTGTATATTTGTTAAAACATCCTACATACAGGCACCCCTTATAGAAAGTCATAAAAGAATCTCTCACGATTCCATAAAGACTACATGTCTGATTTACCTGCACAGGCATATGGTTATCCGCATAATTATAGTCACGCAACACATCCATCTTAATGCTGATCGCCTGCGCGATTCCATTGGTATTTGAAGAATACCACAGCATATCATGTTCCTGATCATAGGCAAGTCCGCCTACATGAGGCAGACCTGGCAGGACTACCTCTTTGATAAATCTGTGAGTTTCTTTGTTGATCACATAAATAACAGAGTTATGTTTTTCCGTATGACAATAGGCACTTACAAGTACATACTCATCGGTCACTGCAAGTCCCTGAGGAGTCATGGAAGTACATACCGCCTGTTTTGTACCCTCTGCATTCAGGAATGTTCTTGTATATCTCAGTCCGGGAATAATATAAGTTCCGTACTCTTTTTCTTTTTTTCTGCCCTCAAAGGCAAAGGTATTTAACTCCTCCTGCTGCGACAGCATCTGTATCTGTCCACGTAATGAATACACTGCAGCATCCTGGTTGGTTACCGGATATTTTGCAGGAGGTTCCGTCTTACCCCTGTATACGAAAGCATATCCCCAGAAAGCCAGTCCAAGTGCCAGTACTGCTACAAGAATCTTCACTGCCAGTCTCCGGATTTCTTTCTTCGTTTGTCTGTTCATGTCTTACCCAAGTATGATGTCTTCATATTTCCAGTTGATTTCCATGGGATTCATTGCCCATACTGCTCCACTGTAACCGTCTTCCATATCAAGCAGCATATGACTGCCTTCATCCATGGATATAGTCCTCATGTCTCTGGAAAGCCCCTCACCGGTCCATTTGATATAAGCTTCCCTCAGTACCCACTGTTCAAAAAATTTCTTTTCCACATTTATATCTGAGAGAATTTCGAGATACTGTTCCCGGGGTACCATACGTCTGAGCATTCTTTCATAATTGGCTCTGCAATGAATCTGCACATCAATTCCAACCTCCTGATCAGCCAGAATACATACCACATATTTTCCGGAATGACTGATATTATAATGCAGGGACGGACGATAGGAAAGGAATGGTTTTCCATGTTCTCCCTCTGCTCTGGGTTCATTGTACAGATTGATTCCATATTCTTTTTTCAGTGCGATTTCCAGAAGTTTCTCTGCGATCATATGCTCCATATGTGCGCCTTCATATTCTTCCCGTATTTTTGTACAGTAAATAATTCCTTTATTCATAGGCCTGTCTCCTCAAGAAACCGGGAAGGCTCCCGTTCCTTCTCATACTGGCGTTTCACATAGGCAAGCACCAGCTTCTTTTTCGCCCTGGTCATCCCTACATAAAACAATCTTCGTTCTTCTTCCACTGCTTCTGCCAAAACCGCCTTGCGATATGGAATGCTTCCTTCATTAACATTCAGAATATACACAATATCATATTCCAGACCTTTTACCGCATGGAGTGTGGATATAGTCACTCCTTCTTTTTTATCCTGCTGTTTCCTTGCCTGTTCATTCAGGCGCTTCGTATATTCTTCTATGTAAGTCTGCCACTTCGCCAGGGTTTTCATGCCTTTTGCACTCTCATGGATCCGGTCCAGGGTCTCAAGCAGTTCCTCTGGTTTTATTTTACGATACTGTGCATATTCACGCAAGTATTCTTCGAATCCCATTCCTTTTCTGATAAAATTAATCGCAGCAAAAGGGGAAAGAGTACCAAGAATCCTCAGATGCGTTTCCAGTGTGGTAATCCTGTCGCACATCCAGTCTTTGTCTTTATAATATTCCCGAAGTTCATTAAAATTAATCTGCGAACTGTTCAACGCTTCTCTGGAAATATAGCGATTTGGCCGGTTCATGATATCCAGAAAATTCTTCCTGCTCCTGTCTCCTGCTGCCATTTCAAGATAAGCCAGAAGCGCCCGGCAGATCCAGTGGCGGAAAAGATTGGGAAGCTGTTCTTTCATTGTAAAAGGAACCTGATATTCCATCAGCACATTGATCAGACCTTCCGATTCCTGATTTGTACGAAGCAGGATTGCCGTATTCAGCAGATCCTCACCGCGCTCCATTCTTTTTTTCAGTGCTGCCACCACGCACATATACTCTTCTCTTGGATTATCAAATTCCTTGCACGTCACAGGCATCCCTTCTTCATTTGGAGTATCCAGCTGCTTTTTGAAACGTCTGGTATTACATCCGATCACTTCCATGGCTGTACGCAGGATATTCTTACTGCACCGGTAATTCACATTCAGAAGGACTGTCTCCGCCTTCGGATAATCCTTTGTAAAATTTAACATAATCTCTGGTCTTGCGCCCCGGAAATGATAGATGGACTGGTCATCATCCCCTACAATAAACAGGTTATTGACAGGTGCCGCCAGCATCTGCAAAATCTTGTATTGTAAGCTGTTGATATCCTGAAACTCATCCACCAGAATGTAGACAAATTTTCTTCTCCATGCATTCAGGATATCCTGTCTCTGAGAAAAAAGTTCATAACAACAGAGGATCATATCATCAAAATCCAGCTTGCGTTTCGCCTTCAGAGCCTGCTTATAGCCATGAAAAATGTCCCTGAATATCTCATCCGAGCAACAGGATGCATAATAATGCTCCGGAGAAATACAGTTCCCCTTTACGACACTGATTTCCCTGGCAACTTCTTCAATGAAATCTCCCTCCTGAGCCATTTCCTGTCCATATTTCTCAGTCATCTCACGTAGAATACTGAATTTCTCTTCCTCAGAAAGAATATTGGCCGCACTCAGATGATAGGCCGCTTTCAAAATCCCATAAAAAATTCCGTGGAAAGTTCCAAAAGTCACTTCGCTTCTGTTCTGTCCCACGAATTTCAAAAACCGTTCTTTCATCTCTGTTGCCGCTGCTCTGGAAAAAGTTACAACCAAAATAGAAGAAGCCGGTATCTTCCCCTCATTGATCATGTATGCAGTTCTCTCCACAATAACGGAAGTTTTCCCCGAGCCGGGACCTGCCAAGACCATCATAGGTCCTGACAGGTGAGTGATTGCCCGAAGTTGAGATGGATTTCTCTTCATATTTATTTGCTTAATTTCTCAATAGCTGCCTTTACTCGTTTGATTGTCTCATCTTTACCGATGATCTCCATGATCTCAGTAGCACCGGCCGGCGTCATCTGTTTGCCGGAAACAGCAGTACGCAGAGGCCACATTACATATCCGTTCTTATAACCATGCTCTTTTACAAATGCACTTAATGTTTCAAATAACGGATCATTTGTATAATCTTCCTGTTCTTCCAGAACCGGAAGTACTTCTTTTAATACTGTAAGAGAAGTCTCTTCATTTGTCTTCATTTTCTTATGGCAGTACATGGCGGAATCATATTCCGGTACTTCCTCAAAGAAGTCAATCAGAGCCGGAATGTCAGGGAATGTTTCGATTCTGGTCTGTACCATTCCTGCAATCTTTTTGAAGTTGTAGTCTTTCTTCAGAACTTCTTTCATATACGGAAGTGCTCTCTCATAGAATTCATCCGCATCCATTTTCTTGATATACTCACCATTCATCCAACGAAGTTTCGCAATATCAAATACTGCCGGAGATTTATTGATATGATGATAATCAAATACCTGTACCAGTTCATCCAGTGTAAAGATCTCTCTGTTGTCAGAAGGACTCCATCCGAGAAGTGCCACATAGTTGATGATTGCTTCCGAAACAAATCCCTGATCAAGCAGGTCTTCATAAGAGGAATGTCCACAACGTTTGGAAAGCTTCTGGTGTGTCTCATCTGTGATCAGCGGACAATGTACATAAACCGGGATATCCCATCCGAAAGCTTCGTAGATACGGTTGTATTTCGGAGCTGAGGAAAGATACTCGTTACCTCTTACTACGTGTGTGATCTCCATTAAATGGTCATCGATTACGTTTGCAAAGTTATAAGTTGGGTATCCGTCAGATTTGATCAGGATCAGATCTTCCAGTTCCTCATTGTTTACTGTGATATCTCCGTAGATTACATCATGGAATGTTGTAGTTCCCTCTGTTGGCATATTGAAACGGATTACGTGTGGTTCTCCTGCATCAAGACGACGCTGTACTTCTTCTTTGGAAAGTTTAAGGCAGCGTTTGTCATAAATGGAAATCTCTTTTCCTGCCACAACACGTTTCATACCTTCCAGTTCTTCCTTCTTACAGAAACAGTAGTATGCATCACCCTGTTCTACTAACTGCTGTGCATATTTCAGATAGATTCCCTGTGCCTGACGCTCGCTCTGAACATACGGTCCAAAGCCTTTGTCCTTGTCCGGACCTTCATCATGGAGAAGTCCTGTTTTTGCAAGAGTACGGTAGATAATATCTACAGCGCCTTCTACGTAACGTTCCTGGTCTGTATCTTCAATACGGAGGATGAAATCTCCGCCTTCATGTTTTGTAATAAGGTATGCATATAATGCTGTTCTTAAATTTCCAACATGCATTCTGCCTGTAGGGCTTGGTGCAAATCTTGTTCTGATCTTGGTCATAACTTTTTTCACTCCTGAATTTTTTATATATTCAAAATCTGTAAAAAAAGACCCTGCTTAAAAGCAGCGCCTTTCTACTTTCGGGTTTATTATACGTCAGAGGCTTTCTTATTTCAAGTCGGGATATTGGAAATTTTAAAAAAGTTTGTTATGGAAAGGGACGCATGGGAAGCAATTATGTTTGGGGGCTCAGTTTCGGAACCATTGTATTTCTAGGCATTCGGGAAGCCGCTAAAATCATGAGCCGCTCTCTCAAACTCGCTCCGTTGCAAACTCCGCTCAGACAGTGAAACGATCGGCTCATAACGCGGCTTCCCAAATACCAAGAACTACAATGAACCCTCAAATTCGCCCCCAAACATAATTGCTTCCCATGCTGACTATCGGCTATATAACATATTTAGTATACAACAATAAAGAATATACCACTCCTGACTTTACAGAACAATTAGCTAAATAACATATCTGCTACACAACATAACTATAGTAACCCTCATAAATAATGCATATTGATTCAGCCCATCAGGCATGAAATCCTGCGTCAGATATCCTTGACGTGCGTCAGCACGCCTGCAGATATCTTCCTTGTCTTTCGCACTCTGCTGAACTGTCTCAAATACATCAATTAAGAGACTTACTATAAATATAAACCCTAAGAAAGTGCATGACAACCTGCAACAAAACAGCGCAGAAAAATATTTTATTTGGAGTGCATTTGCAGGGGTCTTAGATATTCTTAGTTCTCAGAAATCTGCGTTATGAGCCGGCTGCATCACTGTCTGAGCGAAGTTTGCAACGGAGCGAGTTTGACAAGACGGCTCATGCCTTTAGCAGATTTCTGAGAGCTTAGAATATCTTAGACCCCGAAACCGCACTCCAAATAAAATATTTTTCTGCGCGTCCCTTTTGCCATTCACACGCTACATCTTACGAAACCTCTCATACCGTTCCTGTGCGATCTGTTCCCCACTTTTACCAGCTTGTTTCTCCAGGAACTGCTTCATTCTGATCTTCATATATTCTGCAATTTCCGGCAAATTCTCCTCACTTGCAGGATATTCCTCCGGTATGATCCGTTCAATGATTCCCAGTTCTTTCAGATGAGCCGCCGTTACTTTCATGACCTCCGCAGCTTCCGGTGCCTTTCTGCTGTCTTTCCAGAGAATGGATGCAAAGCCTTCCGGTGAAAGGATGGTGTAAGTTGCATTTTCCATCATCCAGACTTCATTGCCGACTGCAAGTGCAAGTGCACCGCCACTGCCGCCTTCACCAATTACAACCGAAAGAACCGGCACCTTCAAATCGGACATTTCCAGAAGATTCCTTGCAATGGCTTCGCCCTGTCCCCGTTCTTCTGCTTCCAGTCCACAGAATGCCCCCGGAGTGTCTACAAATGCAATGACTGCACGTCCGAATTTCTCTGCCTGTTTCATCAGTCGAAGAGCCTTTTTGTACCCTTCCGGTGATGGCATTCCGAAGTTACATCTGATGTTTTCTTTTGTAGTATGCCCTTTACGGATTCCGATTACTGTAACGGGCTGTCCGTCCAGTGTAGCAATGCCGCCGATGATGGCATTGTCGTCTCTGACACCTCTGTCACCATGAAATTCCATGAAATCATCAAAAATGGCATCAATATATTCCGCTGCTGACGGACGGTCACTGCTTCTGGCAATCTGGACTCTGTCCCAGGCTGTGAGATTTTTTTGTTTCTTCTGCTTTTTCTTTTTGCCAAAAGTATCGAAAGATCTGGCAGATGTTTCCTGTGGAAATTCTCCGTAACATTTTCTGGTATCATGCAGTTTCAGGATCAGCGAAAGAACATCCCGCATAGAGCCTCGTTCAACAATTCCGTCGAGAAATCCATGTTCCAGAAGAAATTCCGGTCTCTGGAAACCCTCCGGCAGTTTCTGACCTATAGTCTGTTCAATGACTCTCGGGCCGGCAAATCCGATCAGTGAGCCTGGCTCTGCAAGGATAATATCTCCAAGCATGGCAAAGCTTGCTGTAACGCCACCGGTAGTCGGGTCTGTCAGCACAGATGTGTAGAGAAGCCCTGCCTGGGAATGACGTTTAATAGCTGCGGAGGTTTTTGCCATCTGCATCAGTGATACGATTCCTTCCTGCATTCTGGCACCGCCGGAGCAACAGAACAAAATGACCGGAAGTCCCTGTTTTGTTGCTTCTTCAAATGAGCGGGTGATCTTTTCTCCCACCACATATCCCATGGAAGCCATGAGAAATCTGGTATCCATGGCTCCGATCACTGTACGGATTCCTCCGATGGTGGCTTCTCCGATGAGAATTGCCTCATCAAGGTGTGTTTTTTCTCTCAGATCCTCAATTTTCTGCGGATAATCCGGATAGTCCAGTGGATTGCTGTTGTCAATTCCTGTGAACCACTCTTTAAAACTTCCTTTATCTGCGATCATTTTGATCCGGCGTTTCGCACTGATTCTGAAATATCCTCCGCATTTCGGGCACACATAGGCGTTGGATATTACGTCTTCTCTGTAAACCATTTCTCCGCACTTTGGACATTTGATCCATAAGCCTTCAGGTACGGAAACAGATGCGGCCTGTTTATGCCGGTCTTCTGAAACTGTTTTCTTAAAAAATCTCTTCAAGTTTGCCATTAAAATCCTGCTCCTTTATGTAACCCAATTTGATGTTCTTTCAGACAACAAAATAACGTTAATAACTATTAATCAAACTAATTCTGTCAAAAATTATTTTATCGATTTGCTTATCAATTACCTTTCAATAATAAATATGTAATTTCTGCTGAACTATAAAATATATTTGCACCAGTTTTCTTTTACAGATCCGGATAATGCTGCGGAATGAAATCTGTGGTGATATTTCCTTCCTGAAAATCCGGCTGATTGAGAAGTTCATACAGAAAATCCACGTTAGTTTTTACTCCTTCGATGGCAACTTCTCCAAGTGCACTGATCATCTTTCGAATGGCACTGCGGCGGTCTTTGTCATAAACAATGATCTTGGCAATCATAGAATCATAGTAGGGCGGGATTGCGTAGTCATTATAAACTGCTGTATCCACGCGGATTCCGTTTCCACCGGGAAGATGTAAGTCAGTGATCTTACCAGGGCATGGCATGAAATGTCTCTCAGGATCCTCGGCATTGATTCTGCATTCCATGGCATGACCGCGGATTTCTATGTCTTTCTGTTGAACGCTTAACGGTTCACCTGCCGCAATGCAGACCTGCTCTTTGATCAGGTCTACACCAGACACAAATTCTGTTACCGGATGTTCTACCTGGATTCTGGTGTTCATTTCCATGAAATAAAATTCTCCGGACTGATCCAGAAGAAATTCTATGGTTCCTGCACTTTCATAGCCAGCTGCCTTTGCTGCCCGTACTGCTGTCTCACCCATTTTCTTTCTCAGATCATCAGAGATTGCGATACATGGAGACTCTTCGATCATTTTCTGGTGACGTCTCTGAACAGAGCAGTCTCGTTCTCCCAGATGAACTACATTTCCGTATTTATCCGCAAGAATCTGCACTTCAACATGTCTGGGATTCTCCACAAACCGTTCCAGATACATGGTATTATCGGAGAAGGAATGGACCGACTCCTGCTGTGCTGTCTCAAACAATTTGGCAAATTCCTGTTCATTTCCGGCTACACGCATTCCTTTTCCACCGCCGCCTGCTGATGCTTTGATCATGACCGGGAAACCGATTTCCTTTACAGCTTCCAAAGCCTGCTCTACTGTGTAGACCGGTTCCTTTGTGCCGGGCACTACCGGGACTTTAGCTTTCCGCATTGTGTTTTTCGCCTCAGATTTATTTCCCATTCTGGAAATTACTTCTGCGGAAGGACCAATAAATGCCACATTACATTTCTCACACATTTCCACAAAACGGCTGTTCTCTGAAAGAAATCCGAATCCCGGGTGGATTGCTTCTGCTTTTGTGGCAATGGTAGCACTTAAGATTCGCTCCATGTTCAGATAGCTGTCTGATGACTGTGCCTTTCCGATGCATACTGCTTCATCTGCAAGCTGGGTATGCAGGGCATCTCTGTCTGCTTCTGAGTATACGGCTACTGTGCGGATTCCCATCTCACGACATGCCCGGATGATCCTCACTGCAATCTCACCACGATTGGCGATCAAAATTTTATTAAACATCTGTTATGCTCCTACTGCAAAAGTCAGCTCTGCGATTACTGCTACCTTACCATCCTGGTTTGTTGCTTTTGCTTTTCCCACTCCCATGGGACCTTTTTCCTTAATGATCTCTACTTCGAGAGTAAGGGTATCTCCGGGAACTACCTTGTTCTTGAATTTTGCATTGTTGATTGATGCAAAATATGCGATCTTTCCTTTATTTTCCGGTTTACTCAGAATTGCAACTGCACCTGTCTGCGCAAGCGCTTCAACGATCAGAACTCCCGGCATAACCGGTTCCTGTGGGAAGTGTCCTGCGAAATGCGGCTCATTATAGGTAACACATTTCTTTCCTGTTGCCTTCACACCCGGCACCAGTTCTTCAATAGTATCAATCAGGAGGAACGGGTGTCTGTGGGGAATAATCTCCATGATTTCTTTTGTTGTAAGTTTCATAGTTTTTTACCTCCTTCTTCTATTCTATCACAAACATCGGCTGTCCGAACTCTACCATCTGCTCGTTTTCTACAAGGATTTCTTTTACTGTACCATCAAATTCTGATTCAATTTCGTTCATCAGCTTCATTGCTTCCACAATGCCAAGAATCTGACCTTTGCTTACTTTATCTCCTACTTTTACAAAGGGTGGATTTTCCGGAGAAGATGCTGCATAATAGGTACCTACAAGAGGAGATTTTACCACACTTCCTGTCTGTACTTCATCGTTAACAGCATTGACGGATTCTACATGTACAGCCTGCTGCACTACCGGCTGATACTGCTGAGCATCTGCCGGATCAGTATTGACTGCCATCTGCTGTACAATTGTTTTCTCTTTTGACATGGAAATATTTAAGGTATCGTCCTGCAGGTTAAATTCTGTGAGATCTGAATCGCTGACTGCGTGGATCAGTTCTAATATATTTGCCAGTTCCATTTATTTCCTCCTGCTGAAATAGCTATATTATAAGATCACTGTCGTATATTGTTTTCAAAATCACCATACCATTTATTATCTGCGTGATCAGTCTTCGTACTTTTTAATAAGTAAGGATGCGTTATGTCCGCCAAAGCCAAGAGAATTGGTAAGTGCATATTTGATATCCATCTTTACATTACCGTTTCCTACATAATCCAGGTCACACTGTTCATCCGGCACCTTATAACCAACAGTCTGATGGATCAGGCCTTCCTGAAGTTCTTTTACACAGGTGATCACTTCCACTGCACCGGCAGCTCCCAGAAGATGTCCTGTAATAGATTTTGTAGAATTTATTTTCATTTCTTTTGCGTGTTCACCAAATGTTTTCTTAATGGCAATTGTTTCAAATAAGTCATTATGATGTGTGCTTGTGCCATGTGCGTTTACATACCATACATCATCTGTGGAAATTCCTGCTTCTTTTACAGCCCATTCCATAGCTTTGGCAGCACCGGAACCGTCCTCTGCAGGGGATGTAATGTGATAAGCATCTCCTGTTGCACCATATCCGACAACCTCGCCAAGGATTTTCGCTCCACGTGCTTTGGCATGCTCCAGTTCTTCCAGAACTACCACGCCGGCACCCTCACCCATTACAAAACCGCTTCTTTCTTTGTCAAAAGGGATGGAACATCTCTCAGGATCTGTGGATGAGGTCAATGCTGTCAGGGCCGCAAAACCACCAAAGCCTGTTGGTGTGATAGCTGCTTCCGTTCCACCTGCAACCATAACATCTGCATCAGAGCACTGAATAGTACGGTATGCTTCTCCAATGCTGTGGGTTCCTGTTGCACAGGCAGTTACAACATTAATGTTCTTTCCGCGGAGTCCAAACTGAATGGAAACATTTCCGGATGCCATATTGGAGATCAGAAGAGGAATCATCAGAGGATTCAGTCTTCCTGGTCCCTTTGTGTTGAGAATTTCGCAGGATTTTTCTACCACCTGCATACTTCCGATACCGCTTCCCACGCTACAGCCTACACGGAAGGGATCTTCTTTTGTCATATCCAGTCCGGACTGCTCAATAGCTTCTTTTGCTGCTGCTACCGCATACTGGCTGAAAAGCTCCATACGTTTTGCAGATTTGAAATCCATATAATCCTTTGGATTAAAATTGTTGATTTCCGCAGCCATATGCGCTCTGTAATTTGTGGAATCAAAACGTGTTACTTCTGCAAAGTTTGTTTTTCCTTCTTTTACACTGTTCCAGAATTCTTCTACACTAAGGCCTACCGGAGTGATTGCTCCCATACCTGTAATTACAACTCTTCTCATTTTGTTCTCCTTATTTATACGTTCATACCGCCATCTACGCTGATGACCTGTCCTGTAATATAGTCTGCTTTGTCTGATGCCAGAAATACCGCTGTATTTGCAATATCCTCCGGTTTTCCGAAACGTCCCAGGATAATCTGCTTACATGCATTTTCCCTGATTTCTTCTGAGAGTACTTCTGTCATCTCTGTGTCTACAAATCCGGGTGCAATGGCATTTACCGTAATTCCCCGGCTGCCCAGCTCTCTTGCCATTGTTTTTGTCAGACCGATCACACCTGCTTTGGATGCAGCATAATTTGCCTGGCCCACATTTCCGAGGATTCCGGAAACAGAAGAAATATTGATGATCTTTCCACTTCTCTGTTTCAGCATCTGACGGGCACTGTGACGGATTGTATTAAATGTACCTTTCAGGTTTACATTAAGTACAGAATCGAAATCCTCTTCTTTCATTTTCATGATCAGACCATCTTTGGTAATTCCTGCATTATTAACCAGAATATCAAGGTGTCCGTATTCTTTAACTATATCTTTGATCATTGCTTCACAGGCTGCGAAATCACTGACATTGCATTTATATATGGAAGCTTTTCCACCGTTTTCTTCGATGGTCTGTTTTACTTCCTTCGCTCTCTCTTCAGAACCATTGTAATTGATAACCACCTCTGCACCTTCCTTTGCAAGAGCAATAGCAATGGCTCGTCCGATTCCACGTCCTGCACCTGTAATCAGGGCAATTTTATTTTTCAGCATTTTACAGACACTCCTTTCTCACTTCATCCAGATCTTCTGTTTTCTCAACATGTAATGCTTTTACATTTCTGTTGATCTTTTTGAGAAATCCTGTCAGAGTTTTTCCCGGTCCAATCTCAATAAAAGTATCTACACCATCATCAATCATCTGTTCTACACACTGCTGCCAGCGCACAGAGGATGAAACCTGGCTGACAAGCAATTCCTTTACCTGCTCCGGTCCTGTCACATACTGTGCAGTTACATTTGTCACATAAGGTACTGTAAATGACTGGATTTCTACCTTCTCAAGTTCCTGTCCCAGTTTTTCCCCTGCGCCTTTGAGAAGCTCACAGTGAAATGGGCCACTGACTTTAAGAGGAATCACACGTCTGGCGCCTGCTGCCTTTAATGCCTCCCCTGCTGCTGCAACTGCTGTCTCCTCGCCTGTGATCACAATCTGTCCCGGACAGTTATAATTTGCAATGGATACAATTCCCTGTGTCTCATTGCAGATTTTTTCAATCAGCTCTGCATCTGTTCCAAGAACAGCGGACATTGCACCACCTGTAGGATATGCCTCCTGCATAAAAATTCCTCTTTTTCGCACTACAGTAAATGCATCCTCTTCCTTCATAACACCGGAGGCCACCAGTGCTCCGTATTCTCCAAGGCTCAGTCCAGCATTTACCTGAGACCTGATTCCGGCTTCCTCTACAGCTCTTAAGATTGCGATTTCTGCTGTCAGCATGGCAATCTGTGTATATTCTGTAATATTTAATCTGTCATTTTCTTCAAAGCATAAAGCTTTCACATCAAGTCCGGATGCTTTTGATGCGCTTTCAAATACTTCGCGACTTACAGCATATTTTTCATAAAAATCTTTCGCCATTCCTGTATACTGTGCGCCCTGTCCCGGAAATACAAATGCAATTTTAGACATATCATTTTCCTTTCCTTTATTTTTATGTTTATATCAGATGATAACAATTTGTTTCTGATTGCAAATTATTTTAGTTTAAAATATTTTGATACTCAAATTATAATGTCAAAAAATTCTCCCCGAAGCCATCTCTGGCTCCAAGGAGTTATTTGTCATTTCTATATGATTAAGCCTCTACGCCTTTGTTTTTCAGATAATCCATAACAGCTCCGACTGTTGTTAAATCTGTAAGATCTTCAGCCGGGATCTCAATATTGTATTCATCTTCCAGAGCCATAACCAGCTCAAACAGGTCAAGTGAATCTGCGCCAAGATCATCCTTGAAAGAAGTTTCAGCAGTAATTCCTGCTGCATCACAATTTAACTGCTCTGCGATCATTTCACTCATTTTTTCTAACATAATTTTCTCTTCTCCTTTAATTCAAGCCCCGGAATGCTTCTCTTTTTCCTGCTCCGGTTATCACTTGTTTTTTATTATTTTTGTTAAGCAGATGATGATTCTGCTTTTTCTTGTTTTCAACCTTATCATCCGTCAGACCAGTAAATACGTCTCATTTATTCAGATTTGGTTTTATCGGGATTGATTACTTTGATGTTCAAAGTATATATTCTTCCCTCCTGTTTGTCAAGCACTATTTTATTACATTTTTTATTCCTCAAATTTAATCTGCCTTGCCACACTCAGCGCAAGTCCCATCTCTGCCATAAGGAATACGATCGACGTACCTCCATAACTGATAAACGGAAGAGTGACACCTGTATTCGGCATAAGGTTTACAACAACCGCAATATTAAGAATAACCTGCAATGCTATGTGAATAAA
The DNA here is from genome assembly GCF_964240315.1 of Blautia sp. Marseille-P2398. Taxonomy (NCBI): domain Bacteria; kingdom Bacillati; phylum Bacillota; class Clostridia; order Lachnospirales; family Lachnospiraceae; genus Blautia; species Blautia sp. Marseille-P2398. Next base: position 506,744 of record NZ_CAXSTD010000001.1, read on the forward strand.
AATCCCACTGACCATAAGTGAGCCAAACATATCCGGTGCATTCTGTGCAATAACAAACAGCCTGTATAACAGATATGCATAAAGCATCAGCACGATAAGACCTCCAAAAATCCCCAGTTCTTCACAGATAATTGAAAAAATCATGTCATTCTGTGCCTCAGGTACACTTCCCAGCTTCTGAATACTGTTTCCAAGTCCTCTGCCAAAAAATCCTCCCGAGCCAATCGCATACAATGCCTGAATTGTCTGATACCCCCAACTGTCCGCATATTCTTCCGGATGAAGCCATACCATGATTCGTCTCAGACGAAAGCTTCCACTTCCATCAACACTCACTGTTGCATTCAGAAAAATGACTCCGATCACTGCCAGCGCAATAACAACACCTGCAATAATAATAAAAATCTTAATATCCGGGTGAGCCACAAAAATCAGTCCTGCAGTAATACAGAAAATAATAATTGCTGTACTCAGATTGTCCGTAAATACATATGCAGCCAGTGCCAGTCCGCCTCCCACAACAGCAAGAACCATACAGCCCTTTAAGGTATGGACTTTCTTTCCCATATGCACGATCATATATGGGAGGCAGACAATAACTGCTATCTTGGCAAGCTCTGCCGGCTGGAACTGAACCGGTCCAAGATTCAGCCATCTCTGGGCACCATGAGAAGACTGCCCCAGCGGTGTTTTTACCAGTGCCATCAACACCAGTGCCGCTACATACAAAGCTGTGCTAAAACGGTTCAGTATCCGATAATTGAGCCTGGAAATGATCAGTGCCATGATAATACATGCCACGCTGATGATGGCCTGTTTTTTAAAAAAATACATGTCGCTTCCGTAATTTATCTGAGCCATATAGGAGCTTGTACTGTACAGCATGATAAGCCCAAAACAGGTCAGCAGTACAATAACTGCTACCAGACTGTAATCATAATAATCTGTTTTTGTTTTTCGACGCGCCCTGCTCTTGGAAGATGCTGTTGAATACGACTTTTTTTGTGATTTTGTATTTTCCATTTAATCACCTGATGCTTTCTTGTTTTCTAAAATTCCCATCTGACTTTTTTATTATAACAGAAAGCTTTTTCATAAGCAATGGGGCAGTTGCCTGATTGCATCCGCCCCATTTTAGTTAAGTCTGGCTGTTCATCTTTCCCTTATTCTGTATGTCTCAGGTTTATGATATCTATTTCTCATCATCACTGATTTCAATCGGGTCAGATTCGAAAATAAATTTAACATTTCCGTCCATATCGCCGGATCTGTCTGTGAATGTTGTGTACATTACATCGTCAGACTGGATTACCTCAAATCTGTCAAGAATATCCTGAAGATCTCCGTTTACTGTATCATCCAGTTTCTTAATACCTTCTTTATAGAATTTCTTCTGTCCTTTGTTCAGTTCTTTTGCTCCGTCATTCAGATCGCTGATACCATCTTTAAGCTGATCACTGCCATCAGAAAGCTTATCTGCACCATCCATTAACGTCTGAGTGCCGGATACAAGGCTGCCTGTTCCTGATGCAAGGGTCTGTGCTCCGGATACAAGTGTCTGGGTTCCTGATGCAAGCTTAGATGCTCCGCTGTTTAATGTAGAACTGTTCGAAGAAAGCTGATCTGCTCCGCTGTACAGTGTTCCACTGTTAGATGCCAGCGTTTCCACGCCACTTGTAATCTGACCTGTTGCAGAATTGATCTGAGACATACCACTGGTCAGGCTCTTTCTTGCGCTCTTAAGAGTCTTGGCTCCTTTTAACAGTGTCTGTGCATTAACATTATTTTCGCCCTGAAGCTGTGCAATTCCATCTGTCAGTGTCTTTCCGGAACTAAGCAGTGTATCTGCGCCGGAAATCATCTGTTCTGTGCTTGCTTTTGCAAGGCTTTCATATCCACTCTGGAGAGATTTATTTGCAGTAGTCAGCTGATCAGAGCCTGCTTTCAGCTGATCGATTCCCTGCAGCATTTCCGGAAGCTGCTGTCCAAGTCCGGTAAATAATGTACTCATCTGATTTACTACTGTAGCAATCTGGGTTCCTGACTGAGCAAGCTGGGTTCCACTTGCTTTTAATGTGCCATCATTAGAAGTAAGCTCTTTTGCACCTGCATTTAACTGTGATACAGTTTCCTGCACTGTCTTCATTCCCTGAGTTAATGCCTGTAATTGCTGTTTCATCTGTTCAATACTGCTGTTGACTGCCTCTTCCTGTGCATCTGCTGTTGATTCTGCACTGGACGCAGATGCCCTTAAAGCGTCTGCTGCTGACTGTAATGCTGACGTATCAGGTGCGGAGGCTGTAATTGTGGATGTATCAATATTAGATGCACTGTCCTCAGCTGCCTGAATAGAACCTAACGCACCATCAATCGCAGCTTCTACAGCAGCTGCTGTTTCATCATCCATATTGCTGGTATCAATATTATACAAAGCAGATTCTGCTGCTTCTAGCTGACTGCTGACTGCTGCAACTCCTGCATCTACAGAAGATGCATCTACAGAAGCCTCTGCGGAATCACTGATCCAGGATTCAATTGCATCTGCCTGACTGTTCATGGTTTCAGCACTGTCATTTAACTGTCCGGACATTGCATTTGCACTTTCTTCTATTTCTGAAGCTGTGGAAGCTCCCATGTTTTCAAGTGAGCTCTCAAGCTGGCTCAGTCCTGATGCAAGCTGTTCTACACTTTCAATATACTGGCCAACTGCAGAAGTGTAATCAGAAACGCCTGTTGTATAAGCCGTCATGCTGTCACTGAAATTAGCAATCTGATTTGCATCGATTTTAGATGAAAGAGCTGTCATTTTTTCTACAGCAGTCTGGATTCCATTTACAGCAGTATCAATTCCCGGAACAACCTGACCAATTCCATTCACTAAGCTCTTGATACCACCAGCATACTGACCCACACCGCCTGCAAGCTGATTAACTCCTGCAATATACTGCTGCATTCCGTCTGTCAGAGTAGTTGTTCCTGTTACATAGCTCTGCACACCGCCTGCAAGCTGATTGCCGCCTGCAACATATGCATTTACACCATCGGAAAGAGATTTCATCCCTGCCTCATAGTCCGCCATCTTGCTGTCCAGCGTATCTACTCCTGCTGTATATTGTTTGATTCCATCTGAAAGTGTGTCTGCCCCTGCTGTATAAGAGGAAACACCACTGTTTAAAGTCTGTGCCCCTGTATTCAGTGTCTGTGCTCCGCTGCTTAATTCCTTTGCTCCGTCATCCAGTTCTTTTGCTCCGTCATTCAGATCACTGACACCACTTTTCAGAGTTCCGATTCCATCATAAAATTCTTTATATTTGTCATTGAGTTTATTAGTTCCATCATAAAGATCTTTGGTTCCGTCTACCAGTTTTACTGCTGCATCCGTCAGATCTTTCATTGAATCCTTCAGCTCATCCAGTCCATCCACATCATCCAGATCAATATCTTTGAAAATATCTGTAAGTGCTACGGTAAATGTAGAATTCATCTCACAGTCTGTAACATCTGCTTCCACTGTAAATCCTTCAGGGATATTCACTTCATCTGCAATATCAGAAGACATATCCAGACTTTCTTTCATTCCCGGCATACCAAAACCGACAACAACATTTCTGCTTCCGTCAGAAATAACCTTACCGTTATCTACTGTAATATTGGAGAAATTATCTGTAGAAAGGATCATTCCTGTCACCATAACAAAGGGTGAATAAATATCAGTCTTTTTGCCATTCACTGTTTTGGTTGTTTTAGAAGTATTTGCATATGTCACTTCCATTTTCAGATGTCCTGTCTTTCCTGCCAGAGCTTCCGGAGAAACCTCAGTTCCATCCATATAATATTTAATTCCTACGGAAACCGGGAGATTTTTCTCTGTCTTTCCCTGATAATAAATATCCTTTCCATCAGTACTCCAGGTCAGATCATTTCCGTTCTGAGTAAATGTTTCATCACCTTTTACGTTTTTTATATCCTGAAGATCAGAGGCATCTTTCACCTCAGAATTGGAACTGTCTCCGGAATTTTTCAGCCAGTCAGATACTGTGACATCCGTTACTTCTCCTCCGGCAGTTGTATTTACATAAACGGTTTCTTCTTTCTGCAATCCATTATCACCTGTTGAAGCAGCTGCCATTACAGTACCTGCTCCGAGAACTACAGCCATTCCTGCTGCAAGCGTTGCTGCAGCTGCTTTCTTTCTGTTTCTGTTCATAATAACTTACTCCTTTATTCTATCTCTTTACAATAAGCTTCTTTTTAAAAATCCTGAATCACTGTTTCTTCTCTTTTGCCGGTTTCTTCTTGGCAAATCCAATAGATGTGTGGCAGATGAGAGAATCAAATATCATAAACATAGCCGGAAGTATAAACAATACCACCAGTGTACTGATCACAGCTCCACGTGAAAGCAGGTTTGTGATACTTCCAATCATATCTACCTGTGTATAAAGACCAACTCCGAAAGTTGCCGCAAAGAAGCTGCAGCCACTGATCACAATTGACTTCATGGAAGTTTTATGTGCGATGGCAATGGATTCTTTCTTACTCTTTCCAAGACCACGTTCTTTCTGGTATCTGCTGGTCATAAGGATTGCATAGTCAACAGTAGCTCCCAGCTGGATACAACCGATAACAATGCTTGCTACGAACACCACTTCCTTTCCCTGATAATAAGGAACGGACATATTGACAAAAATCGCAAACTCAATAACTGCAACCAGAATAAACGGAAGCGAAATGGATTTAAACACAACCATGATAATAATGAAAATTGCCAGGATAGAGATAGTATTTACAGTCTTTAAATCCACATCCGTAACATCCTGAAGATCCTTGGTCAGAGGTGCTTCTCCGATTACCATAGATTCCGGACTGTATCCTTTTACAATCTTCTGGATCTCATCAATCTGATTGTTTACCTCGTCTGTGGCTGTTTTATATTTGGAGCAGATAAATTCCATCTCGTACTCATCGCTTTCCAGCATCTTCTTCAGATTACTTGGGATCATGGTATCCGGGAATGCCGCACCTACGAAAGAGTCCATTCCAAGTGCCCATTTTACACCATCAACATCCTTGATCTGGTCAAGCATTTCTGTTTTTTCTTTTGATGTCAGACCTTTCTTTAATAACACCATATGAACATTATTCATATCAAAGGTTTCCTGAAGTTTGGCATTTGCCACATTACTGTCCAGCGTGGAAGGAAGTGACTTGTCAATATTGTAGTAATTCTTCAGATTGTTATTTCCATGAATTGCCGGGAAAAGCATTACCAGAAAAATGATCAGCCATACTTTATAATGCTTTGTAATAAAAGCAGATGCCTTATCAAAGCTTGGAAGCAGCGGCTTATGTGTTGTTTTTTCAATGGCTCCGTCAAAAGTAAGCACCAGAGCAGGGAGCAAAGTAACACAACACAGAACACCGATAACAACTCCCTTGGCCATTACGATACCCATATCACGTCCAAGTGAGAAGGTCATAAAGCAAAGTGCGATAAATCCGGCTACTGTTGTAATAGAACTTCCGATTACAGATTTGAAGGTTGCATTGATGGCATGTGCCATAGCCCTCTCTTTATCACCCTCAAACCGCTTCTTATTCTCCTCATAACTGTTCAGCAGGAAAATGGAATAATCCATGGTAACACCAAGCTGCAGGACTGCTGTCAGTGCCTGAGTGATGTATGAAATCTGACCAAGAAAAATATTACTTCCAAGATTATACAAGACTGCAACACCAATGCAGAGCAAAAACAAAACCGGAACTACCAGAGAATCCATTGCAAGGAGCAACACTATCAGAGAAAGGCAGGAAGCAATCACAACGTAAATCGGCATTTCCTTAAGTGCGATCTGTTTGATATCAGTAACAATGCCTGTCATTCCACTGACAAAACAATTCTTTGAAGTAATCTTACGAATCTGCGTCACAGCTTCCATGGAAGTTTCTGATGATGTTGTATTATCAAACAACGCGATCATCATAGTTGCATCTCCGTTAAAAAATGCCTCTCTCAAATCCTTCGGAAGCATTTCTACAGGAACGGAAACATCCAGGACACTGTCATACCACAGTACTTTTTTCACGTGATCAACTGCTTCGATTTTCTCTTTCAGAGCAGCTACATCCTTCAGTTCCATATCCTCCACCACTATCATGGAAAAGGCTCCCATCCCAAACTGATCTACCATAATGTCCTGTCCATCAACTGTCTCAAGGGTATCCGGCAGATAACTCAGTACATCGTAGTTGATTCTGGTCGCCGCCATACCGAGATATGAAGGGATCAGCAATGCAATTCCGATGATAATGATCAGTATCTTGTGTTTTGCAATCCACTTTCCTACCTTAATCATCTTTTTCTCCTCTTCTTTCTTTATTATTGATACTGTTTGATCATTCTATGACTAACAGTCATTTTTTATTTCATGGAATGTTATATAACAAAAATGACTTTCAGTCAATAATCATTCTTCACAATTTGTCTAAATTTTTCCAGAACAAAAATGTAATATTGACTTCCAGTCATTTTTGTTTAAAATAGTAATTATATATGATCACAATATAATTACAAAGTAAGCTTATGTTGCTGTGAACAGTAAGACGCTTATTGCTTTTCGCAAACTCCGCAGCGGGACTTACCTGATTCGGTTAAAATGTTATGTATACAGTAGAGGAAGGAATGAATCTGAAATGGGAAAACTGGAGCTGAATAAAAAGAAGAAAAAAGATGCTCTTTTCAACACTGCCTTTGAACTTTTTACGACGAAGGGACTTACCAAAACTACAATTTCAGATATTGTAGATCAGGCCGGGGTTGCCAAGGGGACTTTTTACCTCTATTTTAAGGATAAATATGATATCCGGAATAAACTGGTTTCCCACAAGACCGGAGAATTGTTTTTCCGGGCCCATGAGGCTGTGCAGAATGCACATATCAGCGAATTTGACAGGCAGGTACATTTTATTATAGATTACATTCTTACTGAGTTGAATAAAGACCGTACTCTCCTGCTGTTTATTTCAAAGAATCTTGCCTGGGGTGTCTTCAAGGGTGCTTTTGAGGAAAAAATGCCTGACGACGAATATAATTTTTATCAGTCCTATCTGGATATGCTTGCTCAAAGCGGACTACATTATAAAAATCCGGAACTGATGCTCTTTACGATCATTGAGCTGGTAGGTTCCACCTGCTACAGCTGCATTCTGTATCAGCAGCCTGTGTCTCTGGCTGAGTACCGTCCTTATCTGCACAGGACTATTTCAGGAATTATGGAAACTTTTTTACAGGATCATACTACATGTGAAGTTTTGTCTTCCGACACCAAAACACATGTGGACCATACAGCATAATCACTATGGCAACCCTCATAAATGATACATTTAAAAAGATTGCTGTAAAAAAGGCAAACCTCCGGAGCCCAGATTTTTCATTCTGTATCCCGGAGCGTGTCTGAAAAATCATTCCCGCAATCTGCACGCCCCACTTTGCGGGATATTTCACCCGAATTCAGTTGCCGTAGCCCGCTACGGCGCCCTCATCCGGGCACAATATCCCACAAATTGTGACGCACATCTTGCAGAAAGCCTTTTTCAGACACACTCCGGAGGTTTGTCTTTTTATAATTTGTAGGTTTCCAGATCATCAGGGATCCAGAGATTTCCTTTATAATACTGTCTGCCTTCTTCTGTGTAGAGCTCCTTTCGTCTGGAAATATTTTTATCCTCTGTATGATACAGAATCAGATTCTCTGCTTCCAGTTTCTGTGCCAGCTCACAGGCATCCTTTACAGTAGAATGATGTTTCTCATATGGTTTGAATTTATCTGCCTGAGAGAACAGACAGAATGCTTCATGAAGAAGCCATGTGCTGTTTTGGGCATATTTCTGTTCACATTCATTATATGGCTCATCTCCACAACAGGTCAGCTTCTTTCCCTCTGCGTACTCCATGGAGAACCCAAACTGTTTTGCCTTTGTAGACAGAATATCAAAAAATGTCACCCTGTGTCCCAGAATCGTTCTATCTTCTCCGTCCTTTACTTCTTCCAGATGGACTTTGTCTCCGATAAATTTCGTTTCCTTTGGTGTGAGAAGCATCTCTGCCATCTGTTTCAGCAGGCTGATCACTTCATCATGTCCATAGATAGTCACTTCACCGCCAAACTGTCCTCTTGCCATTCCCTGACAATACATACGAAGCATCCAGATGATTCCAAGCAGATGATCGATGTGTTTATGTGTCACAAATATAGTGCTGATTTCTTTCCAGCTGATTCCTGCGTCCTCCAGCTGCTTCAGAATTGTATTTCCGCCACCTCCGTCTATCATAAAATATTCTTTATCTTTATTTAGCATAAAACAGGTGTTATAGCATTTCGTCACCTTTGCATTTCCGGTTCCCAATATTGTAAGTTTCATCTTTATGTACCTCCCGACTTTCTTTGGATGCTGACACTTAGCAGGCAGCAAATATTTCCTATATATAATAACATATTCGAAAGCAAAAAGAAATCTGCCTGTCAGACGATATGAATCTTCGTTATGTCTCGGGATTTTGGCATATTCATGCCAAAACACCTCGCGGGATAGTGGTATGTGAACAGTAACGAATCTTCACTATGGCAATGAAATTTCGACTTGTATGAGCACGGTTTTATGAGCATGACATAAAATATAATGTAAACAGTTTTCAGAGAAGGGAATTATATATGGAAAATTATCGGATGGGATGTTCCGGCAACCGCCCTTATAACCGTACCTGCGGTATGAATATGCCTCAGCCTTCAAATAGAAATATGAACAGTTCCGAATGCTCTGTCAGAAACACGACAGGCTGTAGCTGTACTATACCAGGTGTCAAAGAAAAAAAACATGAAATGTTTTCGCATCTTCAGTATCTGGAACCTGCAATGGCATATGTTCCCTGCCAGAAGTTTACAGAGAATTTCCCACTGCAGTATGCATTAAATGCAGGAACCATTTTCCCACAGTTATGCAAACCATTTTGTGGAAAGAGAGGTATTCGAAGATGAAAACAGATTGCTCCCAAAAACAGTTATTAAACCGTATCGATCAGGTCAGTTTCGCAGTCAATGATATGACTCTGTACCTTGACACACATCCCTGTGATGAAAAGGCTCTGACTTACTGTCACGAACTTGTGCAGGAACGAAAAAAGCTATTAAAAGAATACGCCGAAGCATATGGTCCCCTGATTATTGACATTACAGATCAGACCGGAGAATCCATCTGGAAATGGATGGAACAGCCATTCCCATGGGAAAAGGAAGGAGCGTGCAGATAATTTATGTGGAATTATGAAAAAAGGCTTCAATATCCGATCAATATCACACAACCCAATGCCAAAATTGCACAGTATATCATGAGCCAGTACGGTGGCCCATAGTGTAATACCCTATAATATATAAGAAGCAATGAAGCTGATACAATATCTTATGGGTAAGGGTACTCATTGTACCCATACTCTTTTTTTATTTATATTTACTTTAAATCGCAATTAAATCTTTCCAAGTAGCAGATCCGCAAATACCATCCACTTCCAGAACTTCTTTTCTGGATTCCTGATAAGCTTTCAGAGCGTAAATCGTGTTTGCATCTGCTGTCCATGTAAGTTTCAGGGCTTTGCCGTTTTTGCCTTTAAAGCCTCTGGCTCTTAATATTTCCTGTAAGAGAAGCACAGATGTATTTTTGTCTCCTGCTTTTACTGTCTCTGGGTTAAACATGTAGCTGCCTCCTTCTGGGTTTGTTGTCTTGTCTGTTTCATCTTTATCTGCAGATAAAACAATTGAATAGTCCGGTGTACAAAATTTTGTCCCCGGAAGATTACTGTTGTAATAGCTCTTCTGGCACACCCCGCCACCATTTGCCACGATACCGGATGCTCCGGAAGTATTTCCCTCAATCGTCCAGAATCTGTCTCCGGCTACTTTTGTTACAAAGCCGGTATGGGTAAAGGTACCGCCATGTTTAAAGATAACAACATCTCCAACTTTTGGATTGGCATTCTTTACAAATAAGACGCCTAAGGTTGGGCAGTATACATACGGCCAGTGTTTTAAGAGTTTCTTTGCATTATCCAGACCAAAAGCTTTCATGAAACACCAGGAGATAAACGCTGCGCACCAGGGCTGCCCCTGATAGGATGGTTTTATATCTCTCCAATATTTTGTATAGTTTGCTGATCCGGCATTTCCAGTCTTGCTGTCAAGCTGGCTGTTATTTTTCTTTTCCAGGTACCCGATCTCTTCTTCTGCAATTCCCAGAACTACGTTGATAGCTTCACTCTTTGTCATAACTGTGTTTTCCTTTTTTATATCTTTTGCTTCGTTATAATCTTTGTAAAATATATTTCTATCTACAGTTCCGCTGATGCCAGGTATCTTTGCTTTACTGGAATACTGCCAGCCCACACCAAAGTCCGGCCGGAGTCGTTCCTGTAAAGTACCGTTATCTAATGCCGGATAACGTGCGATCCAGAAATCATATTTTTTCAGATGGCTGCAGATTACATTCAGGTACCAATCCGCATTGCAATAAATACCAAATTTATATCCCGCTGCCGTGATAATCTTTTCGAATGCTTCTGCCAATTTATGGATCTGTTCAGCTCCAAGGCTTCTCTGATTATTCCATTCCAGATCCAGCCAGACCGGATGCTGCAGTTTTCGCCCGTTCAGAACTTCCACGACCTTCTTGGCTTCGCTCTGTATCTCTGCAACTGTCATAGCATAGGAATACTTATATGCCCCAACCGGGATATTGTATTTCCGGCATTCAGAGAAGTTCTGCTCAAAGTAGCTATCTATCACGTTTCCCGCTTCTGTAATCCGCAGGATTGCGAACCCCATGCCGTAATCAGCAACTGTTTTCCAGTCAATTTTCCCTTGCCAGGCAGATACATCAATTCCTCTTATTTCCATGTCCGTCTCCTTTCATAGAGCGAAAAGGGATGGTTTCTCATCCCTTATTCGTCTTTATTTGCCTGTTTTACAATCTGGTTCACGTATGTAGAAAGACCGGCAATCAGTATTCCCTGTGTAATCGCTGTAAAAATTACCATTGCAATATCCTGTCCGGTACCGCAGGTGCAGGTGGCAAACACATAGATCGCGCAGATTGCAATGCTGATTCCGCCAAGGATAAGCGGGATGTACTTATCCTTTACTGCCTGTGCCTGTTTGAGTGCCATTCCTACGAAATATAAGGCAATAGCTACTACGATGAGTTCCGGTTTTACATAGTTTGTGATCTGTTCCATAATCATTCTCCTTTTCTTTCCAGGTCTTCTATTCTATGATTCGCAACCTTAATATGTTCCTCCTTTCTCCGCCTTAACCGGCGGCTTTTCTTTCGTAATTCATATTCAGAAGAATTATATCCTGTCTCTGGATGAGCAGGCATTTGATTTCTTCTTCTGACATATCACTGGCTTTATGCTGAATTCCATTAATACGGATATTTCTTGTTACCAGTTTTAATTCTGACATCTTCCTCACCTCTTCTTTATGGTATGGGAAATGATATGTATGAGTTACTGTTTATACAAATTTAAGCAGTTTGTCGAACGACTTTCGTTGACTCTCCTCTCATATGCTCTTATCCTGTAAGTACAGAGTAGTGACCTACCCGAGTACATACGATCGGAATGTCCTCAATAGTAAGTTTCAACAACTGTATTGCTTTACAAATATCTATCTGCTTCCATGAACACATTCCATTCATCTTTGGTGACAATATGCGCTCCGACCATCCCATTGCACTTGCGAAGTTCGACTGAGTGTTAAAAATCTCCACGATTCTTCCTCGTAGCTTGTTATAATCGAATGCCAACTTGATACCTCCTTTCCGGTTCAAGCTTTTGAATTATCTGTGTAATATCACGTCGTCCATTTTCTGTCAACATAAAATTCAATTTTTTTAACTTTTAGGTTTTTATTATTGAACTTTTGCATAATATGTGTTATATTTCAATTACGAAAAGGAGAACATTATGAAGAAAGAAAACACTGCAATTCGTTTAAAAACAATAATGAATATGCGCGGACTTCGGCAGGTTGATATTCTTAATTTGACTGTTCCATATTGTCAAAAGTATAATGTAAAAATGAATAAGTCAGATATAAGTCAATACTGTTCTGGAAAAACAGAGCCTAACCAAGAAAAGCTTTTTATTCTAGGAAATGCATTGAACGTAAGTGAAGCATGGCTTATGGGTTTTGACGTTCCTATGGAAAGAACTCCCTATAAAGCAGAATCTGTTCAGAACTCTTCCGTCTCTGCTCAGTGCAAGGAAATCATAGAAATCTGCAATCAGTTGTCTCCTCATAACCAGAGAAAGGTTCTCGCCTACTCTAAGAACCTTCTCTCCGCCCAGCAGATGGAAGAAGATCTTCTTGCAGCTCATACCCGGACGGATGTTGAGCAAACACCCGAAGGTGTTCAGCATGATTTGGATATTATGAATGATGATTCAAAATGGGAGGAATGACATGGCATTAGATATATTGGAATTGCGTAAACTATGTATACCTAAAAACATTCGTATTACACTCCACGCAGCTAAAAGGCTGGAACAGCGTAGGATATTCTTAAAAGATGTAATAGCCTGTATTATGAATGGAGAAATCATCGAACAATATCCAGATGATTATCCTTACCCCAGTTGTTTGATTCTGGGAATGAACATCGAAGATAAATATCTTCATGTAGTCATCGGAAATCACGAATCGGATTTGTTCCTTATAACAGCTTATTTCCCCAGTTTTGATAAATGGGAATCTGATTTCAAAACCAGAAAGGAGAATGCATAATGACTTGTTTTTACTGCAAAGGTAATATTGAATCTTCTACAACAACTTACATGACTGATTATCAGGGATGCTATATCATTATCAAGAATGTTCCTTGTGAAAAGTGTTCTCAATGTGGGGAAGAATACTTAAATGGTGAAACACTTGAACGAATTGAAGAAATTATTCAAAAAGTTAAAGGTATGCTGACTGAAATTGCAGTTGTTGACTACAAGCAAACAGCTTAGAGAGAACCGTTTTATTTTAATCGCTAAAGGGGTGATCCCAATTGAATTACGAACAATTACTGACTGCTGCCGATCAAGAAGGGTTACTTGTTAAAGAACAACCTCTTACTGAACATGATGGCCTGATCCGCGGCAGTCGCATAGCAATCCGAAAGGATATAGAAACACAAGCAGAAAAATCCTGTGTGCTTGCCGAAGAAATCGGGCATTATCGCACCAGCTCCGGAAACATTTTAGACCAGAATAAGGTAGAAAGCCGAAAGCAGGAATATCGAGCTCGGCTTTATGGGTATAATCTAAAGATTGGACTTACCGGTCTGATCAGCGCTTATGAAGCAGGATGTGGGAATCTTTATGAGATGGCTGAATATCTGAACGCTACGGAAGAATATTTAAAAGAGGCTATACAGTGTTATCATTCTAAATACGGTGTATACGCTGTTGTTGATAATTATGTTATTTATTTTGAACCATTTGCGGTGATACATATGATTTCATCAGCAGATTAAAGAACGGAGCTGTTATTACCAGATTCGCTATTGGAAGAATATAGAGATTTTACTATTGAACAGATGTCTAGAATGACTGGATATCACCAAAAGCTCATAGAACTGCGAATGAGTTCTTGAATACAGGAGGTTTTTCACATGAAAAAGACATTATTAAAATATTTTACAGTTGCCCTAATTACAATCAGCACCATATCTATGCCGCTAACTGTTAAAGCAGCTCAAAAAAGTAACATTTCCATTCGGCCAAATGTAGCATACTCTAAATATGACATCACCGGTGATGGCAAGGCTGATAAAATTCGAATAAATTTCAAGTCGGAATCTTATCTGAACATTGAGGTGAATGGCAAAAAAAGTTTTAGTTTAAACGCCCAAAACATATATCTTGTAAATGCAGATCTTTATACTCTCAATGGAAATAAACATTTTTTGAAGCTAAAATGCCAAGACATTGATAATGATCACATTGATTACGACAAATTATTGACTTATAAATCTGGAAAACTTGTATCTGCTGTCAATTTAATGTCGCATCGTAAAGGTGCTTTCAATGCTCGCCATAATAGTTTTACTCAAAAAGTTGGTGCAAATTACATTCAAATCCGTATGCAGTCAATGCCAGGAGGAGTCGGTTCTATTCAATATACCATAACTTATAAACTTTCCGGAAGCTCTCTGAAGCTTTCCAAAACTACATATCCTGTCACTTATTCCAAATCATACAATCCCCTTCTTGGTGGACAAAATATGTGGAAATGTGCAAAATCATTGAATATAAAGAACGCCCCTAACGGAAATATTATCTATACAACAGATGCTTACGAAGTATGTACTGTAAATAAAATTAAATATTCTGGCGGCAGTGCCTATATATATATCCGGGCTGAGGATGCTGATATTTCTGGATGGGTAAGATGCCCTAATTCCTATACAAGCAGATTTTTTGAAGAATCCCTGTTTATTTAATTATCATTGCATTCAATAATGTCTTCAAAAAGTGCCCTTACTGGTAACAGCAACCAAACATTCTCGTTTGAACAGATGCCTCGAATGACGGGGAATCACCAGAAATTGATTGAATTGAGAATATCTAATAATTCAGATTTAGATCCGAATTATTTAATATTCTTTCACCTTATAAAGACATACATTTCAATGGTCAAAGCATATTTGATGTTTTGGGTTTTCCAAACGATTTGCTTGAACGTTTAAATCAGCTAATCACACAAAAATTCATATAAAAACCGCCCCTGCTGGTAACAGGGACGGATCAAGAATCTCCGAAGAGATCCAGTACTTTAGCAAAGATATTGTATCATCTTCGGAGCAGTTACACAAGTCGAACATTTGTATATATGTGATCACATCAATGGATTAACGAAAGGAGTTTTCATTATGCCATTACCCAAAGAACGGATTTATACAATAGATGACATCTACGCTCTTCCGGATGGCGAACGTGCAGAGCTGATTGATGGGCAGATCTATATGATGGCACCGCCTAATACCAGACATCAGGTAATCGTCGGTGAACTGTATGCTACTATCCGCAATTACATTAAAAGTAAAAACGGATCCTGTAAACCATATGTTTCTCCATTTGCAGTGTTCCTGAATGAAGATAACAAGAACTATGTCGAACCAGACTTAACAGTTGTCTGCTCACCGGACAAAGTAGATGAAAAAGGTTGTCATGGTGCACCTGACTGGGTAATTGAGGTTGTTTCTCCTGCTACCCAGAGTAAAGATTACGGAATAAAGCTGTTTAAATACCGTATGTCCGGAGTCAGGGAATACTGGATCATTAATCCTATGAAGGGGATTGTAAACGTTTACGATTTTGAAAATGAATCGGGTACCGGATTATACTCTTTTGATGATGAAATTCTAGTATGTATATATCCCGATTTATCAATTGTGATCTCTGAATTATTATAATAAAAACCGCCCCTGTTGGTAGCAGGGACGGCTCAAGAATCTCCGAAGAGATTCCGTACTTTGGCAAAGATATTGTATCATCTTCGGAGCAGTTACACAATCAGAACATTTGTGTGGCTGTTATTTTTATACTTAAAATTACATATTTTATAAAACCGAGGTGATATTTATGAGCAGTAAAGTGGCATGTCTTTACATCCGCGTCTCGACAGAGGACCAAACAGAACTTTCTCCTGATGCGCAGAAACGTCTTTTGCTGGATTATGCCCAGAAGAATGACATGATTGTTTCCGGAGACTTTATCTTTACTGAGAGTGTTTCCGGCCGGCATGCACAGAAGCGCCCGGAGTTTCAGAAGATGATTGCCCTGGCGAAGCAGCCCTCTCACCCCATTGATGTGATCCTGGTATGGAAATTCAGTCGTTTCGCCCGTAACCAGGAAGAGTCTATCGTATACAAGAGTATGCTCAAGAAGGATAATGTAGACGTGATCAGTGTATCTGAACCATTGATCGAGGGACCTTTTGGCAGCCTGATCGAGCGCATCATCGAATGGATGGATGAATACTATTCCATTCGATTGTCGGGTGAGGTCTTGCGTGGCATGAAAGAAAAAGCCCTGCAAAAAGGCTATCAGACATCTCCCTGTCTTGGCTATACTGCAGTTGGACATGGAAAACCTTATATCATTAATGAAGCTGAATATGCCATTGTCTCTTATATCATGGACCTGTATGATAATCAGAACTTAGATGAAACAGCTATTGCCAGGCGTTGCAATGATCTCGGATACCGGACAAAACGGGGAAAACTCTTTGAACGGCGCAGCGTTGACCGGATTCTTGGAAATCCCTTCTATTGCGGAACTGTTGTCTGGAACGGAGTGGAATTTGAAGGAAACCATGAGGTACGTCTTTCCAGGGAACGGTACGAAAAACGTCAGAAGCTGATCACTTCCCGGAAACGCCCGGTCAAGGCACGGAATGTCTCTGCCTGTAAGCACTGGCTATCCGGTCTTTTGAAGTGCTCTGTCTGCGGGGCCACGCTTTCTTACACCGGTAATAATAAGTGTCCTTATTTCCAGTGCTGGAAGTACGCAAAGGGATTTCATAAGACTTCTGTTGCCTTATCGGTCAAAAAGGCTGAAGAAGCTGTGATAAGTTATTTTGATCAGATCTTAGATGGGGCAGAATTTACATATGTATGCAAAAAGAAAAAGACCGATCATTCACTGCAGATCGAGCAGCTACAAAAAGAGATCGGTAAGCTCACCATGAGAGAAGGCAGAATCAAAGAGGCTTATGAGGCAGGAGTAGATACTCTGGAGGAATATAAGAATAATAAGGACCGTCTGGTATCAGATCGATTAGAATTGACTGCTGCCCTTTCACAGCTATTACAGGAAGAACAGGCAGAGCAGCCTGACACAGAAGAAATCCTGAAAGAGATCCGTTCTGTTGCGGACGTCCTGAAGAATCCAGACGTAGGTTATGAAGAAAAGGGAAATCTGATCAGAAGTGTTGTAGAGCAGATCATATATGATAAAGAATCCGGAAAAATGTCTTTTGACATCATTATTTCCTGAATTTCAGACCTCTATAAAAAGTGCCATTTCGGTCATTTTAACACTTTCGTAATATTTTTTCAGAATTAAAAATCCCGCAAACCCGCATAAACACTGGGCTTTCGGGACTATTATAGGGTACTGCACTCCGGTGGCCCGGACGGGGAGATCGGCGCTTCCCTGCGTTATCTTTCCCAGCGTTTTACCATGCCGAACCGAACGACTTCTGCTTTGCTCAACGACATAGGAACAGAAGAACTCAGTCATCTGGAAATGGTATCCACTATTGTACATCAGCTTACCCGGGACCTTTCCATGGAGGAAATTGAGAAATCCGGATTTGGACCGTATTATATCGATCACACAGTGGGAGTCTGGCCACAGGCAGCAGGTGGCGTACCATTTAATGCATGTGAATTTCAGAGTAAAGGTGATCCGATCACTGATCTGTTCGAGGATCTTGCTGCAGAGCAAAAAGCCCGTTCTACTTATGACAATATTCTCAGAGTAGTCCGCAATATACCTGAGATTGCGGATCCCATCAAATTCCTGCGTGCCAGAGAAGTTGTTCATTTCCAGAGATTTGGGGAAGCTCTTCAGTCCATTCAGGAAGAACTTGATGCCAAAAACTTCTATGCTTTTACCCCGGGATTTGATAATCCCTGCACTGCATCATGCAACAGCAATAAATAACGTACGCAGCCAAAACCTGCGACATGCTGCGCGAATTTATGCGATTAGCATCGCGAAGCGTGTTACTGAGAACGGAATGAACAGTAATACGCTCCATCTTAAAAATCACAGAAATTTCATATTTGCTTTACAAATATATCTGGTGGTGCTATAGTATTCTTAGCTTAATAGCCACAAAAGTAATTGCCAAAAATATTGAGCAATTACAAACAAAAATATGATATAAAAGGGGCTGTCTCACATAGATATTATGTGACAGCCCCCTTATTGGAGGAATTATGCAGATAATTATTGTTGGGTGCGGTAAAGTTGGACGTACCCTGGCAGAACAGCTTCAGGAAGAAGAATCCGACATTACTCTTATAGACGTTTCTTCTAATGTGATCACTTCCCTTCAGGATGACATTGATGCCATGGGTATCGTGGGAAACGGTGCAAGTATCAACACGCTGGTGGAAGCAGGTATTGAGAATGCAGATATCCTGATTGCCGTAACCGGCTCTGATGAAATGAATCTCCTCTGCTGCCTGATCGCACAGAAAACCGGCCATTGCCAGACGATTGCCCGTGTCCGCAATCCTATCTATGCCAAAGAGATCAGCTTCATCAAGAAGCGTCTGGGTGTTACTATGATCATTAACCCGGAGCTTGCAGCTGCACAGGAAATTTCCCGTCTCTTACGCTTTCCTTCAGCTATCAAGATTGATACTTTCGCACGTGGTCGTGTGGAAATGCTGAAATTCAAAGTGCTTCCTGAATTTAATCTGGATGGCATGACAATCTCACGCATTACGGAAGCCCTGAAATGCGACGTCTTGTTCTGCGCAGTAGAAAGCCGGGATCATGTATCTATTCCCGGCGGTAATCAGGTGATCCACGACGGAGATATGGTTTCCATTCTTGCTTCCCCGGTGAATGCAGCAGCCTTTTTCAAAAAGATCGGCCTGAAAACCAATCAGGTAAAAAACGCCATTATTGTCGGCGGAGGAACCATTTCCTATTACCTTACAAAAGCCCTGCTTGATATGAACATCTCCGTTAAGATCATCGAACAGAATGAGTCCCGCTGTGAAACCTTAAGTGATCTGCTTCCGGAGGCAACTATCATTAACGGAGACGGAACTAACCGTTCTCTCCTTATGGAAGAGGGACTCTCACGCACAGAGGCTTTTGTATCACTCACAAACATGGATGAGGAAAATGTTTTCCTTTCACTCTTTGCCAAAACAGTTTCCAATGCCAAACTGGTTGCCAAGGTAAACCGCCTTGCCTTTGATGATGTCATTGATAACCTTGACATCGGAAGCGTCATTTATCCGAAATATATCACAGCCGACTATATCCTGCAGTATGTACGTGCCATGCAGAACAGCATCGGCAGCAATATTGAAACCCTTTATCATATCCTGGATAATCAGGCAGAAGCTCTGGAATTTGCCATCCGCGAAAATTCACCGGTAACAGGCATTCC
Source organism: Blautia sp. Marseille-P2398 (assembly GCF_964240315.1). Classification (NCBI taxonomy): domain Bacteria; kingdom Bacillati; phylum Bacillota; class Clostridia; order Lachnospirales; family Lachnospiraceae; genus Blautia; species Blautia sp. Marseille-P2398. Next base: position 525,982 of record NZ_CAXSTD010000001.1, read on the forward strand.
ATTATCTGAACTGAACCTGAAGAAAAACCTTCTTGTAGGTTACCTGAACCGAAATGGTCAGGTCAGGATTCCCAGAGGCCAGGATACCATTCAGGTCGGAGATACCGTTATCATAGTAACTTCTCAGAAGGGCCTTCGCGATATCACAGATATTCTGGAAAAATAAAGGAGCCAAATCATGAACTATTCCATTATTATCTATATCATCGGAATGATTCTGAAAATTGAAGCTGTATTTATGGCTCTGCCCGCAATTACGGCACTCATCTATCAGGAAACTTCCGGTGTAGCTTTTCTGATCACGATTGCTTTATGCCTGGTCATCGGGCTTCCTCTCACCAGGAAAAAGCCGACAAGAAAGGCTTTCTACACAAAAGAAGGTTTCGTGACTGTAGCATTAAGCTGGATCGTTCTGAGTATCATAGGAGCAATCCCCTTTGTGATCAGCCGAAGCATTCCAAATCCTGTAGATGCATTATTTGAAACAGTTTCGGGTTTTACTACAACAGGAGCCAGTATTCTCAGCGATGTGGAGGCACTTCCTCATTGTATGCTGATGTGGAGAAGCTTCACGCACTGGATCGGCGGAATGGGTGTTCTGGTTTTCATCCTCTCCCTTCTTCCACTTACCGGCGGTTATCATATGAATCTTATGAAAGCGGAGAGTCCCGGACCATCTGTAAGCAAGCTTGCGCCAAAAGTACAGTCAACTGCCAAAATTCTGTATTCTATTTATTTCGTAATGACAGTGATCCAGATCCTGCTTCTTCTGGTCGGTGGTATGCCGCTGTTTGACTCCATATGTACAGCTTTCGGTACTGCAGGTACCGGAGGATTTGGTATTAAAAATGACAGCATGGCCAGTTACAGTACATATCTGCAGGTAGTCATTACTGTATTTATGATTTTATTTGGCGTTAACTTTAATGCTTACTTTTTCATTATCACAAAAAAATTTGCTCAGGCTTTTAAAATGGAAGAAGTGCGGTATTATTTCGGAATCATCGGTATTGCAATTCTTATCATCACCTGCAATATTTACCATATTTTCGGAAGTGCAGCCAAAGCTTTTCAGCAGGCAGCTTTCCAGGTTGGTTCCATTATCACAACAACCGGATATGCAACAACAGATTTTAATACCTGGCCGGAAATTTCGCGGACAATCCTGGTACTGCTGATGTTTATCGGTGCATGTGCCGGAAGTACAGGCGGCGGCATTAAAGTATCCAGGATCCTGATTCTCTGCAAAACAGTCCGCAAGGAGCTTCATATTTTTCTGCATCCAAATGCGGTAAAGAAAATAAAAATGGACGGCAAAGCCATCCCACATGAAGTTGTTCGTTCCACAAATATTTTCTTCATTGTATATATGCTGATTTTTGCATCCTCCATATTCCTGATTGCCTTTGACGATTTCAATCTGATCACGAATTTTACGGCGGTTGCGGCAACCTTTAATAATATCGGACCTGGTCTGGAACTGGTAGGACCTACCGGAAACTTCGGCATGTTCTCCTGGTTTTCAAAGCTTATCCTTACTTTTGATATGCTGGCAGGACGTCTTGAGATTTTCCCGTTACTGATATTGTTTGTAAGGGATACATGGAAGAAATTCTAAAAATATTTTGGTGAAACAAATTTTATTTTTTTACACCGTATTCATATTTTATTCATATTTATTGGATATAATGAATTTTAGAAAGATGATGAATCTTTCTTATAAATATTTTTCTTTTTCATACGCGCCGGTACGAAAGTACCGGCCTCCTTCCATTTATGGGAGTTTTTTATTTTATGGCATTTTTCTCACACCTTCATAATCAAACGCAGGAATAAAACTCTCTCTGGCAGTTTCACCATCTTGAAAAAATCCATTTTCAATCCCAAGCTCAAATGCATAGTCCAGAACTTTTTCATATTCTCTTCTGGTTACACAACGATTCAGTTCTGTATATTCTTTCTGCTCAAAAACCGGCGTATACTGATTCATGATACTGATATAAATCTGCTTTCCAAAAGTCTTATGTAAAAGTTTCAGAACCTTCTTTGAATTTCTTGTATGCCCCGGCAATATAAGATGTCTCACAATAGTCCCACGTTTCATATATCCCTCTGCATCAAACTGTGGCATTCCTGTCTGGCGTACCATCTCATTAACTGCTTCCATAGCCCTTTCAGGATAATCATTTGCATGTGAAAATTTCACCGCCAATTCGCTCTCCGCATATTTGTAATCCGGAAGATAAATGTCCACATATCCGTCCAGAAGTTTCAATGTCTCTGTGTTCTCATATCCACCACAGTTATAGACAACCGGAATATTAAGCCCATGCTTCTTTGCACAGTCCAAAGCTGTGATGATCTGTGGAATATAATGTGTTCCGGTTACCAGATTGATATTTGCAGCATCCTTTTCCTGCAGTTCCAGGAATATTTCTGCCAGTCTTTCCTCAGTGATCTCAAGGCCACTGTCACCAATGGCAATTTCCCGGTTCTGGCAGAAACAGCATCTCAGATTGCATCCTGTAAAAAAGACTGCCCCGGAACCTCTGGTTCCCGAAATACATGGTTCTTCCCACATATGCAAAGCTGCCCTTGCAATCTTAACCTTCTGATCCATTCCACAGTATCCGGTTTTTCCGGCTGTTCTGTCTACATGGCAATTTCTCGGACATAAACTGCAATCTTCCAGTATGCAGCTTTCTGTATCATGCCTCAGAGTTTTATCTTTGTTTTCTTCTGTCTGTATTTTATTTACCTTCACTTTTCTCTTCTGTCCTTTTTTCTTTCCCCGACTTGATATCTGTGAATCACCCACTGCAAAACAGTTCCCACAGTTTGCTTATATCATAACCGTTCAGTGCTTTCACAGTTACAGGCGGATTGCTGAATAGTTACTATTCTTTATATCATTATACTACATTCCCCAATTACGTCTATTCATATTTCACAATTTCCTTTTTCAGTCTCTTCATGATTCTTTTTTCCAGCCTAGAAATATATGATTGAGAAATTCCCAGAAGGTCTGCAACCTCTTTCTGTGTTTTCTCTGCAGCATTCTCCTTTCCCAGACCAAATCTAAGGCGGATGATCGTCTGCTCACGCGGTGAAAGCTTTCTAATTGCCTTTGATAACAACGAAATCTCCACTTCATCTTCCAGACGTCTTGAAATCACATCCTCATCAGTTCCCAGAATATCAGAAAGCAGGAGTTCATTTCCATCCCAGTCTACGTTCAGCGGTTCGTCTATGGACACTTCCATCTTTGTCTTACTGTTGCGGCGAAGATACATCAGGATCTCATTCTCTATACATCTGGATGCATAAGTGGCAAGCTTGATGTTTTTTACAGGATTAAAGGTATTGATCGCCTTGATCAGCCCAATCGTTCCGATTGAAATCAGATCCTCCACCCCGACTCCTGTGTTATCAAACTTCTTTGCAATATACACCACAAGCCTTAAATTATGTTCGATCAGAACAGACTTCGCTTCTTCTTCCTGCCCTGTTCCAAGCTTCTGCAGTATAAACGCCTCACGCTTCGGCTCCAGTGGTGCCGGCAGCACATCATTTCCACCAATATAAAAAACTTCTCCTGAACGGTTCATCACCATTCTTGACACTACCTGTAATGGATAACAGCTCATAGTCACAACCCCTCCCGTTAAAGTAATCTGGAATTCAAAAGTACCTCGTATTCCTTACCAAAAGCGGATGTTTCAAATGAAAATGCAAATACCGGATTGTCTATGCAGACAACCTCTGCTGGAGTCTGAATGCAGAGTCTCTCAAAAGTAACAGCCAGCATCATCCCCTGTTCTTTTCCTATACTGTGAAAAAAAGTAAAATGTGGATGAAGCCCGGCAGTTCCCGGTTTCCCAGACTCTCCGGGATTTTCTTTCAGGTGTTTTAAACAGCTTACGGTTTCTTCTGAACATATTTCAGATAAAACTTTTTCTGTCCCTACAGATACAGGTTTTCCGTTTACAGAATCCATAAGCAGATTTCCGGAATCATAAAATCCTTGAAAAGGATATCCACATCCTTTATAGTATATGGTTATCGGATAGATATTCTTTGTCCGTATTCTCATGGAATCCATCAGATATGACAACGCTGTAATGCCGGACCACGTTGCTGCTGCAAGGATCAGAAACATTTTGACTGTCAACTTATCACTGACGATCACTTCCCAGAACCCTCCACACAGAAATGCGGCAAAATACAGTGTAAGTATTGCTTTAAGCAGCAGACTTCCCCTTTTCAGATTACATCCGATCACAAGCATTCCTGCAGCACAGCCACCATGCAGCAGGACAAGTGCCGGAAGAAAAATCCCAGACTCCAGAAAAGATTGCAGATAAATGATCCAGCAGGAAAACACCGCACCTGCAGCAGCTCCCAGAAGAGCTCTTTTTCTGCTTCTTCCACATCGGAATAATATTCCTGTAAATCTGATCAATATGTAATCTATCAGGAGATTTGTGAAAAAAACTACATCTATGTATATTTCGTAATGCATTTCCTTCCCTCCGTCTGATACTGCCTCTGACTTCTCCTTCACTTCGGTAAGTGAGATTCATTATACGTGATAAAGTATGCGGATTTTGTCAAAACGGAGGAATTATGTCTTATTATTTGTCGCACTAAATCGACAGTTTTTATCATATAAACCAAAATGAACATGTATTGACATATAATTGAAGTTAGAATAAAATGATAGATAATTTCTATGTTTTAGAAGGGCATCTTCTATACTGTCACAATTCAGACAGTATTTTATGTCTCTGCTACAAAACAGACTGGAGGATTTTAACATGAATAATATTACCGGACACACAGGTCTTACCGCGCTTTTAGGAAGCCCGGTGGCACACAGCATTTCCCCTTTGATGCATAATGAATCATTTCGCCTTCTCGGGCTTGACTATGTATATTTATGTTTTGATGTAAATGAAGAAACTCTTCCTGCAGCAGTTGCAGGATTAAAGACTTGCGGCATTCGCGGTTTCAACCTTACCATGCCGAATAAGAATAAAATTGTAGAATTATTGGATGAGCTTTCCCCTGAAGCCCAACTGATCGGTGCTGTCAATACTGTACTGAACGATAACGGAAAGTTAATCGGATACAATACAGACGGGTACGGTTTTATGCAATCTGTACGTGATGCGGGACATGATATTACCGGTAAAAATATAACTGTCATGGGAGTAGGAGGAGCTTCGATGGCCATCTGTGCACAGTCTGCCCTGGACGGTGCGGCTTCCGTACATATTTTTGCCCGCCGCACCAGCAGATACTGGAATCGCACACAGAAATTCGCTGAGAATCTCTCTGCTAAAACAGGCTGCCAGGTCTGCCTCTTCGACAATGATGATCATACTGCACTGCGAAATTCCATTGCACAGAGTTATCTGCTGATCAATGCAACCTCTGTAGGCATGGTTCCGGATATCGACGATACCATCATCAAAGATACATCTCTGTTCCGTCCTGAGCTTGTAGTGGCAGATGTTGTCTATGAGCCACAGGAAACCCGACTGCTCAGAGAGGCTAAAGCAGCCGGATGCCAGACCTTTAATGGCATGTATATGCTTCTTCATCAGGGGGCTAAAGCTTTCCAGATCTGGACCGGACAGGAAATGCCGGTTTCTGTTATTAAGGAAAAATATTTCTCTGTCAAATAGTGATTCGCATAACAGTCACATATTTCCCATCAGCTTATCTTTGATGATTGCCAGGATTTCTCTTGGAATATATATCAGAAGTCTCCATGAACGGTATCTGGAAGGAATGGGATAAATTTCTCTGCATCCACATTTCTTTCCTATGGCCGTTCCCCGGAAAACATGAAAATTATTGGTGACAATGCCAACCGAATGATTCAGTCCGATCATTCCCAGACTGAACTTCAGATTCTCTGTTGTGCTGGTAGATTTCTCTTCCAGGATCAGTCGTTCTCTGTCAATTCCATGTTCCACAAGATAATTGCACATTGCCTGAGCTTCTGTGATAGATTCCCCGTCCCCTTTTCCTCCGGACAGAACAGCCTTAGTCTCAGGATTCTCTTCCATATACTGTAAAGCCCTCCTGGTACGTTCCAGAAGGGCTTTTGTAAGCCGGGTACCTTCTACATGGGCACCAAGCACGATAATATATTCCAGATTTGGATGCTTACGCATTCTTACCGCAGCAATATTTATATTTCTTGCCGCTTCCGCAAGGACAAGGATCATTACGTCCGATTTTCTTTGCTTTGACAACTGTTCCTGATTTCTTCTGCTCAAGATAAAGTTCTTTTCTCTTCTCCGGTGTGAAGATCGCATCCCACTGTGGCAGTTCATACAGCCAGTCAGCTCTTGCATCTACCATGTTCTTATAAAGAAGTTCTTTATCAAAGCACAGAGAAACCTTTGTGTTCTCATCCATTGTCTCAATCGGATTCGGAATCTTCAGACTGTCATTGATTCCATCAAGAAAACCAACCATTGTCAGAACTTCCTGTCCGTATTTCTCAGCCAGTTCCTTAACTGTACCGGTTACTACCTCATCCGGGTTGCTAAGAAGCTGCTCATAAATTCCTTTTTCAATATTAAAATAATTTGCCCAAAATCTCTGAAGTTTATTACGGTCTGCCTGCTGGTCATAGGCGATGGCACGCCACTGCTCTAAGATTGTTTTATCGCTCATTTCCTTTAATCCTCTTTTCCAATATTTCATAGGTATTATGCCTGTGCGGAAACATATGGAAAATATTCCTTCCACAAGCTTTATTATTATATCATCTTTCAGTTAAAAATACAAATGATATTCTTTGTATTTTTAGTGAATTTTAAGTTACTGTTCACACACCACTATCCCGCGAGGTGTTTTGGCATGAATATGCCAAAATCCCGAGACATACAAGCCAAAATTCCATTGCCGCAGGCAATCTAGTACATCATTTTCGAAATAACTATACCACTCACTTGTCTGCGAATCCGATTGCACAGGTCTAAAAGCCTCAGCGTAGCCCGCTACGCCTGCGTTTTTATACCAGCACACTCGAATCCGCATCCTACGCGATTGGTATAGTTATTTACGAAACGCTGTACTAGAATGAATTTTGGCTATGTTACTGAGAACAGAGTGAACAGTAACAATTTTAATTGACGCCCAGTTTCTCCAGTTCTGCTGCTGCCTGTTTAAAAGATTTAAACTGAATTGCATGGATTCCCTGTTTTCTGGCTGCCTCACAGTTCTCCGCTCTGTCATCCAGAAATACGGATTTCTCCGGGTCAAGATGGTAGCGTCCGAGCAGGGTTTTGTAAATTTCCGGTTCCGGTTTGATCTGCTTCACCTGACAGGAGAACACTGCTCCGTCTACATATTTAAGAAACGTAAGTTTATCCTCCGTTCTCTCCAGTGTGTCAGTTGCATAATTGGAAAGAATATAAACATGATATCCTTTATCTTTCAGATATCTCACCCAGGTTTCCGCATAATCTGTTTTCTCAATTGTCTCGTCAGAACGGCGCATTACCTCCCGGATATCCTTTTCGTACTCCGGTGCAGCTTTTACCATCTGATCTACATAATATTGCTCAGTCTCGCTGCTTCTGTCTCTCTCATTCCAGGTATTGCTCTGAAATACCACTTCCGCAATTTTATCACGCTCTTCCTTCGGAAAACCAAAACTGTCCAGATAGGTCTCCCAGTCATATTTTACAAGAACCTGTCCAACGTCAAAAATAATATTCTCCATATCCGAACCCACCACCTTTTTATTCCTGTTCAGTAATTTATAAACCATCCATATTGCATAAGCCATGATGGGAACCATGATCGCCACTGCAAGCGAGGCTTTAAAATAGACCTGCGAATCTTCTCCATTCCCGAATGCAAAAATCATCGGCATACAACATGCAAGAAGCAGGATTATGATTGCGATCCATGCCCCGATTTTTTTTATCTTATTATTATCTTTTTTCATAAGCCTCCAGTTATATAAAAGACACGCCGGAGAAATTCCCCGGCGTATAGTCTTATTTACCGTCTGCCGATCAGACAGGTAAATTTATCCTTATTATTTATTTCTGTAGATGATATCGTCACGTCCCGGGCCATTGGAGATCATAGTAATCGGGAATCCGATATGTTTCTCAACGAACTCAACATACTTTCTGCAGTTCTCCGGCAGATCTTCATATTTTTTGATTCCGCGGATGTCGCATTTCCATCCCGGCAGAGTCTCCAGAACCGGTTTTGCTTTCTCAAGCAGTGTAGTTGTCGGAAATTCTGTTGTTACTTTTCCATCAATCTCATATCCTGTGCAGACCGGAATTTCATCCAGATATCCAAGAACATCAAGAACTGTGAAAGCAACATCTGTAGCTCCCTGAAGACGGCATCCGTATTTGGAAGCAACACAGTCAAACCATCCCATACGTCTTGGACGGCCTGTAGTAGCACCAAATTCACCGCCGTCACCGCCACGTCTTCTCAGTTCATCTGCTTCATCGCCAAAGATTTCAGAAACAAATGCACCTGCTCCTACTGCACTGGAGTATGCCTTGCATACAGTAACAATCTGTTTGATCTCATATGGTGGAAGACCTGCTCCTACTGCACCATATCCTGCCAGGGTAGAGGAAGATGTAACCATCGGATAAATTCCATGATCCGGGTCTTTCAGAGAACCAAGCTGTCCCTCAAGAAGAACTTCTTTACCTTCTTTTAATGCGTTCCACAGATACAGGGATACGTCACATACATATGGTTCAACCATTTTCTTATATTCCATAAGTTCAGCAAATAATTCATCCACATTAAGAAGCGGTTTGTGATATAAATGTTCAAGAAGAACATTCTTTGTCGCACATACACTTGCAAGTTTTTCTTTCAGATGTTCTTCATCAAAAAGTTCACTTACCTGGAAACCAATCTTTGCATATTTGTCTGAGTAGAACGGAGCAATACCTGACTTGGTAGATCCGAAAGATTTGCCGCCCAGACGTTCTTCCTCATACTGGTCAAAAAGAATATGGTATGGCATAACCATCTGTGCTCTCTCGGAGATAAGGATCTTCGGAGCCGGAACACCTCTGCTTACCACTTCATTGTACTCTTTGAAAAATACCGGGATATTCAGTGCAACACCGTTGCCGATCACACTTGTAGTATGATCATAAAACACACCTGACGGCAGAGTATGAAGGGCAAATTTACCATAGTTATTTACGATTGTATGACCTGCATTTGCACCACCCTGAAATCTTACGATAATATCAGCCTTCTCAGCGAGCATATCGGTAATCTTACCTTTACCTTCATCTCCCCAGTTAGCACCAACAACTGCTTTTACCATTATATAATTCCTCCTGTATTTACCGCTTACTGTTTACCCGACCTTGCAGAATGACCTGCCGGATATCATCAGGAAACAGCAACGCTTATTATCTTTATATCAGATTCTGTAATATTCCAAACCATTATGTTAAGTATTTACTGATCAGACATTGATCTCAGCTTTCACTCCCAGAAGTTCCTTATGGGAATCGAGGATCGGCTGAACTACTGTATTTACAAATCTCTCTGTCTGCTCTTTGGCACGTCCGATATATTTCTTCGGATCCATGGATCTCTGCAGATCTTCCAGAGAAAGGTTGAATGCAGGATCTGCTGCGATCAGTTCCAGCAGATTATTATCTTTGCCTTCTACCTTGACAGTCTTTCCGGCTTCCATGGAAAGCTCACGGATACGCTCATGAAGTTCCTGACGGTCACCGCCTGCTTTTACAGCATCCATCATGATATTCTCTGTAGCCATGAACGGAAGCTCTGCCATCATATGTTTCTCGATAACCTTCGGATAAACAACCAATCCATCTACAACATTAAGACAGAGGTCAAGGATTCCGTCAATAGCAAGGAAACCTTCCGGAATACTCAGACGCTTATTTGCAGAGTCATCCAGAGTTCTCTCAAACCACTGAGTTGCAGATGTGATCGCCGGGTTAAGGGCATCTACCATTACATATCTGGAAAGGGAAGCAATACGCTCACTTCTCATAGGATTTCTCTTATACGCCATTGCGGAGGAGCCGATCTGAGATTTCTCAAATGGTTCTTCTACTTCCTTCAGATGCTGAAGAAGGCGGATATCATTGGACATCTTGTGTGCACTTGCTGCAATTCCTGCAAGAATATTGGCAACACGTGTATCTACCTTACGGGAATAGGTCTGTCCGGATACCGGATAGCATTCCTTAAATCCCATCTTCTCTGCGATCATCGGATCAATCTTGTCGATAGTCTCCTGATCTCCGTCAAACAGTTCCAGAAAGCTTGCCTGTGTTCCGGTTGTACCTTTGGATCCCAGAAGCTTCATTGTTCCCAGAACATACTCCAGATCCTCCAGATCAAGCAGGAATTCCTGTGTCCAGAGTGTTGCACGCTTACCTACTGTAGTAGGCTGTGCAGGCTGAAAATGTGTAAATGCCAGAGTAGGCTGATCTTTATATTTATCTGCGAAAGCAGAAAGCTCGGCAATAACATTGACCAGTTTCTTCTTCACAAGCTTTAATGCTTCTGTCATTACAATAATGTCTGTATTATCACCTACATAACAGGAGGTTGCTCCCAGATGGATGATCCCTTTTGCTTTCGGGCACTGTACGCCATACGCATATACGTGAGACATAACATCATGACGCACCTGACGTTCACGTTCCTTTGCAACGTCATAATTGATATCCTCTGCATGTGCCTTCAGTTCATCAATCTGCTCCTGTGTAATGTTAAGGCCAAGCTCTTTCTCTGTCTCAGCAAGTGCGATCCAGAGTCTTCTCCATGTGCGGAATTTCATATCCGGGGAAAAAATATACTGCATTTCTTTGCTGGCATAACGTTCTGATAAAGGACTTACATATCTGTCTGTACTCATCTTCACTCTCCTGTTTTTTATAGGATATTATTTTTAATCCTTTTATTTCACTTCTGTACGTACGTTTTTCTCAACCACGTACGTTGAAATTATATAACATCATTCCTCTAAAAGCAACCACAAAAACCTTATCCCTGATGGAATTTACCAAGAAATTCTTTCATTCTCGCATGTTCTGATTCAAATACCTCTTTTGGACTCCCCTCAACTGCGATCAGTCCCTTATCCATAAAAATAATATGATCAGAGATATCTCTTGCAAATGTCATCTCATGAGTGACGATCACCATAGTGATGTGTTCTGCTGCCAGATCTTTGATTACCTTAAGAATTTCACTCGTAAGCTCCGGATCAAGGGCAGAAGTAGGCTCATCAAAAAACAGGATCTTCGGATTCATACATAATGCTCTGGCAATAGAGACACGCTGCTGTTGGCCGCCGGAAAGCTGAAACGGATATGCATTCTCTCTGTCTGCAAGCCCCATCTGCTTTAACAGAGTTCTTGCCTGTGCATAAACCTCTTCTTTCTTTCTCTTCTGCACTCTGATCGGAGCATCTGTGATATTTTTCAGTACGGAAAAATGGGGGAAAAGATTAAAGTTCTGAAATACCAGTCCCACATCCCCCTGCTTGATGATCTCACCGCTGTCCGGTGTCTCAAGACCGGTGGCACAGCGGAGAAGTGTGGATTTACCGGAACCGGAAGGTCCGATAATACTAAGAACCTCACCCTCCTCTACCTGAAGTGAAATGTCTTTTAATACTTCAAGGCTGCCGAAGCTCTTCTTTATGTTTTTCATTTCAAATAATACCATAGCAAATATTCCTCTTAAATTAAATGATGTCAGAGTCAAAAAATATTTTATAACCCCAGCCGCCTGTCAGCGATAATAATTCAGTTTTTTCTCAATCTTATCCATTACAATCGCAACAAGAAGATTGAACACAAAATAGAAAACAGCAGCGATCACAAAAGGCATCATAGTCGTCTGTGCACTTGCAATCTGTTTTGCAATTGTAAACATCTCCGAAACAGCAACAACAAATGCCAGTGACGTATCCTTTACCAGTGTGATAACCTCATTTGTCACAGATGGAAGGATTCTCTTGATCACCTGCGGCAGGATGATCCTGAAAAATGTCTGGGCTTTGCTGTATCCCAGGATCTTTGCAGCCTCATACTGTCCCGCTGAAATAGATTCGATTCCTCCTCTGTAAATCTCCGCAAAATATGCAGCATAGTTAATACTGAATGCAATAAACACAGCGATCAGGCTGTATCCCATGGAAATACGGATTCCAAAAATAAAGTATGGTCCGAAATACACAACCATCAATTGCAGCATTAACGGGGTTCCACGCATAACTGATATGTAGGCAGACACAATTCCACGTATCGCCGGATTCTTGGACATTCTGCCAAAGCAGATCAGAAGTCCCAGCGGAAGTGAAAAAAGTAATGTCACTACAAAAATCTCTACAGAAACTACCATACCACTGGCAAGCTGCTGCAGCATTACACTTAAAGACATAAGCTTTCCTCCTGAAAAATTTCTCCTGTACAGTAAGAAAAGAGGGTGCACAAAATGTACCCTCCATTCCTTTATAATGCGGACAGCCTGCACAGATCTGTCCTCTTGTATCATAACTGTTTTTGTTCCGGCTGACTATTCAGCATCTTTCGCTGTATCAGCTGTATCTTCTTTTGCTGTGTCTGCATCGGAAGCATCATCCTCTGCTGCATCATCTTTTTTATCATCAGATTTCTCATCATCTCCAATGCAGAGCATATCTGCTACTTCATACTTCTCAGCAAGTTTATCAACTTCACCTGCATCATAAAGTTTCAGAACTTCTTCCCATACAGTATCTTTCAGCTCATCGTTACCCTTCTTAAAGCCGATTCCATACTCTTCGCTCTGGATTGGCTCGTCGAGGATCACATATTTGCCTTCTTCTCTCTGGGAAAGCTGATATTTGGCAACACCGATATCTACTGCGATGGCATCTGCAGCGCCGGAATCCAGATTCATGAATGCTGTATTGTAATCAGGATTCTCTGTCAGTGATGCAAAGCTTGCTGTAAGATCCTTATTATCATCGCTGTTTAATGCATCCAGTGCTGCGGAAGCGGCCTGAACTACTACATTCTTGCCTGCCAGGTCATCCAGCTTCTCAATCCCTGAATCGGCTGCAACAACCATCACCTGCTCATTGTTCAGATATGGATCTGACCATGTATAGTCATCCTCACGTCCGTTAATGGTAAATCCGTTCCAGATACAGTCGATAGAACCGGAATTCAGTTCCATATCCTTGGAATCCCAGTTGATCGGTTTCTTCACAAGCTCCCATCCGAGATTGTCGCATACTTCCTGTGCAAGGTCAAGGTCAAAACCAACATACTCTCCATTATCGTCTTTATATCCGAAAGGAGGATACTGTGCATCAAATCCTACAGTTAATGTCTTACTGTCAGCATCTGCATATACAGAAACAACACCCGTCATCATAGAAGCTGCCATAACTCCTGCCATGAGTACTGCTAAAGATCTCTTTTTCATGATAAATATCTCCTCTTTATCTGTTTTGTTATTTATCACACAGCCACTCTACCATGTGAAAGTATGTGTTAATCCTATCACACACCTCCGCCTCTGTCAAGAGTAAGTTATGAACCTGTACTTCTGTGATAATCTTTCATAAGTCTCTCCAGAAGGGCATCCAGATTTTTTTCATCTGTTTTCTCTTCCGGTACAGACTCGAAAGCTTTCAGAGACTGCCTGATTTCTTCTTTTATATCTTTCTTCAGTTCTTCATCTACTTCAAGTTCTTCCATAACCTTATCATAATCTGTCTTATCATGAACACTGCTGTATGCTATGATATAAGCTTTTAAGGCATCTTTTGAATGTGCTTCTCTGTATGCTTCCAGAAAACATTCCTGTGCTTTTTCCATCTGAAAAAGATAACTGTATGCACAGCCAAGATTATAGCGCACTGAAGCTGCGAATCCTTTTCTCTGCTCAGACAGATCCTCTCTTTCCAGGAGTTTCTGGTATACCCGGATGGCGTTCACATACATTCCGTTTTCTGTCAGTGCATCTCCCTTTCTCTTCTGACGGACTGCCGCTTTTTCTTTTCCATAAGTCACAATCCTGCTGTTAAAGCCTTTCATCTCCTCATAGGTAAGGTAATTGATCTCCTTGAAAACAGGATAGATCATCTCTTCCACACTTACATTTCTCTCCAGATTCTGTTTCAGCTTTGCAGCCAGATGCACAAGTTCAAGCTCATCTCTGAGCCAGTTGCATAATTCTTCATTAAAAACAGTATGATCAGCAAGGTAAAGATTGTGGTACAGATAATAACAGAGTTCTTCTATAGAATAAATATTCATACTGATATTCTCTATAAAATAAGGACGCTGTGCTTTTTTTGTCTGACATAAAATATATCCGCTCATTGCTCCATCTCCTTTACCATTCTACTGTCTCTGTCCAGGTTTTCCCACTGGAAGGGAACATTTCTCCGAATCCCAGATCTGTAACCGTCACTTTACATTCTGCAGATGAGACATACTGTAATTCCAGCCGTAATCTGGTAGTCTTGTCCGGACGCAACGGAATACCGGGCAGCATCATTCCTACCCTTCTTTTCTCCGGTCTGTGGTACGTGCTTACAATAAACACAAGCTCCTCTGTATCATCAAGAATAAATTCACAGGATGCCTTACTGTCATACCAGTTATTTCCTGCCTCGATCAGCGGATAATAGGTAGGAGAACCCATCACTCTCATTTCCATCCCCACATCAGCCATAACCAGAGAATCGCTTAAAAAGCGATATCCCTTTAATGCCTTGTTCTCTGTTTTCTCTTTTCCTGCAGCGCAGGCACCCTTTGCAAAAAGATTATTTCCATAGAAAACCTTTCTTTTCTGATAACAGAGTAACCTTACAGACTGCTCTGCCCAGTCCTGTGAAAATCCATCTCCTGTGATCTGAATGCTGGAAAACAGATCTCTGCCAAGTGTTTTCTGGACAAACTTACTGAATTCCGAATCTCTCTCCTGTCCCTCAGCAGGAAGTTCTGTCTCCACAGCTTCTTCCAGTTTTACAGTGACAGGCTTTGTTGCACCGTTCATTGTCATCTTGCGAAAAGACACGTTCTCCGGTGTAAAGGCATACCATCCCACACTACGGTTCCAGGTTTCTCTTTTCTGTGAGAGCACATAATAATAGAAGCTTTCCCCATAATCCAGCAGCATATATTTCTCATGTGGAAATCCAATTATCTCAAATGCTTTCTGGAAATTCTCAACCTGAATTTCCGTCAGCCCGGGCAGTGTCACCGCCACACATTTAGTATTTTTGACCAGTTCTGCCACTCCCAGAAATTTAAGCATTCCCTGCAGAAACTGAGCCAGGATCTCCCATGGTGCAAGTTCCTGTCCTTCCACCAGCACAGAATCACTTTTTTCACAGATTCCATAGACATCATCGATCATGACTCCGCCCTTTTCCCGGACAAAGTAATCTGCTTCCAGTCCTACGCAATAGTCTTTCTGCTCCGGTCTCCAGCACAGAATACAGGGAGCCTCATACTGATTTCCACCCGCTTTCATAGAAAGAGAACGTGCCTCGTCTCCTTTTCTGTCATAATAACATATCTGAGAATACTCTTTGCCAAAATCAATTCCCACGATCAAATCACGAATTTCGTTCATTTGTTCCTCCCGGTTTCAGGACAATCTGTTCCTGCTCTTCTTTCTCGATCACAAACATCTTCTTCACATACTGTTCCTGGCGAAGATACTTCTTCACCTGTGAAAACACTTCTTTCTTTTTATCCAGTCTGCGTGCAGAGAGCATCTGATTGATCATATGATATTTGCTTACAGGTGTACCCTCAATCTTATTCATTGTAAGTACCCTCTCCTGTGTCCGATTTACCCGCTCTCCTGTTACTGATTCAAAATAATACCGCAATGTCTCCCCGTAGAACAATGTAAATGATTTTGCAAAAATACCTTCATATAAATCACGCAGAGGCTCTGTCTGATATTTCACCTGATTTCCGAGGCCTGCATCCAGTGCATAATAGAGTGTCACCTTTGCAGACGGATCTGCATGGTATTCCACAAAGGTTTTATCATCCAACTGATAAGGACTTAAGACAGATACCGGAAGTTTCCCGAAGAACGCAAAGTACATTCCCTGTTTCACACATTTCTGAAGAATCTCCTCTGCATTGCAAAGCTGTTTTTTCTCCAGTTTTTTTTCTTTGGAATACGCTTCCAGAAGAGCAAGACTGCATACAAAATCAACCGGCCATTTCTCATCATAAGCCCGCTCCAGCAGACTTCTTACAAAAACACTCATCGGATATTCTTTTACAAATGCACCATATGCAGTCTGCGTAAGATATGCTCCTGTAATACGTTCCTTTCCGCTGTGATGAACATAATCCTCCAGGATCTTCTCTCCCTCTTTCCTGTAATCAGAAGTAAACATCAGAAGGCCAAGAAGCTTCTCTTCCAGTTCATAAGTATCCATCTCAAAGCCCTGCGCACTTTTCCATACAGATATCAGTTCATCTACAGGACCAAATCTGTATTCCATAAGATACTTCAGGATCACTTCATCATATTTTCCGCGTCTGTATACATCCGATGCAAGGGCAAGCAATTCGTCATCCTCCTCCATCTCACATCTTGTCAGCATTCTGCTGGTCAGCTTCAGCTGGCTCTCTATGCGGATTCCTTCATATCCGAATTGGGAAACAATGGACATTGCCTGCTGATACATTCCTCTGGAGATCAGTACTTCCAGAAGAGCTGTTCTGTCTACAGCCGCATATTTCTTATAATCCATCTGTCTCAGATAATTATCTGCTTCTTCTGCTCTGGTGTGTTCGGAATAATAAGAAAGCAGCTTCTCTCTGATACATTTCTGATATTCATCTGAAAATTCCTCTGACTCCGGGATCCTCTGGAATGCCTCAAGATTCTCCGGTTTCAGTTCTGTATGCTCACTGCAGTGAAGTACCAGTCCCGGCTCTTCAATATGAAAACCAAGAACCTTATCTGTCAGTTCACGCTCATCGAATAATTTCTTGATATTATAATCTACTGTTGATACATATCTTCTCTGCTTCCCATCCTGAAACAGGATCACCGCATCATCTGTATAAATTCTTGGATAAGCTACGCCCTGGATACATGGGTAAATTTCTTCTTCCCTGAGCTGTTCATGGCGCACGATCACATAGCGTATCTTCTTATCATCACAGTACAGTCTGTGTGTAAACAGCTTCTGTGCGAGCAGTTTTGCCTGTCCTTCTGTTTTGGGATTGCTTAAAAATTCCTGATAAAGGACCGCATAATTCTCATTCATCCGTCCTTCTTTCGCCTTGCGCATAGCAAAAATCTTCATATGATCCCTGTAATCCGCATATGTCTGTGGCTGACGGCCTCTGTTTCCCACAATACTTGCATAAATAAATGCCTTTTTATCATCTGCAAGAGAAGTATTATTATAGGTAAAATACATCAGAAGGGGCTTTGGAAGTTCTCTCTGATAAGATGTATCCATTGTTTCCACATAATATTCATATATCCTTGTCAGACGGATCCCTTTCTCCACTGCCAGGGAAAACCATCTGAAATATTCCGGTTTTCTCGGATTTCCAAGCATGATATATCTGCAGATTGCTTCCAGCGTATCATCGGATTCAAAAGCATCGTATCCCATTGCCAGTGCTCTGTACATACTGGTACAAAATTCTCTCTCATACCCTGTAAGATAGGCAAATCTCATCACCAGCTCTTCTGTCAGAAGACCTTTCTCTCCCGCAAATAAAAATACCTGTGTCCAGAAACTGCTCATTCTGTGAAGAAGTGTTGTATCACTGCTGATATAATTCCATGCTTCCAGATACAGAAACGGACTCCTGCAGCCTTTCTCAAAAAGTTCCTCCATCATAAATACCAGCCTTGAAGGGGAACCCTTATCCTCCGGATTCATCTCCAGCCAGAGTTTGAACAACAGGAAACTGTCTTCCTTCTGCAGAAAGAAATTGTACAGACGTCTTATCGCCTGTTCTCTGTCTTTGTGCAATCCTGTAAGAACGCAGAGATAAAGGTAAGCACCTGCCAGTTCCAGATTCTCTCTGACAAAGTTCTGATGTTTAAATTTCTTCAGGATTTCTCTTGCCTGCTCATCCTTTTCTTCCATATGAAGAATGTATGCTTCATACATCTGATATTCCGGATAATCACAGCCTTCTTCCCTTAATTGATTAAGGACAAATCTGCTGCTGCCGATCCATGTCTTACTGTCCATTCTTTTGCAGGAGTATTCTGCAAGGTCACGTAACAGTTCCAGCTTATGCCGTTTCACATGAATCTCTGTTTTGAGCTGCACTTTCGATTCCATGGATGCAGTGATCTGATAAGTCAGCTGCTGATAAGGACTCTTCACAGTGATCTCACCAAACTGACGTCCTTTTTTCAGCTTTTCTTTACGGATTACATATTCCACCTGATAATAGCTTCCTATAAAATCCTCATCTGTGACCACATGCCTGGAAACTTCCAGAAAATCGCCTTTCGCCTCTACCTCCAGCCTGAGATGTCCCCATCCGCTCCTCTGGACTGCAAAAGTTTCGCGGACAGATTCACTGATATCATAAAAGCTATTCTGATCTGCCTTCAGTTCAATTTTTACAGGATCCTTTTTTCCCGTTCCGATCAGAAACTCTTCTACATGCTGAAATGTCACAGGCTGTTTTGAGAGTCCCTTATAAAGAGCTTTCTCTTTCTGTCCGGCATTTCTTAACAGAAGTTCAAATCTGCGGTCTGTAAAAACACGATATGCTTCTTTAAAATCGTCCTTTGCAATATTCACAAAGGTATCCATATCCGGCACATCTCCGGCTGCACTTTTCAGTTCTGCTTTCTCTGTCTGAATAAGAAATGGCAGCTTATATTCTCCAATGTCTGTGGTAAAACAAAGCCATCCCTCATGTCTCTCACCCGGGTGCATCCCCGCACCGTCAATTCCATACTGCAGTCTCACCGTAGTTCCCGAAAATTTCTCGGTTCCCGGTACCACGCGCCTGTTGGAAGATGTAATATATCCACGTATTTTCTGGTTATCCTCTGTTCCGAAATACAGTTCCCCTTTGTACACATCACCTGCTTTCAGAGTCACTTCTATTTTGTCCTGCGAAAAAAGGAGCTGCGGATGTTCATGTCTGAAATTTCCACTTAATAGTTCTTCTATCGTCTTTTTCAAAATTGTTCACCTTATATCCTTGCTTAAATTACAGAGCTACTGTTCACAAGCCTATTGCATTTAATTATACACCACAAAACACATCCGCGCAACAATCCGCTCTTCAGCTTTTTCGTTACTGTTTACTCCGTTCACAGTAACGTAGCCAAAATTCATTCCAGATTGCCTGCGGCAATGGAATTTTGGCTTGTATGTCTCGGGATTTTGGCATATTCATGCCAAAACACCTCGCGGGATAGTGGCGTGTGAACAGTAACGCTTTTTCTCCTTAATTTAATATTGCGCACAGTTAAATTGTCTTATATAATAAAATATATCTTATGATTAGAGCAGATAATTTCTTCATTGTACATTATTTATCAGAAATAAGTATCTGCTCATAAAGAACGGAGGTGCTCTATGAAAAAATTAAAAGTATTTTCTATCTCAGCAATTCTTATTGCTATCTGTTGCTCTTTTTTATTTTCAGCTTCAGTATCCGCAGCATCAAAAAAACGTAACAAATTTGACCACAAACCCAGCGGAAACATTTATTACTATGATGAAAACGGACATACTGTAAAGGGACTTGTCACAATCCGCGGAAAGAAATATTATTTTAATGAAAAGGGAATCCAGCAAAACGGCTGGCAGAAGATCAAGGGAGATTATTATTTCTTCCAAATCCGCAACGGCTGTTATGCCTCCATGGTAACTTCCCGGCGTGTAAATGGTATTTATCTTACCAAAAGTGGAGAAGCACGCTATAACAGTGAAGAAAAAAGAAAACTGAACCTTATGGTCACAGCTAACCAGGTCATGCGGCGTGTGACCAAAAGAAATATGTCCAAACCAGAGAAATTATGGAGATGTTATCTGAAGGCAGTCAGCTACGGATACGGTGGCACCGGCAATGACTACGATTTCCGTTACTATTACTCAAACTGGGATGTCAGCTATGCGGAGGATATGTTCTACCGGGGGCATGGCGACTGTTTCGCTTTTGCATCTGCATTTGCTTACCTGGCTAACGCAGTCGGATTTGAAGCCAAGGTTATCTCATCAGGCGGTCATGGATGGGCTGAGATCAAAGGAGAAGTCTGCGATCCGAACTGGGCAAAAGGCACAGGACATATCGAAAGATATTACCGTATGAGTTATGACCTCAGCGGTGTAGACGGACGTCCCTATTATAGAGGAAACAGGGCGTATGTAATTACAATCTGATCTCATCCGGACATTTTCTGACATATCAGGCAGATAAAACTATACGCTTCGCTACCTGATTTATAGTAATCCTCTAAAATAACGCATCTTAATCCAAAAAGTTCCGGGTATCTGTATCTGCCAGATGTCCCGGAACTGTTACTGTTCACTCCGTTCTCAGTAACGTTGCCCAAATTCTCTATCCTGAGTTGACTTTCCTTTCTTTATATCGTATCATTAAATATTATTCATTCAAAAACATTTTTAAGAAAGGGGTTATCATCCATGCAGGATAACAAAAATTTTCTGGGCACAGAACCTGTTGGAAAGCTTCTTTTAAAGCTATCCATTCCAACAGTGATCGCCCAGCTCATCAACATGCTTTATAACATTGTAGACCGTATTTACATCGGCCACATCCCGGGGGAAGGCAGCCTGGCACTTACAGGTGTGGGAGTCTGTATGCCCATCATCATGATCGTCTCCGCATTTGCGGCACTGGTCAGTTCCGGCGGCGCACCAAGGGCTTCTATTTACATGGGAAAACAGGATAATAAATCTGCTGAGAATATATTAGGCAACTGTTTTATTCTTCAGATTATTATCTCTGTTATCCTCACTGCCATTTTACTGATCTGGGGCAGAAATTTATTACTGGCTTTTGGCGCCAGTGAAAACACCATCAGTTATGCAACAGATTATATGCATATTTACGCTTTCGGTACCTTGTTCGTACAATTAACCCTTGGTATGAATGCATTCATCACTGCACAGGGATTTACCACATTTTCCATGGTTTCCGTCCTGATCGGTGCTGTCTGCAATATTGTTTTAGACCCTGTATTTATCTTTGTTTTTCATATGGGAGTACGCGGTGCTGCACTGGCAACTGTTATCTCACAGGCGATTTCCACACTCTGGGTAGTTTCATTCCTCTGCGGCAAAAAGACACTGCTTCACCTCAGGAAAAAGCATCTCCACCTGGAGGCAAAGGTCGTTCTTCCCTGTATCGCGCTGGGACTTGCTGCTTTTATCATGCAGTCAAGCGAAAGTATTGTAACTGTCTGCTTCAATTCATCCCTGCTTCGGTACGGCGGTGATATTGCAGTAGGAGCCATGACCATCCTGACCAGTGTTATGCAGTTTGCCATGCTTCCTCTTCAGGGAATTGCGCAGGGAGCACAGCCAATTTCCAGTTATAATTACGGTGCAAAAAATGCAGACAGAGTAAAGAAAACATTCCGTTTGCTTCTGATCACCTGTCTGTCATATTCTGTACTTCTCTGGGCTGCTGTACAGCTTGTTCCCAGAGTATTTGTAAGTATTTTTACTGCTGATACAGATCTTATTGGATTTACTGCACCAATGCTGAAGATCTATCTGGGTGGTCTGTTCCTCTTCGGTATCCAGATTGCCTGTCAGATGACCTTTACCTCCCTTGGAAAGGCAGTAAACTCTATTATTGTTGCTGTTGTCCGCAAGTTTGTACTGCTGATCCCGCTGATCTATATTATGCCTCATATGATATCTGATTCAACAACAGGCGTATATATGGCAGAACCCATTGCAGATATTACTGCTGTGATCTTTACCTCTGTTTTATTTACATTTCAGTTTAAAAAGGCACTGGCAGAAATTCAGAATTAAATACTGTACAAATCCATAATAAGGGGTGAACATTACAAAACGTTCACCCCTTAAATTATGCATTTCTATAGTCAAACGGATATTCACAATCCGCTTCGCTACTTGATTGATTAAAACAAGTCATTAATTACTTCCTGTACTGTCTGCAAACGCTCTGCTTTCCATGCTTTTGCACCACAGAAGAGAAGTCCCTCATCTACATTCCCTTTTACTGCATTGATCAGTCCGTCAGTAATACAGTAAGGTATTTCTTTGGGGCTGCATTTTACAAGACATCCATGACAGGAACTGTGTGGAATCTGTTCGCCGTTCATGACACGGGTCATGAATTTGTTCATAATGGCACGACCTGGCATTCCAACAGGGCTTTTTACAATGGCAATGTCGGATTCTTTTGCTTTTAAATGAGCTTCTTTATAGCGGATGTCTGCGTCACATTCTTCCGTTGTAATAAAACGGGTAGCTACCTGAATGCCGTCAGCACCCAGATTATCCACTTTTTGGACATCTTCTCTGTTATAGATACCACCTGCTACGATCACTGGAATTTCTGTCCCATATTTCTCTGCGTAACTTTTTACTGTTGTGATGATTTTCTTTATTTCTTCACTGTAGGATTCTTCAGTATATTTCTCCAGCTCTTCTTTATGAAAGCCAAGGTGTCCGCCTGCCTGAGGACCTTCGATCACTACCAGATCTGCAGTTCTTTTGTATTTTCTGTCCCAGTATTTCAGGATTACTTTTGCAGATTTTTCTGTAGATACGATAGGGGCAATCTTTGTCAGACTTCCTTTTACCAGTTCCGGAAGCTCTGTGGGAAGCCCCGCACCGGAGATAATGATGTCTGCACCGGCTTTTACTGCAGCCTTTACGTGAGATGCATATTCTTTCAGTGCAACCATAATATTGTATCCTATAATTCCATCTCCTGAAATCTCACGGGCCTTTTTCATTTCACCGGCAATGGCGCGTTCGTTGGCTGCTGCCGGATTTCTGTCGAAATCTTCTTCCCTGTAGCCGATCTGTGCAGTGGAAATAATACCAACTCCTCCTGCTTTCGCAACAGAACCTGCAAGTCTGCCAAGACTGATCCCAACTCCCATTCCCCCCTGGATCAATGGAACTCTTGTGATTTTATCTCCTATTTTGAAATTCTTCATTGTGATTCTTCTCCTGTTATTTTGTTTGTGTTTTAAATATTTTGATATTCAAAGTATATCATAATATTTGTTCTTGTCAAGAGAAACCAGTTTATATAGTTTTTAATACTATATAAGTCCACAGATTTTGACAAAAAATCCGCTGATACGATCAACTTGTGTAATCATATCGGCGGATTTATTCTATCTGATATATTTTGCCATCACCGGTAAAAGTACCTTCATATCAATTGGTTTTGCCACATGATCATTCATTCCGGTCGATATCGCCTTTTGTCTGTCCTCTGCAAAGGCGTTTGCTGTCATTGCTATAATGGGTATGGAAGCTTTCTCCTCATCTTTCATTCTGCGTATCCTGGCTGTAGCGTCATATCCATCCATCACCGGCATCTGAATATCCATAAGAATCATATCATAATATCCGGAAGCTGCTTTCTCCAGCTTATCCAGACAATCAGCTCCATCCATTGCGCGGTCTGCAATAATCTTTTGTTCCGCAAGCAGTTCTATCGCAATTTCTGCATTCAGATCATTATCTTCTGCAAGAAGAATACGTTTTCCTTCCATCCTCTTTAATGCATCCGGCTGTTCAGATATCTGATTCCTGTATACATCCTCTTCTGATGCTGTATCAAAAGAAATATCTACAGTGAATTTTGTCCCGGCGCCCTGCGTACTTTCTACCCGGATACTTCCTCCCATCAACTCGATCATGGATTTTACAATAGGAAGACCCAGTCCTGTACCAGCGACCTTGTTCTCTGTGGTTGTATGCTCTCTGGAAAATTCTTCAAAGATATGTGGAAGATATTCCTCGCTCATGCCAATGCCTGTATCTTCACAGGTAAAAATGAGCCGGGCTTTCCGGGGATCCTCTGAATCCTTCTCATATATCTTTACATGAACCCCATGCCCATCTGACGTATACTTTATCGCATTGCTGATGATGTTCAGCATTATCTCCTGAAGTTTCACCCTGTCACAAAGGATAAAGGTATGATATACATCCAAATCTACCGAATACTGCAGGTTCTTCTTCCTTACATCTTCCTCAAATACTGTGTTTACCGTATGAAATAATGTGTTTATATCCTCTGCTTTCAGCTGCAGAGCTGTAGTGCCGCTTTCAATACGGGCTATCTCCAGGATCTGGTTAATAATCGTCATCAGCAGATTTCCGGAAGAACAGATCTTTCCCAGATATTCTTTTGCCTTTTCCTCGTTTTGAAGGTTCTTTTCCAGTAATCCGGAAAAACCTATGATCGCATTCATTGGCGTCCGGATATCATGGCTCATATTAAACAGAAATCGTGTTTTTGCTTCATTGGCACTTTTCGCCAGTTCTGCCGCTTTCTCAAGCTCAGCAGCATATTGTTTTTCTCTGTGTTTTTTGCTGGATATCTGATAAAAAACCATAGCGATCAGCAACGAGAATATATAAGAAGCAATTATGGAAAGAATCCATTGAGAAACCGGAGTCCACCCATTGGAAGGCGCAATATCAAAATACCATGTGTTATTCGGGATCTCACATTCTATCGTCAGGCTGTTTTCCGGCATATCATCCTGACTCTGGGCAAGAATAACCTTATCTCCACTGCTTCTGTCATAAGACCAGATCTTATAACTGAAATCTGCCTCACTTAAAGATTTCAGATTTATATCACTCATGAAACGATCCCAGTCAATTACCTGGAGTACAAATCCCCAGAAACTACTCTCTCCGAAATTATCGGTTCGATAAACCGGTTTAAAAAGTAATGCTCCGGTTCCTCCCTGCTTTAACTGATAGGGACCGCCAAGTGTATATTCCCCGGTTTCCTTAGCCAGAACTGCATCTTTTTTCCGTTCGTGTTCCCTCAGAACATCCAGTCCAAGAGCCTCTGAATTTCCCTGCATAGGATAGATTTCGGTTATGATTCCTTCCGGTGCCAGCTCAAACGCCTTTACCACACCTTCCTCATTAGGAATCTTTTCTGCCAGTTCTGAAAAAGTGTTTTCATCCATATCCGATCCATCAATGATATAATTTCCCAGAAAATCAGAAATCATTATATAATTGTCCAGCTTTGCCTTGACTCTCCTTATCGTGCTTTGTGCCATATAAGTTCCCGATGCTTTTTTTTCCTTTTCCTGATATCGGAGCATCTGACTACACGCAAAAAATGCGATCAGGAAAGAGAGAAGTCCTATAATATAGCAGTATTTTTTAATATGTTTAGCAGCTGTACTATTTATTTTCATTGAATTTTCCTCGTTATGTTTTCTTCCAACTGTTTCTCATCGGGCTGTGCAATAAAATCGTATGGTATCTATCACTTTCTCCATTTGAAGGGGTTTTGAAAAATGTTCGTTCATTCCTGCTGCTTTACTCTGTGCAATATCATCCAGAAAGGCATTGGCTGTCATAGCAAAAATGGGGATAGATTCCGCATCCTCTCGATCCATTTTTCTGATTCTGCGGGTAGCTTCCAGACCTCCCATTTGTGGCATCATCAGATCCATCAGAATCACATCAAAGTATCCGGGCTCTGAATTCTCAAAGATTTCTACGGCTTCCCGTCCATTCCATGCCTTTGTCACTATCATTTTTTCTTCTTTCAGCAGAAACTCAGCAATTTCCATATTCAGCTCATTGTCTTCCACCAGCAGAACCTGAATCCCCTCTACTGAACAGTTCTGATACATATGAGATTTCTTTTCCGGTTCCTCTGCAGAGATTTCAAAAGAAATATGGAGAATAAATTTGGTTCCTTTTCCCTGTATGCTCTCAAAGAAAAGAGTTCCTTCCTGCAGTTCTGTCAGTTTTCTGGCAATGGCAAGACCCAGACCGGTACCTGCATATTTTGTTCTGGCTGACTGCCCCTCCTGGGCAAAAGGCTCAAATGCCCTTTTCTGAAATTCCTCACTCATGCCGATCCCGGTATCTGTACAGGTCAGTTCATATTCCGCAATGGTATCCGTATAGGAAATCTCACGACAGGTAACTGTCACAGAACCGCCATCATGATTATATTTTACTGCATTGC
The DNA here is from genome assembly GCF_964240315.1 of Blautia sp. Marseille-P2398. NCBI lineage: Bacteria > Bacillati > Bacillota > Clostridia > Lachnospirales > Lachnospiraceae > Blautia > Blautia sp. Marseille-P2398. The sequence continues at coordinate 552,228 of NZ_CAXSTD010000001.1, forward strand.
TGCCGATATTCATCAATATCTGCTGGAAATGTACCGGACTTCCTATCAGCTGTGTATGGATGATTTCTCCAGCTTCTACATAATAATTAACACCAGCTTCATTTGCCTGCATCCTGATGATTTCATTCGTATTATGCAAAAGTTCCAGCAGATTAAAGTGCTTTCTCTCAAGCTGTATATTGCCGGATTCCAGCTTATTCATATCCAGCACATCATTGACAAGATTTAAAAGATAACTGGAAGCAGTCCTGATTCTGGTACGTGCTTCCTGCTGAAGCTCCAGATCATCCGGATAACGGTCCGCAATATCCACACAGCCCTGGATCCCGTTGATCGGTGTACGGACATCATGGCTCATTCTCCTCAGGAAATCTGTCTTTGCCAGATTGGCTTTCTCTGCCTCCTGAGCGGTTCTTCTCAGTTCTTCCCGGCTCTCCAGCTCAGATATTTTCTGGTCATTAATATCTCTCGTCACATAGAGAACATTAGTCACTTCCCCTGCTTCATTTCGAAGCTTTACAATAAATCTTGCCTGATACCAGACTCCGGTTATGGCTCTGTATTCTGTGGAAACCTCCTCTCTGTTCTTCAGACGCTCTGCCAGAGTGGAAACATCCAGAAATTCTCTCATTCTTTCCTGAAATTCGGGGGCTATGAATTTTTCTCTGGCTTTTGTAAACTGAACAGAAGTCTTTCCACTTCTGCCGGTCAGACGGTGCATGGATTCCTGGCTGGAAATCTCCTCATAGGTATCATGGATCAGATCCATCCGGTAAATGATCCGGTACATTTTGCTGATTGCAGAGATAATCTCATTATTCAGTTTCAGGTCAGCCATAGTCTCTTCCATCTGCTGCTTCTTTTTCATATCCTCCTGCACAATATCATCAATATAGCGAAATCCCATAATGATCTTATAATCATCCCTGTTGCCTGTCTCCAGGCGGATCACCTGTAATTCAAAATACTCATGTCCGGCATGGTTTTTCACTGACTGATAACGATACGCAAAACGCTTGTGATTCTGCAGATACTCTATGAGAGCGTGACGTTCCATCTTCCGGAGGAAATCCGGTGCTGATTCCCGGATTACGTAATGATCATAATAATATCTGATTCTGGAGGTATAACTGGATTTCTGCTCCGTCATCTCATCAATCTCTGTACCATTGGAAAGTATGCTCTGTTTGATCGTTTCCAGAGTATCATTTGCCAGATCACATAAATAAAATGAGGTATAATCTACGCAGAGAGCTTCCAGGATATGCTTCTCCTTCTGAAGTTCCTCCAGATTGCTCTCCAGTGTTTTCTGTTTTTCCTCAAGCATCCTGAACATGCGCAGATTGTTCAATGTACTGGCAAGATGTCCGCCTGCATTGGAAAGAAGCGATATGGAAACACCGGGATTAACCAGATCCGGATTATCCAGACCGATAAAACCGCTCAACTGCGTATTTGCAAACAAAGGTAAAACCAGCAGAGAATGAATATCCTGAACCTTCAGAATGTCATATTCCGAAGGCATAGTTTCACATATTTTCTCCAGATCATGAATAATTATAGTTTCTCCACGAAGAAATTTCTCATGCCACACCGGCATACTATCGGCAGAAATACGAATCAGATTGTCAATCTGGGGGACGATCCCCTCTCTGCACCATTCGAAGGTATTGCTGTAATAATCCTGTTTTTCAGACATCAGTTCAAAAATATATACTCTGTCTGCATCTGTATATTCGCCGGTGTATTGAAGCAATGCAGGAATACAGTCCTTCACTTCTTTCTCATCTGATGCCTGATTGATGTCTGATATCAGAGACAGGATCTGATTCAGCAGTTCCAGCTTTTTGTTGAATTGTCTGTAGTTGATCTCATGTTCTTCACTCTTATTATCGTTTGCCTTAAACTTTTTCATATAATCTCCCAACACTTATTATAGAAAATACTACCGCATTAATGCCTGAAAACAAAAAAAGAACAGCCGATACATATGTTCGAACTGTTCTCCTACTTCTGAAGTCCATACAGCATTGACATTACTGCTTCCTGCTCATTTGTACTCATACCGTTCCGTATCCATAAAACTTCCCTTTAAGCCATTAGAGGAAGTATATTTGTAAATATCATTTAAAGATACTTTCGTTTCTGCAAAAGTCATTTTCGCTTATATCACTTTCATAATATCACAGACAGCTACGTTTGTCACACGAAAGTTTAACCAAATCAAGTAAGTCCCCTGCTTCAATTGCGAATATCCGCTTGACATAACTGTAATACACAAATTTTCATGATGGATATCACACTTTTATTTCAGAATCCGAATTATTACAAACAGTCAATTCAAAATGATTTCTATTTGTTTTTATATAACCTTCTTTCTGTAACTTTGATATCTCCGTAGACATTGCCGCACGGTCAATGCACAGATAATCTGCCAGCTGCTGCCGGTCAAAGGGAATATCAAAGGATAACGACGAATGTCTGATAGACTCTGCCGACAGATAGGACAATAGTTTGTCCCTTGTCGTTCGCTTGCCCACATGTGTGATTTTGTCGTTCAGGATCAGTATCTTATTTGCCAGAACACTGACCAGGTTGCGGATCAGCTTCTGATGGTGTTCGCATGCAGTCGGGCAGGAAATCAGAAGCCTTTGGACATTTAGCAGAATAATCTCACAATCCGTATCTGCCACCACACTGACATTCAGAACAGCACCCGGGCTTGCTGCATATGGCTCACCAAAGAAATCACCGGTATGACATTTCGACAGAATATTCCGATGCCCCCAAAGATCTTCCTGAATAACAAGAACACAGCCAGACACCACAAGTCCCATTACCTCAGTAGAATCTCCTGCTCTGAAAATATAAGAATCTCGTTTTTGGGAAACTGCTGTTGCTTTTACACAATGCAGTATAGATAATATCTCGTTATCAGTAAGGCCTGTAAAGAATGGACTGTTTTTTAGAATGGGTAAATATTTTTTCAAAATCATTCCTCCTTGTTGGAAATCAAACATACAAGTTGTATTTATCATACTATAATGCTGACAGAAACAAAAGTTAAATCTATTGACGGAGGTAAAATGATAAGAAAGATTATTCGAATCGATAAAGAAAAATGCAATGGCTGCGGCGCCTGTGCAGATGCCTGCCACGAAGGTGCCATTGATATCATTAATGGAAAAGCAGAATTGGTGAGAGAACATTTCTGTGACGGACTGGGGGATTGCCTCCCGGAGTGTCCCACAGGTGCCATTTCCTTTGAGGAACGGGAAGCACCTGAATATGATGAAGCGGCTGTGAAAGAAGCACAGAAAAAAATATTTGCCAAAAATCAGGCAATAACTGCTCATGCCGGCTGTCCCGGGTCTAAAAGCATGCAGATTCAGCGATCAGAAATACCCAAATCAGAAAAAACATCTTCAACCACAGGTCAGGTATCCAATCTTCAAAACTGGCCGGTACAGATTAAGCTGGCACCTGTCAGTGCCCCATATTTTAACGGCGCAAAGCTTTTAATCGCAGCCGATTGTACTGCTTACGCTTACGCAGGCTTTCATCAGGATTTTATCCGAAATAAGGTAACATTAATCGGCTGTCCTAAATTGGATCAGGTGGATTATAGCGAGAAACTGACTGCAATAATCCAAAATAACGATATTCAAAGTGTGACGATTGTAAGAATGGAAGTTCCATGCTGTGGCGGACTTGAGATGGCAACCAGAAAAGCACTTCAGAATAGTGGAAAATTCATTCCCTGGCAGGTTATAACCATAGGTATTGATGGAAATATTATAGAATAAAGGAGGATACGACAATGGATAAAAAAATGTTTTGTTATCAGTGTGAACAGACAGTGGGATGCACCGGCTGCACAGGAAATGCAGGTGTCTGCGGAAAAAAGGCAGGCACTGCCAAATTACAGGATGAGCTGACAGGTGCGTTGATCGGTCTGGCAAGGGCTGTCGATAGCGCAGCAGCTATTTCCAAAAGTACCAGTCAGATCATAATTGAAGGACTGTTTACTACCGTTACAAATGTGAGTTTTGACGATGCAGCAATCGAAAATATGATACAAAAAGTCAGAGCAGAAAAAGAAAGACTGGTTCCTGGTTGCAGTAAATGTCAGTCACCTTGCGGTAAATCAGACGAATATGACATGCAGCAGCTGTGGAATGCAGATGAAGATATCCGCTCCCTGAAGTCCCTTATTCTTTTCGGGATTCGCGGAATGGCAGCCTATGCTTATCATGCAAATGTTCTGAATTATGAAGATGCCGAAGTAAACCGTTTCTTCTGCGAAGCATTATTTAAGATTGGTTATGAAGAAAGTATGGATACACTGCTTCCTACTGTACTGAAAGTAGGGGAAATCAATCTGAAATGTATGGCACTTCTTGACAAGGCAAATACCAAAACCTATGGAACACCGGAACCGACTGCAGTTACACTTACCGTAGAAAAAGGACCATTTATTGTAGTAACCGGTCATGATCTGAAGGATCTGCAGCTTTTACTTGAACAGACAGAAGGAAAAGGAATCAACATCTATACCCACGGTGAAATGCTCCCTGCCCATGCCTATCCACTCTTAAAGAAATTCTCTCACTTAAAAGGAAATTTCGGAACTGCATGGCAGAATCAGCAGAAAGAGTTTGATCATCTTCCGGCTCCGATCCTTTACACCACCAACTGTCTGATGCCGCCAAAAAGCAGTTATGCTGACAGAGTATTTACAACAGAAGTGGTTGCTTTCCCAGGCGCTGTTCATATCGACGAGAAGAAAGATTTCACACCGGTTATTGAAAAAGCACTGGAACTGGGTGGTTACAAAGAAGATCAGACACGCACAGGCATCAACGGCGGTACGAAAGTAACAACCGGTTTCGGACATGCAGCCATTCTGTCCCATGCAGATACTGTAGTAGAAGCAGTAAAATCAGGCGCTATCCGCCATTTCTTCCTGGTTGCCGGCTGTGATGGTGCCAAACCGGGTCGAAACTATTATACGGAATTCGTGAAACAGACACCTTCTGACAGTATCGTTCTCACCCTGGCATGTGGAAAATTCCGTTTCAATGATCTTGAGCTGGGAGAAATCGGTGGTCTGCCACGACTGATGGATATGGGCCAGTGTAATGATGCTTATGGTGCAATCCAGGTTGCTGTGGCACTTGCGGATGCATTTGGATGTTCTGTAAATGAGCTTCCGCTTTCCTTCGTTCTCTCCTGGTATGAACAAAAAGCAGTCTGTATCCTGCTGACACTTTTACACCTGGGTATCAAGAACATCCGTCTTGGTCCTTCTCTTCCGGCGTTCCTGTCTCCTAATATTCTGAACTATCTGGTGGAAAATTATGGTATTGCACCTATCACCACACCGGAAGAAGACATCAAAGCACTAATGAACCAGTAAAATAAATTTTTCAAAATCTTCGCAAATTAACAAAGCCGATACAGGATTCCAAAGTCCCGCATCGGCTTTATTTATGGGTCTGAAGACTCGGATCTGCCGACAACAATTTTAAACATGTGCAGCGATATTCTGATGGGGTTAAATGATAACGTTTTTTAAACAATCTGCAAAAATAATCAACGTTATGAAATCCACTTTCATAGGCGATCGTTTTTACTTTTTTATTCGTATTTTTCAATAACCAGGAAGCTGCCTGAAGTCGATATCCTATCAGATAATTAACCGGTGTAGTATGTAAAAACCGGTGGAACAAATTAAGTGCAGTACTTTTGCTGATTCCTATATGTGAAGCAATTTCATCCAGAGACAAATTGTGATTATAGTTTTCATGTATATATTGCATGATTAACTGCACTCTTTTCTGTGCAACTTCATCAACTGTCTGTACATCTCCTTTATCAGATAACTTTACATTTTCATAAAAAGTCAGCCATAAATCCTGCATCAATGCCAAAGTAGCAAGTTCTCTTATTTTCTCATTTCCCTGTATTTCCATTATTTTTATCATAGTTTGTATAATCTTTGTCTGCCATAGTTCATCAGTCTGAAAACGCTGGAAATATATATTCGATGAAATGATTGGCAAGATATATTTCTTATAGATCAGGCTGTTCTCCGGTGCAATAAATTCCGGCATACATACAAAGTTAGGAATGATACCACCTGATGGTGCGTAAAAGCGGTGCAATATTTTAGAATTAATAAAAATTGCTTCTCCTTCTGACAATATAATCTGTTTTTCTCCTATTCCGCATGTAACTTCTCCGGACTCCACATATAAAAACTCAAATTCTCTGTGCCAGTGCCACTCAATACAATGAAAATCAAACAATTCCAGATTATCATAATAATACTGGAATGGATAGTCACTACTTCCATGCTGTTTAATTTCCATGAACTCCTCGTCTGTAAGTATCTTATTATATATTTTATTATAATCCATCTCCATATCACATTCTTTCTTTTTTACGATATTATACAGTATTTCTACAATTTAATTCAATGTATATATCTAATATTTGCTATATAATCAAGCAAAAAAAGAAAAGAGGTATTCTTATGATTTTTAAATTGGGGAATTCTATAAAAAAAGCTGACTACCATAAGACAAAACTTGCCTGTTATATGGGCTTTATCACACAGGCTATTGCTGCAAACTTCGCACCGCTTCTTTTTTTGAAATTTCACAGTGACTACCATATTTCTCTCGGTAACATTGCTCTGATATCCACTTTCTTCTTTTTCACACAGCTTCTGGTTGACCTGTTCTGTGCCAAATTCGTAGATCATATCGGATATCGTGTGTGCATTGTTACATCAGAAATATTTTCTGCACTGGGTCTGCTTGGACTGGCATTTTTACCTGATTTTTTACCTGATCCTTTTATTGGAATTATATGTAGTGTTATTGTTTATGCCATCGGAAGTGGTTTAATAGAAGTACTTTGCAGCCCTATTATCGAGGCCTGTCCATTTGAAAACAAAGAAGCAACTATGAGTCTGCTCCATTCCTTTTACTGTTGGGGAGCTGTTGGGACAATTTTGATTTCCAGCTTATTTTTCCTGATATTTGGAATAGACAACTGGAAATGGCTCGCCGTAATATGGGCAATCATTCCTGCAGTTAATACTTATAACTTCATGACCTGTCCTATTGAACCTCTGGTTGACAATGGTTCCGGAATGGGAATTAAGAATCTGTTTTCCAGACCATTTTTCTGGGTTGCAATATGTCTGATGATCTGTTCCGGAGCTTCTGAGCTTGCAATGGCTCAATGGGCATCTGCTTATGCAGAAGCTGCACTGGGATTGTCAAAAGCCCTGGGAGATTTAGCAGGTCCATGTATGTTTGCAGTAACAATGGGAATCAGCCGTATAATTTTTGGAAAATATGGAGAACAGTTAGATTTAATGAAGTTTATGAGTGGTTCAGGCATATTATGCGTTGTCTGTTATCTACTTGCCGCTTTGTCATCCAGCCCGATTATCGGACTTATCGGTTGTATTGCATGTGGATTTTCAGTTGGAATCATGTGGCCTGGAACAATCAGTATTTCCTCAAAAACTTTTCCAACAGGTGGAACGGCTATGTTTTCTCTTCTTGCCATGGCAGGAGATTTAGGTGGCAGCATTGGACCTGGAATTGTTGGTCGTATCACCCAGAATGCCGGAAATAATATTAGGATCGGCATGGGATTCGGACTTATTTTTCCAGTAATTCTATTGTTTATGTTATTCCTGCTGTATCGAAAAAAATCCACACAGCCCCAAATATCAAAGCATTGATGAACCATTAAAAGTAAATTTTTCAAAACCTCTGTAAGATCAATAAAGCCGATACTGGATTCAAAAGTCCTGCATCGGCTTTTTACTTTGGTTTCTTTCTTTTCCCTGTAATTTTTTCTACCTTCAAAACATATCATTGCTCCATAACAAGTAAATCTATTGTATATCATTTTTTAAGTTCATAAAAAAAATTGCTATTTTATCCAACTTTCCTTCATTATATTCTGCAAAATCCAAATAATATTTTGGAATACTTACAGCCTGAATTTCTTTTTTATATAACCATTGTCTTGTTTTAGCTTCCGGAACAAAAATAACTGCTTGATTTTCACTGGAAAAAATCTCATTATAAGTACATGCTGAACGGTCTAAAACACACTTCCAATCCATATTCTCATCCTGAAAATATCGATTTAGTTGATTCAAAAATTTCTTTGCTTTTTGCATATAAATGACATTCATAATTGGATTATAATGTTCTCCCTCTATTACAGGAATTTCCCATACCAAACAACACGTTTTCATTTATAGATCCCCCTTTACAAAATGCATAACTCCCCAATTTCCTAATCAATAAAACTTGAATTTATTTGGAAGATTTTATTATCCATTCATCAAGAAATTTCATTTGTTCATCCGTATGAAACCAATGCTCTCCATTTTTCATAATAGAAAGTGTTGAATTAGTCCTCTGTACAAATTCAAATATCGTTCCATAAGCGGTAAAATTATCTTTTTCACCATACAAAATGTGCGTTGGGATTTCCCATATAATAGGATTTTCTCTTGCATAGCAAAGATAATCCCATGAAAGAGTCTCTCCAAAGGTTGTCTGAATTTCTTTTTTCTCTTTGAGTTCATCCTCTGTAACATTTGCCCAAATCATCATATCAGCAATAAGCCTTTCCATATCTACAACGGGCGAAATAAAATATGCTTTCTCTATTTGCTGATTTGATAAGGCATTGATAGCAAAATACGCTCCAATGCTATTGGCAATTACTTCAACAGTCTTGTAGTTTCTATAAATTGAATTAAAAAGTAATGGAAATTCTTCTTTTGCTTCCCATGGAAACTGTGCAGTATAGTCGAGACCAATCACATCACAATTACTAAAGAGCGGTTTGTAATGAATAGCTTCTTCAGCATTACCACCTTTTCCATGTATATAAATAACTGCTTTATCCACAATAGTTATCCTCCACAAATTCAAATTGTTACACTTAAAAAAGCGGAATTTCACCATCATAGTTTTCTGCTTTTTCCAATAGCGGTCCTTTAGCTCCCATCGTAAACGCGATGTCGCTACTGCGGATAGAGAGCAGCTCCATTCCGGGTCTCACCTTCAAAAAATCCATCATTTTCTTCGTAAGAAGAATTTGCCCCTCCTGTGAAATCTCTACCCAGCAGTAGGAACGCCCCTTGTATTTGATAAATTCGCCAGAACCTGCTGAGTAGTCAAGCAACGGTGGAGTATCGTCCAAAATGTGACCAAGTTTTGACGGATGCAAAAGGCCTTTCCGGGTGACGCAGAAGCCACCGGTAATCTTACTTCCGGTAAAAAGATATACTTTTCCTTCATCTGCAATGTGATATTCTTCCATTGCCTGCGGTGGAATCCGCAATGTTCCATCCGTCCGAATGAGTGATTTCCCGAAAATAAATTTTCCTCCCTTATTCATTTGTGGCATAAAAACACCTCCTGAAATTCCGATTGAACAAAATCGCTGCGCGATGGCCTGCCAAGGCTGTGGCGCAGTTTTATTTTTATTAAAAAAGCAGTGGAATTA